>DATCLF010000256.1:0-3555 GCA_036564055.1 Spirillospora sp.
GGATCTGGATGGCGGCCGGCCTGGTGCTCTACCTCGTCTACGGGCTTCGCAAGAGCCAGATGAAGCTGCTGCTGGACGAGCCGCCGCCGGAACGTCCCGCCGTCCGGCTCGACGCCCCGCCTCCGGGCGCGCTCCTGCCCGCCCCGACCGACGACGACCCGAACCGGACCGCGACGGATCCGCCGATGGACGTGCGGCCGAGAACGCCCGCCCCGGAAACGCCCTACCCGACGGGCCGGTACACGGCCGAGCGGCAGCCCAGCGGCCAGTTCGCGGCGCCGGGCGATCCGCACGCCGGAGCCCCGGCCGAGGCCGGCCCGCGCCCCCCGGCGCGGTACCCGACCGGCCCGTACGCTCCGGCCCCGTACGAGCCGTCCGGGTCCGGTCCCGGCGAGGCGGACCGCTACGGATCCCACGACTACGGCCGGGAGCCCTACGGTCACCGCCACGACGCCCCGGAGTCTTCCGTCCCCGAGGCGTACGGGACGGGTTCTCACGAGCTCGGCAGGTACAGCTCCGAGCGGTACAGGTCCCCCTATGGCCCCGGCTACGAGCCGGACCCCTACGACCAGGGCCCGCCCGAGAGACGTCGTCCCCGTCACGGCGAGTACGACGGACCGCCGGACGGCGGACGCCACCGCCGCTGAGGCGAGGCCTTCCGAGGGCGCCCCCCGCGAGGGAGCGGCGCCCTCGCTCATTTCGCCGCCGCACTCATCTCGCCGCCGCACTCAGATTTCGCCGCAGCTCGGGTCTGGACACACCGCCCCTCGGTCGTCTATGTTGTTCTCACAGTGAGATGAACTCAGATTGAGAATATCTCAGAGTGAGAGCAACAAGGAGACGCGGATGACCCCGGACCCGGCGCGCGACGAGAGCGACTTCCTCGCGAGCTACGACCCGCGCGACTACGACCCGGTCGCCGTCACGGTGGACGTGGTGGCGCTCACGATCCGCGACGGCGCACTGCACGTCCTGCTGGTCAGGCGCGGAGGGCCGCCGTTCGCGGGGATGTGGGCGCTCCCCGGCGGGTTCGTCCAGGCCGGCGGGCCGCTCCAGGGCTCCGACGCCGAGGACCTGCCGGACGCGGCCGTCCGGGAGCTGGCCGAGGAGACCGGCCTCAGCGCCGAGGGAGGGGTCCTCGGCCGCGTCCATCTGGAGCAGCTCGCCACCTACGGTTCTCCCGGCCGGGACCCGCGCATGCGCGTCATCTCCGTCGCCTACCTGGCGTTCGCGCCGGAGCTGCCCGACCCGGAGGCCGGCGGCGACGCGGCCGAGGCGGCGTGGGTCCCGGTGGACGCGCTCGGCCTGACCGAGTCCGGCGACCAGCGTCCGGGCACCACGCGCCGCCTGGCGTTCGACCACGCGCGCATCCTGTCGGACGGGCTGGAGCGGGCCCGCGCGAAGCTGGAGTACACCCCGCTCGCCACGGCCTTCTGCGGGCCCGAGTTCACGATCCCCGAGCTGCGCGCGGTCTACGAGGCGGTGTGGGGCGAGGAGCTGCACGCCGGCAACTTCCACCGCAAGGTGCTGTCGGTGCCCGGCTTCGTCGAGAGCACGGGCACGACGGCCGACCGGGCGGGACGGCGGGGCGGCCCGAAGCCCCGGCTGTACCGGGCCGGCGACGCCCGCCTCCTGCACCCCCCGCTGCTGCGGCCGAGCCGCGAGGAGGAGGTCCGATGAGCGCGGCGCCCTCCGACCTCGACGAGGCCCTCGCCCGGCTCGACCGGGCCCGCACGCCCCGGGACCTGTTCGGCGACGACGCGGACGAGGCCGCGCGGCGGTACCGCAGGCTCGCCCGGCTCGTCCACCCGGACGCGACGGGCCGCCCCACCGGTGCGGCGTTCGCCCGGCTCAACGCGCTGTGGCGCGACTACAACCGCGACTGCGACGACGCGACACGGAACACGACGCTCATCAGGACCCGGCGCCACGCGTACCGCCTCGACGGCGACCCGATCAAGGGCGACCTCGCCGCGCTGTATCCCGCGCGCACGGAGACGGCGCCGACGGCGGCCCCGGACGTCCTGCTGAAGATGCCGCGCGACCCGCGCGACAACGACCTCGTCGAACGGGAGGCGGAGGCGCTGCGGCGGCTGCGGACCGGCGACCCGAAGTTCCGGGCCTACGTCCCCCGCCTGGTCGAGTCGTTCCGGCACGTGGACGCCTCCACCGGGAAGAGGCGGCAGGTCAACGCGATCGCCGCGCTGGAGGGGTTCCACACCCTGAGCGCGGTCGAGGAGGCGTACCCGGACGGGCTCGACCCGCGCGACGCGGCCTGGATGTGGCGGCGCCTCCTGGTCGGCATCGGGTTCGCGCACCGCACGGGCGTCCTGCACGGCGCGGTCCTGCCCGACCACGTGATGATCCACCCGGAGGATCACGGGCTCGTCCTGGTCGGCTGGTGCCACTCCGTCACTGCCCCGGACGGCCACGACGGGGCGTGGCCGTCCGGCCGGGTGCCCGCGATGGTCGACCGGTACGCCGACATGTACCCGCCCGAGGTCCCGCAGCGGCTCCCGGCGAGCCCGGCCACCGACGTCTTCATGGCCACCCGGTGCATGACGCGCCTCATGGGCGACCGGGCGCCCAGGGCCCTGCGCCTCTTCGCCCGCGGGTGCACGCTGCCCGCGGCGAACCGGCGCCCCGCGGACGCCTGGCACCTGCTGTCCGAACTCGACGAGCTGCTGGAACGGCTCTACGGCCCGCGCCGCTTCCGCCCGTTCCACATGCCCGCCCGACGCTGATCCCGTCCGTCCCCCCACCGATTCCCCCACCGCATCGACCCACGTCTCGGAAAGGAGACAACGACATGGGAAGCGGACACTGGTCCACCGACGTCTACGCCGCCCGCGCCAGCTACCGCGCGGCCACCGGCGCCAGCGCGTTCGCCTACTCCGACGGCGGCGCCACCACCGTCCACCCCAAGCTCGATCCGCACGGCGTGACCGTCCGGGAGAGCCGCGACTCCGCCGACCACCCCGAGGCGCTCGCGATCGCCGTGCTGTTCGACGTGACCGGGTCGATGGGGAACGTGCCGCGGACGCTGCAGACCAAGCTGCCCGACCTGCTCGGCCTGCTGCTGCGCAAGGGGTACGTCGAGCACCCGCACATCCTGTTCGGCGCGATCGGCGACGCCACCTGCGACCGGGCGCCGCTGCAGGTGGGGCAGTTCGAGTCCGACAACCGCATGGACGACGACCTGGGCAGGATCCTGCTGGAGGGCGGAGGCGGCGGCCAGATGATGGAGTCCTATGAGCTGGCCATGTACTTCATGGCCCGGCACACCTCCATCGACTGCTTCGAGAAGCGGGGCCGTCGCGGCTACCTGTTCATGATCGGCGACGAGCTGGCGTACCCGGTCGTCAAGCGCCGCGAGATCGAGAAGGTCATCGGCGACCGGGTGGCGGAGGACATCCCGGTGCGGGAGATCGTGCGGGAGCTGCGGACCCGCTACGACGTGTACTTCATCATCCCCGAGGGCTCCTACCACGCGGCCGATCCCCGGCTGAAGGAGTTCTGGCGGGACCTGCTCGGCCAGAACGTGCTCTTCCTGGA
>DATCLF010000257.1:0-1519 GCA_036564055.1 Spirillospora sp.
CGTCCACATGACGGTGGGGAGCAGCGCGCCGAGCCGCCCGCCCATGCCGTGACCGCCCAGCCGGGACATGAGGAAGACCAGCACCACGAGCACGATCGCGGCGACCGGGACCCGCCCGACCGTCCACCCCTGGACGAACGAGCCGACCACCCCGACCACCGCGCCGAGCAGCGCAAGGGCCGTGTACGCGGCGGCGGACACGAACGCCTCGTCGGGATTCGCGCCGTGCGGGGCGCCCGGGGCGTGAGCCGCGCCGGCGCCGCCCGCCGCGGACCCGTTGTCCGCCCCGTTCTTCGCCAGGCGCACGCGGGTCTCGTCGTCCTTGTCCACGCCCGTCAGCGTACCGGGGACGCCGGTACGGCTCCGCCCGACCGGAGACGAGGGCCGCGCGTCAGCCGGATTCGTCCGTCAGGCCGGCGAACAGGTCCTGCTCGCGGCGCCCGGGACCGAGCGGCCCGAGCTCACCGGCCTGCAGGATGTAGTACTCGGTGCCGAACGCCTGCTGGCCGAGGTTGTTCGACAGCGCGAAGAACGGCCCGACCTCGTCGGGCGCCACGGTGATCTGCGTGCGGTGGGCGCGCAGGGCGGCGATCTTGGCGGGCAGGTGGGCGCGGGCGTCCACCACGGAGGTGACCTGGCCGTCGGGGACGCCGGAGCCGAGCTCGTCGAGCCCGGCGACGCGGGCGAACGGCAGCTTCGCCTCCCGCATCACCGCGATCGCGCGGGCCAGGACGGTCCGCGGGGTGCCGTAGGCGTACACCTTGGGTGCGCGCCACGGCTCGTTGCCGTCCTCGTAGGCGGGGTCGGCCGCCAGCTCGTAGGCGCGCCACGTGACGCGGTGCGCCTGGATGTGGTCGGGGTGCCCGTAGTTGCCGCGCTCGTCATAGGTGACGATCACGTGCGGTCGGACCTCCCGGATGACGGGGACGAGGTCCCGCGCGGCGGTGTCGACGTCGGCCCTCCAGAAGCAGCGGGGGTCGTCGTTGGTCGCCGCGCCCATCATTCCGGAGTCGCGCCAGCGCCCGGGACCGCCGAGAAAACGGTGGTCCCGCACGCCGAGGGCCGCGCACGCCTCGGCCAGTTCCCCGATCCTGTACTCACCGAGACGGTCTTCCTTGTCGGACGCCAGGTGACGCAGCTCCTCGGGGATGACCTCCCCCTCCTCACCCAGCGTGCACGTGACCAGGCAGACGTGGGCGCCCTCGGCGGCGTACTTGGCCATCGTCGCCCCGGTCCCGATGGACTCGTCGTCCGGATGGGCGTGGACGAACAGGATCCGCGGCTCCTTCATAAATAACGAGCCTACTCAGAGCCCGGCGCACCGGCGATGACCGACCCAGTGGGCCACCGCACATCGGAGACCGGGCCGGCCCCGGCTCAGTCGCCGCCTCCGCCGCCGGCGCCGCCACCGGAGCCGCCGCCCCCACCGGAGCCGCCGCCGGCGCCGCCGCCGGGACCGTCATCGTCGTAACCGCCGCCGCCACCGCCGCCGGTGGGCGGCGTCGACGGGATCTCGGGC
>DATCLF010000258.1:0-5227 GCA_036564055.1 Spirillospora sp.
GCGCACGGGTTGACCTGCTCGTCGGGGATGCCGCTCGCCTTGGCCTTGTCGAGGACGTCCTGCGGCAGTTTCTCCAGCAGGCCCCCCTTGCAGGCGGTGTTGGCGAAGTTCGGCTCCACCTCCGTCGGCCCCCAGGTGACCTTCCCGGACTCCACCTGCGCCTTGATCTTGGCGTAGTCGGTCGGGGAGTCCTGCCTGATGGTGATGCCCTTGCTCTTCGCCCACGGGGTGAAGTAGGAGTCGACATGCGCGGCCTGGGCCGCACCGCCCCACATGGTCACCGTCAGCGACGAGCTGGATTCGCCCGAGCCGCCGCCGCAGGAGCTCAACGCCACGGCGAGGCCCGCCGCCGAGACCATGGCGAGCAACTTGGTGGTCTTCATCGACTCTCCCGTTTCCGGTTGTTTGACTGATGCGTCAGTTAATGGAGTACACCGTGACCTTCCCCACGCTTCGTGTCAAGGGTCACTTTGGAATCGTTCGACCGTCTGACCTGCCTCTTCACGCCCGACCCACGGTGTCGTCAGGGTCCGGCCGCGGCCGCGAAGCCCGTCCGCGCCGGGGCTTGCGAAGCCTGTGGCACGGCGGCGAAGGTGGGCTGATTTGACTGAGCGACTCTGACCGGACGACGCGTCCGGTACCGGACGCCGACAGCAGCGAAGGGACCCCGCCCGTGCGCCGACCGCTCCCGCTCACCGTGTCCGGCCTCACCATGACCGCCCTCACCGTGTCCGCCGCCGTCGTCGCGACGGCCGTGCTCGTCACCGCGCTGACCGTCGCGTTACGCGGGGAGCCGCCGCAACGACGGCCGGGGACGCGGGTGACGGCCGCCGGGCTTCCCGCCCCGGTCCCCTGCCGCGGCTGCCGGCACCCGGCTCCGGTGACGAGCTGGGAGTGGCGTCTGGAGTCGGTGCCCACCGAGCCGTTCCTGGACGTCGGCATGTACGACATCGACGGCTTCGAGGCCACGGCCGCGACCGTGGAGCGGCTGCACGCCACCCGTCCCGGCCGCATCGTGGTGTGCTACATCAGCGCCGGGACCTACGAGAAGTGGCGGCCGGACGCGGCACGGTTCCCCTCCGACGTCCTCGGCGAGCCGATGGACGAGTGGGAGGGCGAGCGCTGGCTCGACATCCGCCGGTACGACGGGACGCTCGGCGCGATCCTGCGGGAGCGAATGGACATGTGCCGGGCCAAGGGTTTCGACGCCGTCGAGTTCGACAACGTCGACGGGTACGACGGCGACCGGACGGGGTTCCCGCTCACCGCCGGCGACCAGCTCAGATTCAACGCCTGGCTTGCCAACGAGGCGCACGCGCGCGGCCTGTCGGCCGGGCTGAAGAACGACATCAGGCAGTTGGAGACGCTTCGGCCCTACTTCGACTGGGCGCTCAACGAGGAGTGCTGGGCGAAGCGGGAATGCACCGGCGAGCAGACCGGCGGCCACGGCTACGACGCGTGGATCGCGGCGGGCAAGCCCGTCTTCAACGTCGAGTACGACCTGGACCCCGGGAGCTTCTGCGACCGGGCCAACGCGCAGAACTTCAACTCACTCAGGAAGAGCCACGACCTGGACGCCACGCGCACCCCCTGCCGGGGCGCGTGAGAGCGTGGGCCAACCCCGTGCGGGCAGGCCGAGCGCCCGGCCCGCGGACGGGGTGACGGGCCGGGCGCTCTTCGGACGGGTCAGACCGTTCGGCCGATGCCGTGCGGTCGACCGTTCAGTTGGTGATGGTCACGCAGGGCAGCCCGACGCTCCGGCCACTCAGCCGCCCCTCACCGCACAGCCGCGTACCGGCCGGGAAGTGGCGCTGCGGGTAGACGTAGTCGCGGTAGGTGGTGAACGCGCCGACCGTCTCCCGCTTGGTTTCTGCGCTCCAGCCGTTGGTCGTCCACACCTTGCCGGTGACGGTGCCACCGAGGCTGCTCGACCAGACGCTCAGCTCGACGCGCCCCAGGTAGGTGCCGGTGTCGTAGGTCTTGATGCAGACCCAGTTGTTGCACCATTCGCCGTCGGCGTGCGCCGCCGGGACGCCGGCCACGACGCCGGCACCCGTCATCGCCGCGGCCGCTGCCACTGTGACGCCGATCTTCTTGATCGCACTCGTTCCAGTTCGCACGAAGCTCCTCTCCCCAGTGACTCAATCGGTGCGTCAGTGCAGCACCCGTCGGCTTCACGGATGCTTCACACCCGTGTCAGCGCCGGTCACGGTTCCGGGCGTCTCCGCGTCGTCGAGGTCGCCGAGCGGCCGGCCGGCGGCCGGGCGGGGCCCGGCCTCCGATGCCACAGCGTGGCGGCGACCGCGACGGCGGGCCCCCTGGAATCATCGGGATGTGACCGAGCGATCCGCGGCCGTGCCGTTCCTGCCGACGGGGCTGCGCACGTTCCTGGCCACCGAGTCGGGCAGCACGGCCGTCCTGCTGGCCGCCACGGTGGCCGGTCTGGTGTGGGCCAACCTCTTCGGCGGCTCCTACGAGGCGTTCTGGAACACCGAGCTCTCCATCAGCCTCGGCGATCAGCACTTCGCCCTGGACGTGCGGGAATGGGTCAACGACGGCCTGATGACGATCTTCTTCTTCGCCGTCGGCCTGGAGATCAGCCAGCAGGTCAGGATCGGGCAGCTGCGCGACCGGCGGCTCGTCGCGGTCCCGGCCGTGGCCGCCACCGGCGGCATCCTGGTGCCGGCGCTGGTGTACACCGCGGTGAACGCCGCAGGTCCCGGCGCGGGCGGGTGGGGCATCCCGGTCGCGAGCGACACCGCGTTCGTGCTCGGCCTGCTGTCGATCATCGGTGCGCGCTGTCCCGAGCCGCTGCGCCTGTACGTGCTCACTCTCACGGTGGTCGACGACATCCTCGCGATCCTCGTCGTCGCGGTCTTCTACACCGAGGACGTGTCGGTCAAGGCGCTGCTGCTCGTGGCGGTCCTGGTCGGGCTGATCGTGGCGCTGCGCTGGCTGCGGATCTGGCGGGCGCCCGCGTACTTCGCGCTCGGCATCGGCGTGTGGGCGGCGATGCTGGAGAGCGGCGTCCACCCGACGGCGGCCGGCGTGCTGCTCGGCATGCTGGTGGCGGTCTACGCCCCGACCGAGCACAAGCTGCTCTCGGCGAGCGAGGCCGTCCAGGCGCTGGCCCGCAACCCGAGCCCCGAGCTGGAGCGCATCGCCACGCAGAGCGTCCGGCGGACCGTGTCGATCAATGAACGGCTCCAGCTGCGGCTGCTGCCGTGGACGAGCTACATCATCGTGCCGGTCTTCGCCACGGCCAACGCGGGCGTGGTGCTGACCGCCGAGACCCTGCGGCAGGCGGCCACGTCACCGATCACGCTCGGCGTCGTGGCGGGCCTGGTGCTCGGCAAGTTCGCGGGCATCGCGCTCGGGACGTGGCTTCCGCTGCGGCTCGGCTGGGGCCGCCTGCCCGGCAACCTCGTGTGGGGCCAGGTCCTCGGCGGGGCGGCCGTGTCGGGCATCGGGTTCACCGTGGCGCTGTTCATCACCGACCTGGCGTTCTCCGACGAGCCCGCGATGCAGAGCGAAGCCAAGATCGGCATCCTGGCCGGGTCGCTGCTGGCCGCCGGAATCGGGTGGCTCGTCTTCCGGCTGGCCTGGGACCGCGGCGCCGTGTGCGCCCCGCCCGGCGCGCCGGACGAGGAGACGACGGGGAAGGAACTCGAACCGCTTCCCCCGGTCACCGACCGCGACCACGTGCTCGGCCCCGAGGACGCCCCCGTGACCCTCGTCGAGTACGGGGACTTCGAGTGCCCCTACTGCGGACGCGCGGTGGAAGCGATCAGACAGGTGCGGGAGCGGTACGGGGACCGGCTGCGGTTCGTCTTCCGGCACTTCCCGCTGCGCGAAGTCCATCCCCACGCGGTGTCGTCGGCCGTGGCGTCGGAGGCCGCCGCCGACCGGGGACGCTTCTGGGAGATGCACGACCTGCTGTTCGCGAACCAGCTCGCGCTCACCGACGCCGACCTGAACGCCTACGGGGAGCGGCTCGGCGTGCGGATATGGGACGACCTGGACCGGCACATCGCCCGCGTCGAGTCCGACAGGGAGGCGGGCGAGCGCAGCGGCGCGTCCGGCACCCCCACCTTCTTCGTCAACGGGACGCTCCACGAGGGGCCCTTCGACGTCGCGGGCCTGAGCGCCGCCATCGACGCGGCGCTCGAACGGGCGAGCGGGCCGGAACCGGAGACGGGACCCGAGGCCGGGCCGGACCCCGGGACCGCTCCGGGCAGCGACGACCGGTGATCTCCCTGAGGGGCGGGCCGCGTCCGTCTCAGACCGGACGCGGACGCAGATCGATCCTGCGCAGCAGCTGCGCGTTGAGGGCGACCACCACCGTGGACAGCGACATCAGGAGCGCGGCGACCGACATCGGCAGGACGAAGCCCGCGAAGGCGAGGACCCCGGCGGCGAGCGGCACGGAGATCAGGTTGTACCCGGCGGCCCACCACAGGTTCTGCTTCATCTTGCGGTAGCCCGCCCGGGACAGGTCGATGACGGCGAGCACCGAACGCGGGTCGTCCCCGGCCAGGATGACCCCGGCGGACCCGATCGCGACGTCGGTGCCGGCGCCGATGGCCACGCCGACGTCGGCCTGCGCCAGCGCGGGCGCGTCGTTGACCCCGTCGCCGACCATCGCGACGTGCTTGCCCTCGTCCTGAAGCGCCTTGACCACCGCCGCCTTGTCCTCGGGACGGACCTCCGCGAAGACGCGGCCGACGCCGAGGTCGGCGGCGACCGACTCGGCCACCGCCCGGGCGTCACCGGTGATCATGATGACCTCGATCCCGCGGCGGCGCAGCGCTCCGACGGCCTCCCGGGACTCGGGACGGATCTCGTCGGCGAGCTTCAGCGCGCCGATCACCCGCCCGTCGCGCAGGACGTGCAGGATGATGGCGCCGTCCGCGCGCCAGCGCTGCGCCACGTCGAGTTCGCGCACGCCCTCCTCGGCCAGCAGGGACGGGCCGCCGACCCGGACCCGCCCGCCCGCGACGGTGGCGGTGACGCCGAGGGCGGGCGAGGAGCCGAAGTCCGCGGCGCGGGGGACGTCCAGGTCCCGTTCCCGTGCGGCGCGGACGATCGCGCGGGCGAGGGGGTGCTCGCTTTCCGTCTCCGCGGCTGCGGCGAGCGCGAGCACCCCGGCTGCGTCCACCCCGGCGGCGGGTTCGACGGCGATGAGGGCGGGCTCCCCCTTGGTCAGGGTCCCGGTCTTGTCGAACAG
>DATCLF010000259.1:0-4400 GCA_036564055.1 Spirillospora sp.
TTCTTCGACCTCGTCCAGCAGGACCCGGTCGTCTCCCAGGTGAAGCTCATCGCCGAGCCGTGGGACGTCGGCGAGGGCGGCTACCAGGTCGGCAACTTCCCGCCGCTGTGGACGGAGTGGAACGGCAAGTACCGCGACACCGTCCGCGACTTCTGGCGCGGCTCGTACGCGACGATGCCGGAGTTCGCGTCCCGGCTGACCGGTTCGTCCGACCTGTACGAGCACAGTGCGCGCCGCCCGTTCGCGTCCATCAACTTCGTGACGTGCCACGACGGGTTCACCCTCACCGACCTGGTCTCCTACGACCACAAGCACAACGAGGCCAACGGCGAGGACAACCGCGACGGCACCGACGACAACCGGTCGTGGAACTGCGGTGTGGAGGGCCCCACAGACGATCCCGCCGTCCTGGAACTGCGCGCCCGCCAGCGCCGCAACTTCCTGGCGACGCTCTTCCTGTCCCAGGGCGTGCCGATGCTCTCCCACGGCGACGAACTGGGCCGGACCCAGCTCGGCAACAACAACGCCTACTGCCAGGACAACGAGACCTCATGGGTCCATTGGGACGACACCGGTGACATGGAGTTCGTTCGTTTCCTGTCGCGGCTCCGCCGTGACCACCCGGTGTTCCGGCGGCGCCGCTTCTTCACCGGGAGGGGCGCCGGCGCCGAGGCCGACATCGCGTGGCTGACCCCGGCGGGCGAGATCATGACCGACCACGACTGGAACGTCGGCTTCGCCAAGTCGCTCGGCGTCTACCTCAACGGCGACGCGATCACCGAGCCCGACCCGCGGGGACGCCGCGTCCGCGACGACTCGTTCCTGCTGCTCGTCAACGCGGGGGCCGAGCCCCTCGAATTCACGTTGCCCGGCCCGGAGTACGGCGACCGCTGGGAGTTCACGCTCGACACCGCCGACCCTGACCTGACCGGCGACCGCCCCCGTCCCAAGGCCGCCTCCGCTCTCACGGTTCCCGACCGCTCCCTCATCGTTCTGAAACGGGCGCACTAGGCGCACGCCGCCGCCGGCGAGCGCGCTCACGTCCGCGGCCGGTAACGGGTGAACAGCACGCCTTCGTCCATGTACAGCGCCACCAGGTCGAGGGGGACCTCGGCGCCCAGGTCGTCCAGGAGCCGGGTGTGGCGGGCGCCTCCGACGAGGGTCGGCGCGATGTTGAGGCACAGTTCGTCGACGAGGGACGCGCGGATCAGCGCCGCCGCCAGGGCGGGACCGCCCTCACAGAGGAGACGCTCGTATCCGAGGTCTTCGCGGAGCGTTCTGACGGCCGAGGCCAGGTCCACCTCGTCCTGTGTGCCCGCCTCGACGACCTGGAGATGGCCGGGCACCTTCTCCCGGGCGCCGGGGCGGGTGACGACGATGGTCGGCGTCTCCGCCTCGGTGAACAGCGGAAGCGTCCAGTCGAGGTCGAGGGAGCGGCTCACCACGACGATCGGGGCGGGCGGGCCGCCGCGGCGGGCGCGCAGGTCGGCGCGCAGCCGGGCGGGGCCGAGGCGTCCGGTGCGGACGGTGCCGGCGCCGACGAGGATGGCGTCGGCGAGGGCGCGCAGCGTCCGGAAGACGCGGAAGTCGGCGGCGCCGCCGAGCGCGTCGGTCCAGCCCTCGGCGTCGGTGGCGGACCCGTCGACGCTCGTCACCATGCCGACGCGGAGCCCCGGGGCGTCGGCGTAGGCGTCGTACGGGTCGATGCCCTCGGCGGGGGGGCCGGGGAGCAGACGGCGCATGACCTGCAGCGTATCCAATGGTCGCTTTGCGGCTCCGGGATGTCCTTTTGTCGGTCCGAGGACGCAGGATGGGGACATGGACCTGCCCGTCAGCCCGCCGTTGCGGCCGATGCTCGCCAAGGCCGTGAAGACGATGCCCAAGGGCGACCTGCTGTACGAGCCGAAATGGGACGGCTTCCGCTGCATCGTCTTCCGCGACGGCGACGAGGTGGAGCTGTCCAGCCGCGGCGAGAGGCCGCTCACCCGGTACTTCCCCGAACTGGTCGAGGCGGTGCGGCGGGAGCTGCCCGAGCGGTGCGTGGTGGACGGGGAGATCGTCCTGCCGAGGGGGACGCGCCTCGACTTCGACGGGCTCCAGCAGCGCATCCACCCGGCCGAGTCGCGGATCAGGCTGCTGGCGGAGCGGACTCCGGCGTCGTTCATCGCGTTCGACCTGCTGGCGCTCGGCGACGAGTCGCTGATGGGGGTTCCGCTCGGCGAGCGGCGGCGGCGCCTGGTCGACGCGCTGTCGCGGGTGAACGCCCCGATTCACGTGACGCCGGCGTCCGACTCCTACGAGCTGGCGCTGCGATGGTTCGACGAGTTCGAGGGCGCGGGTCTCGACGGCGTCGTCGCCAAGCCGCGCGACACCGTGTACGAACCGGACAAGCGCGTCCTGTTCAAGGTCAAGCATGAGCGGACCTGCGACTGCGTGGTGGCGGGGTTCCGCTGGCACAAGTCCGGTCCCGTCGTGGGGTCGCTGCTGCTCGGGCTGTACAACGCGGCGGGCAGGCTGCAGCACGTGGGCGTGGCGGCGTCGTTTTCGATGAAGCGCCGGGCCGAGCTCGTCGAGGAGCTGCGACCGTACCGGCTGGAGGACGTCTCCGAGCATCCGTGGGCGGGGTGGGCGGACCAGACCGAGGCGACCGCCGACCGCCTGCCCGGCGCCGTCTCCCGCTGGACCGGCAAGAAGGATCTCAGCTGGGTTCCGCTGCGTCCCGAGCTCGTCGCCGAGGTCGCCTACGAGGGGATGGAGGGCGACCGGATCCGGCACACCGCCCGTTTCCGCAACTGGCGTCCCGACCGGACGCCGGAGTCGTGCACGTACGAGCAGCTCGAGGTGCCGGTCGCCTACGACCTGAACGACATCCTCGCCGGCGAGGCCACCAGCCCGCGCGTCGACCGCTGAGCCGCGAGGCCGGGACGCGCCGTCCTGCCGGCGGCACGTCCCGGCCTCGGCTTCCCCTGATCCGTCCGGCCCGGGTCGGGTCGGGGCCAAAGCTCGTCAGGGCTGGGTCTCGTTCTGGACGGTCCGGCGGATGATCTCCTCGTCCGACGGCGCCGCTCGTTTCACCGAGGCGACGGGACGCAGGTGGGTCTGCCGGACGCCGGGGACGCGGTCCTCGATGACGAAGGTCGCCTTGACCGACGCCTCCGCGCCGGGCGTCCGGACGTGGGGAAGGGTCATGAAGTCGGCTTTCAACTCCTCTGCCGATCCTCGTGATCACGTAGCCGCGCTGGTCGTTGTAGAAGCGCAGGTGCGGGTTGATCTTGAGGTAGGGGTGGTCGGCGGGGTCGGAGTTTTCGGTGTTGTCGCGCTGGGCGAAGAACACCTGCTGGCCGATGATGTCCCAGCGTGCGCGGGAGCGGCGGAAGCCGTCGAGGAGCCAGGCCTCCTGCCGGTCGCCGGTGATGGAGCGGGTGGGGTCGGTGGCCGCGGGGCAGTCCTTGTAGCCGTCGCCGCAGGCCTGGTCGTCGCGGAACTGCCGGGTGTCGAGCATGTGGAAGTTCGCGAGCCGTCCCCACCGATCCGCCGGTAGAGCTGCATGCCGGGGCCTTCGGGGAGGGAGCGGCGGCGCAGCGGCATGTTCTCGTAGTACGCCCGGAACGCGGCGGCGCGGCGGGCGCGGAACGCCTCTGGCGCGGGGGTGTCGGAGGCCCAGTTGTTCTCGATTTCGTGGTCGTCGAACACGACGAGCCACGGCGCGGCCCGGTGTGCGGCCTGGAGGTCGGGGTCGGCTTTGTACTGGGCGTGCCGCTGCCGGTAGTTGGCGAGTGTGACGGTTACGGGGCCTTCGTGGTCGCGGACGTTGCCGCCGGGGCTGTTGCAGACGCCTTTCTTGTTTTCGTACTGGTAGTCGCCGAGGTGCAGGACGAGGTCGGGGTGTTGTTCGGCCAGGCGCCGGTAGGCGGTGAAGTAGCCGTGTTCGTAGTAGGCGCAGGACGCGGCGGCGAAGGTCAGCGGTGTGAGGGTTCCGGGCGCGGGAGTGGTGCGGGTGCTTCCTGTCGGGGACAGGTGCCCGCCCGTGCGGAAGCGGTAGTAGTACTCGCGGCCGGGCAGCAGCCCCTTCACCTCCACGTGCACGCTGCCGGCCGCGGCCGGACGCGCCGTGGCCCGTCCGCTGCGCACCGGCAGCGCGAACCGCTCGTCCTCGGCGACCTGCCACTCCACCTCGACCGGTGAGGTCAGTCCGCCCAGCCCGTCCTCGGCCAGCGGGCGGGGCGCCACCCTCGTCCACAGGACGAACCCGTCGGGGGACGGGTCCCCGGAGGCGACCCCGAGCCCGAACGGGTCGGCCGGGCGGCGCGACCGTCGGCCCGCGGGCGCGAGCGGAGCCAGCCCCGCGCCCGCCAGGAACGACCTGCGCGACATGTCCACACATCGAGTTCAGGTCACGT
>DATCLF010000260.1:0-8347 GCA_036564055.1 Spirillospora sp.
GCTGGACACGGTGCAGTGGGCCGGGTTCGTGGTCGTCACGGTGTCCGCCGCGGCGATCGCCTACATGAGCCTCAACCTGAAGGGTCGGGCTCACGCTCCGCTGGTCGAGCTGTCCCCGGCCACGCCTCAGGCGATGCTGGACGACCTGCAGACCAGGCTGAGCCTCGCCAGGCAGCGGCGTGACGAGGCGGTGGCGGAGATCAGGACGCTGCGCCTCGAGATCGCCGAACTCGAGGTGGAGGTCGCGAAGAAGGCGCTGGACGAGGCCAGGCGCAAGGAGACGCTGGCCGAGGAACGGGCCAGGGCCGCGGACAAGAGCCTCGCCTCGGCGAGGAAGAACACCCGCGTCGCCGAGTCGACGTTCAAGAGGGCCCAGAACAGGCTCAGCCGAGTCAGGGGCAGGCAAGCGGTCGGGACGTCCTAGCCGGAGATCACGGCGGGAGTCCGGGCGGAAACCGACGAGACGCCGTGGCGTCGCGTCCGAACCGGCGGCGGGAGGCTCACCCTCCCGCCGTCGCTCTTTGTCCGGAATCTCCGGCCGAGGGGCTCGGCGCACAAGTGCTGTCACGATCGGTCCTCCAATCCTTCTTCGGCGATGACGAGTGGTCACGGTGGCCACTCGCTGTTCCGTGCCGTCCGCGCTCGGCCGCCCGGAGCGACTCCGGTGTCAAGGTCCGAGGCGGTGGAGAAGCCGTGTTCGCCGGGTCCCCGGCGGAGCGGGGGCCGTCGGAGGGCACCGGAAAGAGGGAGACGGATGGCGGCGTCCGCGCTTGGGTGTACGGTCTTTTAGCGGGTGCCCCAGGGGCGCCCCGCAACGTCGACAAAGGAGAGTGATGCAGTGTCATCAGACGAGCCGGCGCGAGATACCGCGCTGAGCAGATCCGGACTAGCCCAGTACTTCGGTGTCACGCCTGGTCCCCTCTTCAACCAGGCGCTGACGCATTCCTCCTATGCTCACAGGACCGGTCGGCCGGACAACCGGCGGCTGGCCTCCCTCGGACACCAAGTGGTGCGGCTGAGCGTGGCCGCGATCCTCTTCCGTGAGTTCCCCGCTCTGGACGAGGGGCAGATGAGCCGCATCCGCGCCGCGATGATCAGCACGAAGGCGGCGGCGACCGTTGCCCGTTCGCTGGGGGTCGGACGCCATGTCCGTCTCGGGGACGTCGAGCGGAAGACCCGCGGCTGGGAGAAGGACTCCATCCTGGCGAAGGCACTGTGGGGCCTGTTCGGGGTGGTGCACCTGGAGAGCGGTTACCGCTTGGGGAAAGTCTCCTCTCTCGTCCGCGCACTCTTCATCGAGCGCATGGACGATTTGCTTCCGCTGGCCCTGGACTGGAAGACGGAGCTGCAGTCGCTCGTCTCGCGTCTGCAGCTCGGCGAGGTCCACTATCGGACCGAGGAGTACGGCCCCGGCCACCGGCGCCGCTACAGAGCGGCGGTGATGGTCGGCGGCGTCACGTACGGGTTCGGCGAAGACAGCAGCAAGAAGAAGGCCCAGTGCCGGGCCGCCGAGGCGGCCTGGCGGGATCTCAGTATTTGCCTTCCCGAAGCCGGCGGATCCGCCGCCGGGATGGTGATGATGGCGGCATGACCTCCCGGCGGAGGCACTGACCGCGGAAAAGAACGGCCCCTTCACGGGGCCGTTTTCTCTGCCGGTGGGGTACGCGAGCGTCGAGCGCGGGCATGGCCGCCGGGACGGGGCGGAGGTCTGCGAAGTGGTTGCCGGGAACGCCGAGCGCCGGACGGATCGTAGGTATGCCCCGCTTTTCGGACGGCCGCTCAGGCTGTGGTGGCGGCTGCCTGGGCCGCGCCATCGTCATCGTGATGCTGGCGACCGTGGTGCTCATCCTCGTCGCGAACCGCTCCTGGGTTCACAAGAAGATCATCAACGCGATGTATGACGGTCGGCCCCAGATCCATGCCGGCAAGTACTTCCGGCCCGGCGCCAGCGCCGAGGAGGACGGTGTCCGGCAGACGGCCGTCCTCATCGACGGCAAGCCGCACGTCCAGGTGACCAAGCCGACGAAGGAGTGGCACGCCCACCACAAGGACGCCAAGTGCAAGGGCGACGTGTGCACCGCTGCGGCGACCCCGGAGAGCTTCCCCGGCGCCGGCGGCATCGACATAGCCTCCATCGCCGCCATGCTGCTGGTCTTGTACATCTTCTGGGTTCTGGTCATCGACGGCGATGACGACGACCGCTACTACCGCCGGGGCGGCCGGTACGACGACGGCCGGTGGTGACCGAGCCGTCGCGGGCGTCCCCGTGATGCGGGGCCCGCCGTGTACGCGTCCCGCTATCGTGCGGCAAAGGCGCCGGAGCAGGACGGGGTTCGATGGTCGCGTTCGTGTTGACTGCCGCCGGCCTCGTCGTCGGCCTGCCGGCCGCGTCGCTGGCGGCGCCGTTCGGCGGGGACGTCACCCTCCGGGACAGGGCCGCCGTCGGAATCGTCACGGCGGCCGTCTACGGCGTTCTCGGCTGGCGGATCGGGCCCGAGCCCGTCCTCGCGGCGCTGTGCTACCTCGCGGCGGTCGGTGTCCTGCTCGGGTTCGTCGACCTGCGGACCAGACGCCTGCCCGACCGGTTCACGCTGCCCTCGTACGGGATCGCGGCGACGCTGCTGGCCGCGGCGGTGCCGTTCACCGTCGACGGCCCGCGACGGTTTCTCGGCGCGCTCATCGGGATGGTGCTGCTGTACGTCCTCTACTACGTCCAGGCGCTCGTGCCCTCCGGCGTCGGCATGGGGGACGTGAAGCTCGCGGGCGTTCTCGGCCTCTGCCTCGGCTGGTTCGGGATGGACGCCTGGCTGGCGGGTCTCCTCGCGAGCAGCCTCCTCGGAGGGGTCGCGGGCCTCGGCGTCCTGATCGTCCGCCGTACGCGCAAGGGCGAGTTCGCCTACGGGCCGTACATGCTCGCGGGGGCGCTCATCGGCGTCCTGGCGTTCCCCTCCGGCTGAGCAGCCGCCGCGTGTGTCACGCCGGGCCCAGGGCGGGGTCAGTCGCACGGGTTGTCCCCGGCCTTGACCCCTCCCTTGATCTTGCTGAGCGGCGGCGGGGCGAGCCTGGCGCCCTTCTTGCCGAGGACGAGCCGCACGCCGTCGGCCGGGGCGGCGGGGTCGGCCGTGAGCAGCGCGTCCGGGAGGTCCCGCGCGAGCGCTGAGGCCTGGCCCTCCGCCGACGCCGCGTACAGGATGCGGCTCTCGGGTGCCTCGGCGTCCTTCTCGACCTTCTCGGCCACCCGGTAGCCGCGCTTCTTGAGCTGCCTGACCATCCGGCGGACCTGGTCGTCCTTCGCTCCCGCGTCCACGACGGTGACGTTCACCTTGCCGGGGGGAGGCGGCGCCTGCTCGGCCGGGGCGGGCTTCGCCGGCTCGGCGGGCAGCTCGTCGTCGTGCCGGATCGCCTCGAACAGCGGCTTGGCCAGCTCCTCGTTCCACTGGACGCGGTTCGGGTCGGGTGCGTACCGCTCCACCGGCACGGTCACGAACCTCACCCGTCCGGCGCTCAGCCCCCTGAGCCCGTCGGCGAGCTTCCGCATCGCCGCGAAGTCGAGGTCGTCGTCGGTCGTGATCGACTCCGTCGCCGCCTTGAGGAACCGGTACGTCGCGGCCGGGTCGCTCAGCACCGAGCCGGTGGCCTTCTCCACGACCGCCGCCATGAACTTCTGCTGCCGTTCGATGCGTCCGAGGTCGGACCCGTCGCCGAGGGAGTAGCGGGCCCGGACGTACCCCAGCGCCTGGTCGCCCTTCACCGTCTGCTTCCCGGCCTTGAGGTACAGCTCGGCCCTCGGGTCGTTCACGGGCCGGTCGACGCAGATCTCGACGCCGCCGAGGGCGTCCACCATCCGCTTGAACCCGGCGAAGTCGACCTGGACGAAGTGGTCGATGTGAATGCCGGTCAGCGACTCCAGCGTCTTCCACGTGCAGGTCGGGCCGCCGAACGCGAACGCGCTGTTCAGCATCCCGAACCGTCCTGGAACGGTCCCGCCGCCCTCCTTGGCGCAGTCGGGGATCTTCACCATCGAGTCGCGCGGGAAGCTGACGCCCACCGCCCGGTCCCGGTTCGGCGACAGGTGGAGCAGGATCGCCGTGTCCGACCGCGCACCCGACATCCCGGGCACCGCGTACTCGGCGTTCTCGCCCTCTCGGCTGTCGGAGCCGATCAGCAGGATGTTGAGCGACTTGTTCAGCTTCTTCGGCCGGTTCTCCCCGAGCGCGCCGCCGACGTCCTTCTTCTCGATTCCGCCGACCAGGTCGCGGTAGAGCCACGCCGTCCCCGCCGCCCCGGCCAGCAGGACGGCGACGAGCCCGAGGGCGGTGCGCCGCAGGACCTTCCGCCGCCGCCCGCCCTTCTTCCGGCCCGCTTCACCGGAGTCCGGCTCGCCGCTCTCAGAGCCCTCTTCGCCGTCGGAGACGTTCTTCGTCTCGTCGGCGTCGGTGTTGTCGCCGTCCTCGTGCGTCGGCGGCGCCTTTTCGGAGTCGGCCTTACCGGCCTTCGTCCCGGGTGTGTTGTTCTCGGAGGGGTCCTCGTCCCGCGGCTCTGCCGGCTCGTCTGCCTGCTTTTCGGAGACCGCGGATGCGGGTTCGGCCGTCTCGGCCGGTTCGTCGGCGTCGGCGGGTCCGGCACCGTCGCGCGCCGCGTCGCCGTCGGAGGTGCCGGTTCCCGCGTCGTCGTCGGTCTCCGCGGCCGCTGCGCTGCCGTCGGTGCCGTCGGTGTCGTCGGTGTCGTCCGTCTCGGACGGCGGGGACGGCGGGGGCGGCGCGCCGGTGTCTCCGGTGGCGGCCTCGGGGTCGGTGGGGTCGGTGTGGGCGGCGTTCTCCCCCGCGAGGTCGTCGCGGTGGGGGTCGTGGTCGCTCATCGGTCCTGTTTTCGGCGCGCAGGCCCCGTCCAGGGCGTGGTCTGGTGGTTCGTCAGTGTAAGGAGGTTCCTGCAGGCGAAGGCACACCTCCATCCGTTGGACACCCGAGACGCCCTGTTTGTTGACACGCGTAGGAAAAGTCACGCCGCGCCGGACTTCCGTACGATCGGAGCCGTGGACGCGGAATGGGTGATCGGCGGCCGGTTCCGCATGCTCGACCGGATCGGGGCGGGGGGAACGAGCCGCGTGTGGCGGGCGTACGACCACGCGGAGCGACGGTACTGCGCGGCGAAGCTCGTCCGGCAGCGGGGCACCACGTCGATGCTGCGGGTCGTGCGTGAAAGGGCGCTGCGCCTGGCGCATCCCCATGTGCTGACGCCCTACGCCTCCTGCACGGCCGACGATGATGACGTCCTCCTCGCCATGGACCTCGTGAGGGGCGGGTCGCTGGAGACGCTCCTCGGGGACTACGGCAGGCTCCCCCCGGCGTACACGGCCGAGATCTTGGACCAGGTGCTCGCCGCCTTGAGCCACATCCACCGGGCCGGGGTGGTGCACCGGGACGTCAAGCCCGCGAACCTGCTGCTGGAGCCGAGCCCCGTCGGGGCGCCGCACATCCGGCTGGCGGACTTCGGGATCGCGCTCGGGGACGACGGGGTGCGGCTCACGACCACGGGTTTCACCGTCGGCACGCCGGGATACCTGGCGCCCGAGGTGCTCGACTGGAACCGGCCGGGGCCGCGCCAGGACCTGTACGCGGCCGGGATGGTGGGCTGGCGGATGCTCACCGGCGCGGGGGATCCCGAACCGCGGCAGCAGGTCGGGCCGCCGCCCCCCGGCGTGCCGCCGTCGTTGTGGTCGGTGGTCGCGTGGCTGTGCGCGCACGACCCCGCGCAGCGGCCGGACAGCGCCGACACCGCCCGCCGGGCTCTGGCCGCGTGCGGGTTCGAGCTGCAGTTCCCCGTCCGGACGCTGGACGGCGAACTCCTGCAGATCTTCGACCAGCTCGGCCCGCCGCCCCGCTGACCCCGACCGGGGCCCGGCTCAGGACTGGTTCGCCGAGATGACGACGCGGCGGTTCTTCGCGCGTCCCTTCGGGTCGTCGGAGCCGTCCGGTTTGGTGTTCGGCGCGGCCGGTTTGGTCTCGCCGTAGCCGGTGGCCTTGAGCCGGGACCGCTCGATGCCGCCCTCGGTGGCGAGCCAGTTCGCGATGGCCTGCGCGCGGCGTTCGGACAGCTCCATGTTGGAGGCCGGGTCGCCCTTGGAGTCGGTGTGGCCGTCGATCTGGATGGGCGCGTCCGACGGCACCTCCTTGCGGATCGACGCCGCCACCTGCCTGAGCTTCGCGACGGCCTCCGGCTTGATGTCGGCCTTGCCGAAGTCGAACAGGACGTCCGCCTCGATGTTGTAGGCGATCTTGTCGTCCCCCTTGAAGACCTGTCCGGGACCCGCGACGTACGACTTGATCGACGCGGACGGGACGACCACCGACGGGACGGTGACCGCGGGAACGGTCACCGCGGGGACGGTCACCGACGGGATGCACTCGCCCTTGTCGTTGCAGGCGCGCGGCCGGAAGAGCGACGGCCGGAAGAGGGAGGGCCGGAATGTGGAGGGCCGGAAGACCGACGGCCGGAACACCGAGGCGACGAACTCGCCCTCCTCGGAGGGCTTGCGCTGGCAGACCTCCTCTTCGGAGTCACCCTCCTGGTAGACCGCCGGCTCGGACACCGCCGGTTCCTCCACCGGGTCCAGGTCGATGCCGCCGGCGTGGACGCCGGGGATGCGCGCGGCCGGGATGGTCACGCCCGGGATCGAAACCCCGGGGATGCTGACCGCGCCGAGGCACCCGCCGGGGGCGGGCTTCTCCTCGACGCACTGCGCCGGGATCCGCTGGGCCGGGATGTTCACCCCGGGGATGGTCACGGCCGGGATCTTCTCGCCGCCGATCGTCGCCTCCGGGATGTGCACCGGATCGGTGCGCACGGCGGGAATTTCGACGGCCTTGATGAGCTTGCCGTTCGGGCAGCTCGTCGGCTCCGGTTGCGCCGGGGTCCGGGACGGCGAGCTTCCGCCCGCGGCACCGGTCGCGGGGGAACCGGCGTTCCTGCGCGGACGTTCCTCGTCTCCGGACGGCAGGCACGCGGTCATGGCCAGCCCGGTGGCGAGGGTGAGGGTGATGACGACGGTTCTCGGTGCCCCCCGCATGGCTCCTACTCCTTCTCGTAGGTGATGTCGACGCGACGGTTCTTGGCGCGACCCTCGGGGTTGTCCTTGCCGCCTTGCTCGTTGGGGGCGACGGGCCGGGTCTCGCCGTAGCCCTTCGCCTCGATCTGCAGCGGTGCCCCCTGCAGGGCGCGTTCGAGTTCGGTCTTGACGGCCTGGGCGCGGCGCTCGGACAGGTCGAGGTTGTAGTCGTCGGCCCCGATCGAGTCGGTGTGGCCCGACACCGTGACGGTGCCGGAGACGCCGCGCAGCCGATCCGCGAGGGCGGCGATGCGCCGCCTGGCGGTCTCGGTCAGTGTCGCCCTGTTGAAGTCGAACAGGACGTCCGCCGAGATCCGCACGGTGACCTGCTGACCGTTGTCCTCCTCTTCCTCGAGCGGGAGGACGGCCTCGTCCGTCTTGATGTCGAGGACGTTCGTCTTGAGGTCGTACACGGACCTGGCGATGTTCTCGTCGGGCACGTTCGGCTCGGCCCCGGCCACCGTCGGGACGGCCAGCACCGTACCGAGGACGCCCGCGATGACGATGGTTCGCCTCACGTCACTCACCGCTCCACCGGGATGTTCCGGAACGTGGGCCACTGGCCGATCTGCACGTCGACCTTCTTCACGCTCTCCGGCGGGGCGGCGAACGTGAACGTGAAGGTATGGGTCTTGTGGTTGGGGATACGGACGTTGATCTCGTGGGTCTGTAGCTGGGTCGTGCTGCTGTCCTCGACGACCACGTACCGCTTGAGGTTGACGTTGTCGATCAGCGCTGCCTGGATGCTGTACTCGCCGTTCATCTCGTAGAGGTTCGGGTGGGTCGTCTCACTGCCCGCGGGGAGGTGCGGGGTGAACTGCGCGGTGAGGGTCGCCAGCTTGCCGTGGACCTTGATGCCCATGATCGCGATGTCGATCTTGGCCCCCGACGCGATGGGAGAGTCGAAGGTGGCCTTCGTCAGCGGTTTGCCGACGCGGTCGATGCCGGGCGCGCCGGCCTCGACGGCTCCTCCGTCCCCCGAGCCGCCCCGGGGGTCGCCGTCCGACGAGTTGATGCCCGGCACGCAGCCGGTGAGTGCTCCGGTGACGAGCAGCGCCGCGGCCGTGGCCGTGGCCAGACGGGATGACAGGCGCATGATGGGCGCGGCCTCCTTCCGAGTTCGTCGCATGTGCAAATGCTGGTTGTCATGGCACTATGGCCACGGGGCACACTGGTGTGTGTGCGCTCGCGAATCTAGCGTTTGCATTTGCGAATAGTCAAGGGAGTTGGTCGGAGTGGCCG
>DATCLF010000261.1:0-7851 GCA_036564055.1 Spirillospora sp.
CCTCCGGTCTGGTCAACACGTCGGGCCAGGTCGGTGCGGCGCTGGTCCTGGCGGTGGTGACGGCCCTGGTCGCCGCCGGGACGCACGCGGCCGAGCCGGCCACGGGTCCCGGCGGCTTCTCCGGTTTCACCCCCGGTGTCAACCTCGTCGGCGCCGTGGCCGTGGCCGGCCTGGCCCTCAACCTTCTCGCCCTGCTCCGCCGACGTACGGGGCGTGCCTGACCGTCGGCGGCGGCCGCGGCGGCGTCTCAGTTCTGACGCTTCCAGAAGGGCCGGCGGGGTTCGGGGACGCCCGCTGCTTCGGCGAGGACGCGCAGTGCGCGCTCCCACAGGAGGTTCAGCTCGTCCTCCTTCGGCGACCGTCCGAGATAGCGAAGGTCGTCGCGCAGGAGCGTGAGCGACATTCTGCTCAGGGACCGGGCGTTCATGCGCGACACGATCGACTCCAGGGTGGGGAGGAGATCGTACAGGAGGTGGTGGACGCGCTGGTCATAGGTCTCCGGGGCCTGACGGAGACGGTCCAGCGCGTCCGCCAGCTCCCGCCGGAACTCCTCGGGGAGGGTCAGGCCGCCCGCCGGCTGCTGCGCCGAACCCCTCCGGCTCGTCGCCGATCCGGCACCCCGGCCATACGCTGCGGCACCCCGGCCATACGCTGCGGCCGGGCGGCCGGAACCCCCTCTGGGCGCGGACGGTCGGTGGAAGACCGGAGCACCCGGCGGCGGGACGGGCCGCGGCGGGACGGGCGACACCGGAGGCGGAGCGCTGCCCTGCGGCGCCGGCGGTGGGCCTCCGGGGGCCGGAGGTTCCCTCAGAGAGCGGCTCTGGCGCGTGTCCAACTCCATGTCGCCGCCAGGGGTCGCCGGCGCCCCGGGCGGAGCGGCGTAACCGGGCATCTGAGGCTCTGCCGTGACGATGCCGCGGCACATGTCCGCCTCCAGCTCCAAGACATCGAAGGGGAGGGAGGCCGCCTGCGCCTGGTCCCACCCCTGCGGCGTCTCCACCGGCTGGACGGCCTGGTGCGGAGACGTGCCGTCGGTGACCACTCGGCTGTCCACAGCGACGAACGCCGTGAACCGGCACAGGACCCCGAAGCGCAGGGACGTGTCGATGATGCGCTGTTCCAGGTCGGCCGGGCCGCCGACGGTGTAGCGGTCCTCCAGGTCGCGCAGGTGCGCGCGTGCCCAGATGGACGTCGCGGCGGGGTTCGTGGTCTCGACGCCGATGGCGCGCTGTTCCCAGGCCGCTCCCGTCGACGCGACGCCACGGACCGACAGCGACCCCCGGGCGGCGCCGCGGTAACGTCCCGAGATCACCAGGGGTACGCCCGGGAAGAGCGCGCCCAGCCGGGCGGGGGCCACCGAGTCGGGGATGATGTCGAGCCCGTCGGCGTGGAGCGTGAGGTTGGTGGCGATGGGCGCGGCGATCCGGTGATGGATGTGCTCCATCGCCTCGTCCAGCCGGTCCTCCGATTCGACGAGCTCGCACCGTCCCTGCCCGATCGCGGCGAGACGGTTGAGGAAGCCCGCGTTGACGGCCCGGTCGATGCCGACCGTGTGGATGCGCACGCCGCGCAACTGCGGTTCCAGCCGGGCGAGGATCTGGTCTTCGTTCCCGATCTGGCCGTCGGTGATGAGGACGAGCACCCGGTCGCGGGCGGAGGTGGCGAGAAGGCGGCAGGCCTCTTCGAGGGGCGTGAGCATCTCGGTCCCGCCGCGCGCCTCCAGGGACGCGAGATGCTCGACCGCGCGGAACCGGTTGCGGTCGGTTCCGTCGACGAGCCCGTGGCCGAGGTCGCGGGGACCTTCGATGACGGTGTCGAAGGACAGGACGGCGAACCTGTCCTCGGTGCGGAGCGTGTCGACGATGCGGGCGGCCGCGCGGCGGGCGGCCACCATCTTCCAGCCCTGCATGCTGCCGGACCGGTCGAGGACCAGGACCACGTCGCGGGGGCTCGGCCGTGCCTCTCCGGAGGGCAGCACGGTCAACGTGAACGTCCCCTCGTCACCCGTCTCGTCGGGCACCAGGGAGAGCGCCGCGCTCTCCTCCTCGGCGTAGTCGAGACGCAGGATGAAGTCGCGGTCGAGACGTTCGCCCGGCTGCAGGCGCACGGTGGTGCGTTCGCCGTCGGCCTCTTCGGCGACCACGTGCAGGGCGGAGCGGATCTGCGTCAGCGGCAGCCCGGCCGGGTCGATGTCGACGGTGATCGACAGCCGGACCGGGTTGGGAAAGCCCGGCAGGAGAACCGGCGGGCTGATGCGGGACGCGTCGGGCACGGCGTCGGTGTCGTCGGCGATTCCGGAGCCGGCCCGCTCACCGCCGAGAGGCGCGCCCGGGATGTAGCGGGGGGCCACCACGAGGGGGAACCGGAACACCGTGCTGGACGCCGACTCGTGCGGAAGCGGCTGGTCGAGCGTCAACCTGACCGTCGCGCGCTCGCCCGGGAGGATGTTGCCCACCCGCATGGTGAAGACGTCGGGACGGTCCTCCTCGGCGATCGCGGCGCGCCGCCCGGCGGCGATGGCCGCGTCGTAGTCGTGTCGTGCCCGGCCGCGTTCCTTCAGCTTTCCCTCCACGACCCTGTCGGCGACCTCCATGCGCATCCCGGTGACGGCGGCGCGGTCGGGGAGCGGGAAGATGTAGGTGGCCTCCAGCGGCACGTCGAACGGGTTGCGGAAGCCCTGGACGACCTCGATCCCCGCGACCGGACCGGTGATCGTGGCGCGCACGTCGACGGAGTCGAGGGGCAGGTTGCCCCTCTCCGTGGTGAGAGCACCGATCCCGCGGTCGGTGGTGGGCGGCTCGCCGTCGGTCAGCGGCAGGATGCGCACGGTCACGAGAACCTCCGAGATGCGTCGGGGGAAGGGAACGCGGGGTCTGGTGCGGGGGTGAGCAGGCCGCGCCGGCGCAGCTCGTCGAGCAGCGGACGCGCGGCGGCCTCGATGGCGGCCAGGTCGTCCCCGCTGAGGGCGGGGGCGTCCAGGAGAAGGGTGAGCCCGGGCGTGAGCCGGACGCCTTGGACGAGGGTGGCCCGTGGCCTCGTCTCGCGGTAGCCGTCGACGACGGCCGTCGTGCTGAAGGCGATGTCGGGGCGCGTCCGCCAGAAATGCCGGTCAGAGGCGCTCTTCTCGTCGGCGCCTCGGCCGCCCGCGGGCGCCGCGGACGCTTCGCCCGCGGGAGCGTCGGCGGGGTCAGTGGCGTCGTCCCCGGCGGGGTCGGTCTCGGCGGCGTCCGCATCTTTCTCGGCCTCCGGGTCGGTGGCGTCTCCATGAGCCGGAGCCGACGTGGCGGCCGAGGGACGGGAGCCGGACGCCGAAACGCTCTGCCGGCGGCGCGACGAGGTGCTGCGGCGTTCGCCGTGATCTGCATGGCCCCGATGGACCCCCTGGTCCCCGTTGTCGCCGGACGGGGAGTGCGGGGGCGGGGCCGCCGAGGAGGGAAGGGCGGCGATGCGTTCGAGGGTCGCGTCGGTCGCGCCGGCGAGTTCCAGCTGGATCTCGGCGATCGAACGCCCGGCGGCCTGGCGGCGCTTCACCGCGACGAGCTGCAGGAGGTGGCGCCGCCCGTACACGGCGGTGCGGCCGCGCCGGCCGAGCGGCGGGTCGACGAGGCCGATGGTGGTGTACCAGCGGATCAGCCGTTCGTTGGGGATGTCCCGCACGCGTCCGCTGACCTGCGGGGATCCGTCCGCGGTCAGCGCCGCGGCCGCCCGTTCGGCCAGCTCTGCGATCGTCCAGGGACCATCCATGCCCCCGATGATGACACTGTCATCATGACAGTGTCAACATCCGACGAAGATCAACATGCGAGATCGACGGGCGAACAGCCCATGTGTTTACATTTGCGACACTCCACAAGCTTCTAACGGAAAGGGTAATAATGCTGTTCGGTGTTTCCATTCCTTCTCTTCGATTCGCCGGTGCGCGCCGCTTCGAGCATTTACCTTTTGGGGGCATGGAAGACCATCTCCTTGTCGAGGCACTGCGCAGACGTGACCCCGGTGCCCTGACCGCCGTCTACGACGCCCATGCCGACCGGCTCTACGCCTACTGCTGGTTCCAGTTGCGCCATCGCGACGCCGCCCAGGTTGCCTTACGCGAGACGTTCCTCGTGGCGGACGCCCACGTCGGCGAGCTTCGCGAACCCGAGCGATTCACCCCGTGGCTCTACGCCCTGGCCAGGCTGGAGTGCGCCCGCCGGCTGCCCCCCGGGGACCAGCCTCCCGACGTGCCGATCGCACGGCACGACCAGGAGGACGCCGACCGGCGCATCATCGCGTGGCAGACGGTGCTGGCGCTTCGCCCGGAAAACCGGGAGATTCTGGAATTGCACGTCCGGCACAGTCTTTCGGTCCCCGATATCGCCGGGGTGTTCGACATTTCCCTGACGGACGTTGAGTCCATGCTCGACGACGCCCACCGTGAACTCGCCGAAGCGCTGACGGCCGAGATGCTCGCGTATCACGGCCCCTATGGGTGCGCCGAACGCGCCGCTCTGCTGCGAGATCGGCACGGCGTCCTGACGCGCGAACGGAACCGTCGGCTGACACAGCATGCCGAGGAGTGCTCCGTCTGCGGTCGGTTGCGTCCCCGCACCGTGTCGGCCGCCAAGGTGTACGGGCTCCTTCCGGCCGTCCAGCCGCCACCGGAACTGCGCCTCAGGGTGATGAGCTGCTTCCTCGACCCGGAACTGGTCGGCTACAGGCTCTTCGTCACCGGCCGCGTCACCGAGTTCACCTCGGCCGGATTCCCCGTGCAGACCTCGCGGCCGAGAAGAAGGGCGTGGGCGTCGAACGCCGGCGGGCTCGCCTTGCTGCGCCGCTTACGCAGGACGCTCTCCCCATCCGGCGAACCCGATGTTCGGTCCCAGGCAGCCCGTGCCGTGACGGCGCTGGCCGTGATGGCCGTCATGGGCGGAGGCGGGGCCGCCTTCATGTACGGCCTCCTCGGTCCCGGACGCGACGCTGACACTGTCACCGGGGCGCGTCCGACGGTGAGGCCCGGCGTGCCGCAGCACCCGCCCGAAGGCCCCGCCGCCGACCGGCCCGAAAGCGCGTCCCACCTCAACGCGGCTCACGTGTCGGCCACCTTCCCCTTGGGCGCCACAGCCTCCCCTGCGCCGCCCATCGCTCACGGAACGTCGCCCACAGGGCCCATGAACGCGCCCGCGCGTACCGCTGACAAGGACGCGCTCTCGGTCTCCCCTCTCTTCCTCGACCTGGCGGGAGGCTCCGACGGGACCCTCTACCTGCGGGCAGAAGGCGAATCCTTGACCTGGCGGGCGACAACGGACGGCGACCTCAGCGTCCACCCTTCGTCCGGTCATCTGGCGGCAGGTCAAAGAGTGACCGTGCGCGTCCACGTCACCCGGAAACCCGACTCCACAGGTGGGGGCACCATCACGTTCACGCCGGGCGGGATCCGAGTGCGGGTCACCTGGCGGCCCGCCGCCCCCAGCCCGCAGCCGGCGCCCGAACCGACGCCGACGCGTTCCATCCCCTCGGACCCGTCGACACCACCGGGCTCCGAGCATCCGCCGCCTTCCACGCCGCCGTCGTCCGGCACGGGGCCGTCGTCGCCCACGGGACCTTCCACCAGACCTTCGCCCCCTGCCTCCTCCGGGCCGCCGCCGTCAGGAGGTGAACCGGCGTCTCCGTCCCCCGAGCCGCAGGCGTCGCCCGACTCGACCGGCGCCTGACCTGGAGTGGCGAGTACCTCTCGTTGGGCAGGTCAACTACCCTTCGTGAATGATCGTTTGCGCTGAGCAACGGTCCACGGGGGAACAAGATGATCATGGCATCCGGCGCAGCAGAGACTCGTCACGCGACCTCATCGGGTTCGGGCGGATCCCCGTCCCGCCACCTGACGCTGCGGCTGCTCGCGGTCTCCGCCACCGCGGCGATCGGCATGACGGCGATCGGAGTGACGGCGATCGGCGCGAATAGGCCGGCGTCGGCCGCGTCCGCCCACCCCGGCGCCGACCCCGCCCCGAGCGCGCAGGACGTCCGGCGCAGCGAACAGCAGGTCAGGGAACGCGCCGCCGAGGTCGGCCGGACGAAGGCCAGGCTCGCCCAGGCGGACGGCGAACTCGACCGGCTGGCCGTCGCCGCCGCGGCGGCCGTGGAGCGCTACAACGGCGAACGACTCGAAGTGGACCGTGCCCAGCGCGCCCACAGCGACGCCCAGGCGCGGCTGGCCGACGCACACCGCAGACTGGAGGAGACACGAGCGGACCTGGCGTCGTTCGCCGCGCAGCTCTACCGCAACAACACCGGCTACGACCAGATCTCCTCGGCGCTCGTCGGCGACGGCGGGCCGCAGGGGTTCATGGACCGGGCGGCGATGGCGGACGTGCTGGTCAAACGGCGTGCCGCGATGGTGGCCCGGGTGGAGGCGTCCGAGAACGTCGCCGACGTCTTCCGTCGACGGGCGGAAAAGTCCCTCGCCGAGAAGGAGGCGGCGCTGCGGCGCGCGGAGGAGGCCAAGCGGCTCGCTCTGGAGGCGGTGGCGAGGCAGCAGGAGTCCGTGGCCCGCATCAAGGCGGAGAAACGTCGGCTGGAACGCCGCCTTGGAAGGGCCCAGGCCCAGGCTGCGAAACTCAAGCGTGCGCGGCAGCGCGCTCAGGAGAAGTCTGACGCCCACGCGGCCCTGGCGGGTCTGTCACACCCGAAGGCGCCCTCTGCGGAAACACCGTTCGCATCCGTCAGGCGCGGGGAGATCGCGGCACGGGCGGCGCTCACGTGGCTGGGCACGCCCTACTCGTGGGGCGGCGGCACGACGGCCGGCCCCAGCCTCGGCATAGCGCACGGCGCGAACATCCGCGGCTTCGACTGCTCAGGCCTGGCGATGTACGCCTGGAACAGGGCCGGTGTACGCCTCGACCACTGGACCGGAACGCAATGGACGTCGGGGCCCCACGTCCCCTTGAACGCGCTACGCCGGGGCGACCTCGTGTTCTTCGCGAAGGACACATCCGATCCCGCCACCATCCACCACGTGGGCGTTTACATAGGCAAGGGGCAGATGGTGGAGGCGCCCTACACCGGCGGCCGGGTGCGCATATCCAGCATCCACCGCGACGACCTGATCGGCGCGACGCGGCCTTCCGCCTGACTGCGGAGATCGGGAAGGGGACAAGGGCAGGGAGAGCCCGTCCCAGGGGTCACTGACGCGGTCGGGATCCTTCGCACGTCGTGTCGCGTGGGCGCGGGAGCGGATCGGCGCCCTGCGCAACTCCCGGACGCGGGCCGAGGGCCTCAGGCAGGGGAGAACGTCCGGCGGACGGATGACGTCCCGCCGTGGGCACGTCCCGTGGGCGCGGAGCGCTCAGTGGCCGCCCCGGTCCGCGGCCCGCTTGAGGGAACGCTCGATCTCCAGCTCGGCCTCGACCCGGCCCACCCAGCTCGCGCCCTCGACGGACTTGCCGGGTTCCAGGTCCTTGTAGACCTCGAAGAAGTGCTGGATCTCCAGCCGGTCGAACTCGGGCACGTGGTGGATGTCGCGCAGGTGCTCCATGCGGGGGTCGGTCGAGGGGACGCACAGGACCTTGTCGTCGCCTCCCGCCTCGTCGGTCATCCGGAACATCCCGATCGCGCGGCAGCGGATGAGGCAGCCCGGGAACGTCGGCTCCTGCAGCAGGACCATCGCGTCGAGCGGGTCGCCGTCCTCGCCGAGGGTGTTCTCGATGAAGCCGTAGTCGGCGGGGTACTGCGTGGAGGTGAACAGCAGCCGGTCAAGCCTGATCTTGCCGGTCTCGTGGTCCACTTCGTACTTGTTCCGTTGTCCCTTGGGAATCTCAACGACAACGTCGAACTCCACCGCGGTTCCTCCGCTCAGGCCCCCGGGCACCCCCGGCT
>DATCLF010000262.1:0-14616 GCA_036564055.1 Spirillospora sp.
GGCTGGGGCACCCCGGACAAGCTCCGCGACCCCGTCCACGCCACGAGCAAGTTCTTCGACGCGCTGGTCCGCGTGAAGGGCTACCAGAACCACGAGCTGCACGTCGCGGCGCAGGAGGTGCAGCGCAGCGCCGACGGCTCCGCCTACGCCCGGCACGAGGACGAGGGCGTCCTGCTCGCGAAGGCGTTCACCGGGAGCGAGCCCGCCACGGCGCGGTGCTGGTACCCGCCCGACCGGCAGACCAGGTCCCGGCGCCCGGAGGCGCTGCGGGAGATGCGGCGCGCGTTCGGCAGCCGGCTGCAGGTGGGCGGGCCGGGTCCCCTCACCAAGGGCGCCGCGTCCCGTCCCGACTCCTGGAACGCGGTGAAGGCGCCCAGCACGCGGCAGGGGTGGGCGGTCGCCACGTGGGCGATGGCCCACGCCCAGATCTACGGCCTGACCGAGATCCGCTACGCGGGCAGGCACTGGCGGGCCGAGGCCGGCCACGACGGCTGGACGCCCGACGAGTCCGCCACCGACGACACCGTGATCGTGAAATGACGTCGGGTCGAGCGACGCTTCCCTGATCGCCCTCAACGCCTGGACGGCCGCCCCGCAATACCGAGATCATTCCGGAGGAACCGGGCGGGGTGAGGGAGGCACATGCGCAGCGGGCGTCTGCTGGCGGAACGGTACCGGCTCGACACCCTCATCGGCCGCGGCGGCATGGGCGAGGTCTGGCGGGCGACGGACGAACGACTCAAACGCACGGTCGCGGTCAAGGTGCTGCCGTCGCACGGGGTCCCCGACCAGGCCATAACGCGGTTCCGCCGCGAGGCCGAGATCGCGGCCGGGCTTCAGCACCCGGGCATCGCGACCATCTTCGACATCGACGCCGACCCCGACGACGGGACGCTGTTCCTCGTCATGGAGCTGCTGCGCGGCACGGACCTGGCCGCGCTCAGCGACGACCACCCCGACGGCCTGCCGGTGAAGCGCGCGGCCGACCTGCTGGCGCAGATCGCGGACGCGCTCGCCGAGGCCCACGACAACGGCGTGGTGCACCGCGACGTCAAGCCGTCCAACGTGATGCTGCTCCCCGGCGACCGGACCAAGATCCTCGACTTCGGCGTCGCCCGGTACGCGGAGCAGACCGGCGACCTCACCGGCAGCGCCGTCATCGGCACCCCGGCGTTCATGGCCCCCGAGCAGTTCGACCGCTCGTCCAAGGTCGACCACCGCGCCGACCTCTACGCCCTCGGCGGCGTGGCGTACCAGCTGCTCACCGGCCGCCGCCCGTTCGCGGCCGAGACGATGCCGCAGCTCATCCGTGACGTGATGTTCACCCCGGCGCCCGCGGTGAGCGACGCCCGCCCGGACGTCCCCGAGACCCTCGACGCCCTCGTGGCCGCCCTTCTCGCCAAGGACCCGGCCGACCGTCCCGGCGACGCCCGCGACGTCGCCGCCCGCCTTCGCGCCCTCGCCGACGGACACGACGCCCCGTCGCTCCCGGCGACGCTCGAAGCGACCTCCCTTGAGGACTCCCGGGACGAGGCCCGGCAGGAAACGTCCCCGTCGTCCTCCGAGGCGCAGCCGAGCCTCGGCCCGGTCGGGCAAGTACTGTTCCTTCTCGGAATTCTGATCTTGCTCGGTCTGGCGGTCGTGTGCCTCGCCCAGGCGGCTGCCATGATCAACCCGGGCGGCATCCTGGTGAACAGAGGCTCGTTTCCCAAGGCTCCCTATTGCACGGCCCTCCAACCGGACGGCCTGACCACCGACTACGAGTACCACTCACCCGGAGACGACAGAAGCTCGTGCACGTGGGAGAGCCGAGACGAGGACGGCCCGACGGTCGAAGTGAGGCTGAAAAGCCACGGCACCGAGGTGTGGACGCCCGCGCCCGAGATGGCGCGCAGGGCGATGGCGAACGCGCGCGACGTGGACGGCGTGAAGGGCGTGACCGGCCCGGCGCGGCCGGAACCGAGCCTCGGCAAGGACGCGTTCGGCTACCGCGTGTCCGTCGAGTACCGGCACGAGTACATCGTGTTCTTCCGGAGGGACAACCTCGTCGTAGAAATGCACTACTCGCAGTACAGACCCAAGCTCAGCGCCGCTGAGATCCGCAGGCGGGCACTGAGGACGGCCACCGAGATCAACCGGCGGATCACGCCCTGACGCCCGCGGCCGGCGCGCAACGGGTGCCGGAAAAGATGCGCGGGCGGGTCATGGCGACCCGCCCGCGTCATGTCCTCACCGCCGCGGCGGGACGGAGATCAGCTCTCCGGCACCCTCGCCACGGCGATGATGTCCTGCCCGTACGGCAGGTGCAGCCGGTTGAGAACGCGGCTCACCGGCATCAGCACCCCGCTGTAGAGTCGGCGCGTCCGGAGGTTGGCGTCACCGCCCCCGAAGCGGGCGTTGGCCCGGATGAACCCCGCGCCCAGCAGGTCGCCGAAGTAGCAGCCCTCGACCTCCAGGTCCGCGTCCTTCAGGCGCTCGGCCAGGTCCTCGTGCGTGAAGGGCCGCACTCGCCCGACCACGCCGGGGACCGGACGCACGGCCTCCTCGCAGACGATCAGCCGTCCGCCGGGGCGGACGCCCTTGCTGAGCCTTCGAAGGAGCTCGACCTGCTCCTCCTTGTCCCGGGCGCCTCCCAGGTAGCCGAGGGCGACCACCGTGTCGTTCCGCTTCGTCCCGCGTCCCCACTGAGTCGAGGTTCCGTGGCTCACGGTCGACGTTCCGGGCACGCGGATCCAGAAGGCCAGCTCAGCGGCCTGCTCCCCGACCAGGCGGACCTTCTCCCCGGTGAGCAGGGGACTGACGCACGCCGCCACAGACGGCAGGCGGTTGTCCCGGCGGGAACCCCCGTCCCCGATCTTGCCGGTGGGAGGGGTTCCGGCGCCGAGGGTCAGCGCGCCCTTCTCCTGAGGGGTCGAGCCGTCGCGCCCGGTCCCGTGCGCAGAACGTTGCACAGACTCGTTGCCCATGTGCTGGTCCTTTCTCTCGTTTGTTTGCGGCGACCGGCTGACTCCGGCCTACCGCGCCCTACACCGGTGACCGTCCGAACCCCGTCCCGAACGGCAAGCGACGGCCGCACACGAACCGGGCACACGGGAACCGGGACACACGGGAACCGGGCTGTACCCGGGGAAGAAAAGGGACGGGAGTCAGTGATCCTGAGCCTGCAGCTCCCGGAACGCGGGGGCGGGGGTCGGCGCGGTGTCCGGCGGCGGTGCGGACGAGCCCGGCCCGCGGGACGGGTTGAAGACCCAGCGGTCCAAGAGCGCGAAGCGCACGAGGGTGGCGAGGGCGTAGGAGCCGAGCATCGCCACGATCTCCACGGGGCGGGAGGCGCCCGGCGCGACCGCGTGGAGCAGGGCGAGGCCGCCGCTGCTGAGGGAGAGGCCCACCAGGAACACGGCACCGCCTTCGAGCTGGTGCCGCAGCGCCCTCTCCGGCCCGGCCACCCGGTAGGTGAACCGGCGGTTCGCCGCCGTGTTCGCCACGGTCGTGAGCACCAGCGCGAGGGCGTTGGCGGCGAGCGGCGGCATCGCGGCCCGGAAGGCGAGGTACAGCACGAGCCAGGCGACGGTGCACAGCGCGCCGATCACGGCGAACGCGGAGACACGACCGATGAGGTTCCGGGGACGAGCGGAGGACATGGGGAAGACGGTACGACCCTTGTCGAGCCTGGCAAGCCAGAACCGATCAGATAAGAATCACGTTACCGGCCAGGACGCCCCTCGAGGCACGTCGGGGACGCGTCCTGGCCGGATCCGAAAGGCCGTATCTACCCGGCCGGGACGGAGTCCGGCGTCGTTTCCAGCGGGACCGGCCGCGCCTCGCCGGCGGGTGTCGGCGAGTAGGACGGTTTGCTTCTCCTCCATGGATGCGGACCTCCGAGTCTTCGCTCGACGCCACCCTTTGAGCAGGCGTGCGCGGGCGAGTGTGACGCCCGGCACGGCGGATGAGGGCCACGTCACAGCCGGGCTCGGGATGTCACATTTCGGGGGCCGCTCCCCTCTCAGTGGGTGAGCGCACAGGAAGTCGAGGTCGAGCCATGCCCGAGGAAACCGCCGAGGACACTGCCACGCGGGTGTTCGCCGAGCACCGGGAGCTGCTGTTCTCGATCGTCTACAACCTGCTCGGCAGCGTCGCCGACACCGAGGACGTCCTGCAGGACGCATGGCTGGCCTGGGCGGGCAGGAACCGGGCCGACGACGCCGAGGAGATCGAGAACCCGCGTGCGTACCTGGTGCGGATCGCGGTCAACACCGCTCTGTCGCGGCAGTCGCAGATCCGCCGCCGCCGCGAGACGTACGTGGGTCCGTGGCTGCCGGAGCCGCTGGTGACCGGGGCGGACGCCGCGGAGTCCGCCGAGCGGGTCGAGGCGGTGTCGATGGCGCTGCTCGTCGTCCTGGAGACGCTGACGCCGCTGGAGCGGGCGGTGTTCGTCCTGCACGAGGTGTTCGGGTACGCGCACACCGAGATCGCCGGCATCCTGGACCGCAGCCCGGCGGCCGTGCGGCAGCTCGCCCACCGGGCACGGGAGCACGTGCACGCGCGGCGCCCGCGCTACCGGACGGACCCGAAGGTCCAGCGGGAGGTGACCGAGCGTTTCCTCCGGGCGGCGTTCGGCGGGGACCTGGAGGCGCTGCTCGACCTCCTGGCACCGGACGTGACGCTGTGGACCGACGGCGGCGGCAAGGTCCGCAAGGCGGCCTCGCTGCGTCCGATCCGCGGCCGCGACAAGGTGGCGCGCCTGGTCTCGTTGGCCGCGGTGAATCCCCGGACCGCGAGCCTCGCCGCCCGCTACCGGACCGTGAACGGCGACCCGTCGGCGGTGCTGTTCGCGGGGGACGCGCCGTTCGCCGTGATGATCCTCGACCTGTCCCCCGAGGGCGACCGCATCACGGGCATCTACGCCGTCACCAACCCGGACAAGCTGTCCCGCGTCGAAGGCGAGTGAGCCGCGGCCGCGTATTCGATCGCCGTGTATTCGATCAAGGCCGTCTTTTGCGCGTTCACGACGGCCGCCCGACCACCTCCGTCCCCGGAACTGAGATCCACGACAAGAATCAGAAATGTCACCCTGTTTTTGATCAGCGTGATGACTCCGCTTTTGCCGTCGGCGGAGCACCTCTTGGACGGCGGGTGCGGCCCCGGGCGGACACGGCCGGCGACCAGGCATGGGCCGCCCGTCCGAGGGAAGCGGACCTCGCATGGACATACCCCGGACGCTGGTGATGACCGGGCATTTCCCGCCCGAACCCGGCGGCGTCCAGACCTTCACCTGGGAGCTCGTGCGCCGGCTTCCCGCCGACCGGCTCGTCGTCGTCGCGCCCGCCCGGCCCGGCGACGCCGCGTTCGACGCGGGGCTCGGCTTCCCCGTCGTGCGGCGCCGCGCCTACCTGCTGTTCCGCGGGCTGCGCCGGATCGTCGCCGGGCACGGCGCGACCGCCGCGTGGATCCCCGCCGCCGCGCCGTTCGCGATGTACGCGCCGCTGGTGAAGGCGGCCGGGGTGCGGCGGCTGGTCGCGTCCACGCACGGGCAGGAGCTCGGCTGGTTCCGGGCCGCCCCCACCCGCGGCGCGCTGCGCGCGGTGTCCCGCGCCGTCGACGCCTACACGTTCCTCACCGACACCAGCCGCGCCGAGATCGCCGCCGCCCTCGGGGACCGGACGCCGCTCGCCCGGCTCGCCGGGGCGGTCGACCCGCTCCGGTTCCGTCCCGGGCTCGACGGCGCGGCGGTGCGCCGCCGCCACGGCCTCGGTGACGGCCCGGTGGCCGTCAGCGTGTCCCGCCTCGTCCGCCGCAAGGGACACGACCGGCTGCTGCGCGCCTGGCCGGACGTCGTCCGCCGGCACCCGGGCGCCCGGCTCCTCATCGTCGGCGACGGCCCGATGCGGCGCAGGCTCGCCGAGCTGGCGCGGCGCGCGTCCCCCGGAACGGTCACGCTGACCGGCCCGGTCTCCGACGAGGATCTGCCGTCCTATTACGCCGCCGCGGACGCGTTCGTCCTGCCGTGCCGCGACGACCGCGGCGGTCTCCAGGTCGAGGGCCTCGGGCTGACGGTGCTGGAGGCGTCGGCGACCGGGCTTCCCGTCGTGGTGGGACGTTCCGGAGGCAGTCCCGAGTCCGTCGTGGACGGTGAGACCGGCCTCGTGGTCGACGCCGCCGACCCGCGCGAGCTGGCGCGGGCGCTGAACGGCCTGCTCGACGATCCCGGCCGCGCCCGCCGCATGGGCGAGGCCGGCCGCCGCTGGGTGTGCGAGACCTGGAGCTGGGACCGGGCGGCGGCACGGCTCGCCGTCCTCCTGCGCGGCGCCCCCGCCGGCCCGGCGATCCGGGGCCCGCAGGACGCGGTACGGAGGGTGAGCCCGGCATGGGACTCAAGGAGCGGCTGAACCGCCCCGACTTCTGGCGCCTCATGGCGGGCCAGACGGTCTCGTCCCTGGGCGACTGGATGGGGACGCTCGCCCTCATGTACTTCGTGCTGGAGCTGAGCGATTCCACCACGGCGGTGGGAGGCGTGCTGGTGCTGCGCCTGCTGCCGTCGGCGGTGGGCGCGCCGCTCGCGGCGCGGATCGTCACGCGCTGGCGGCGCCGCGACGTGATGATGTACTCCAACCTGCTCATGATGGGCATGGCGTTCGTGCTGCCCATCGTGCCGCTGCTGTGGTGGGTGTACTTCTGGGCGTTCGCGATCGAGATGGCGGCCCTGGTGTTCCTGCCCGCCCGGGACGCCTCCATCCCCTTCCTCATCGAGGACCCCGAGGAAAGCAAGCACGGCGACGAACACGACACCGGCACGCTGGAGGTCGCGAACGGCATCACGATGGCCACCTCGTACGGGATGATCCCGGTCGGCGCCGGGGTGTTCGGGCTGGTGCTGTGGGTGTCGGACGCCTTCGGCTGGGAGGGCCACTGGCGCTACCTCGCGGTGTTCTGGCTGGACGCCCTGACCTACCTCGGCTGCTATCTCGCCATCCGGGCCATTCCCGACCTCGGCCCGTCCCCCGGCGAGCGCCGCTCCCGGACCGGGCACGAGGGCACGTTCGTCGAGGGGCTCCGGCTCCCGGTGGTGCGCGGCGTCCTGCCGGGGATCGCGGTCGTCGCGCTCGGCCTGGGCGCGCTGTTCTCGCTCGGCGTGGTGTTCGTCAGGAACGTCCTCGGCGCGGGCCCGATCGGCTTCGGGATCCTCGTCGCGCTGTTCGGGGTCGGCGCGGTCATCGGCCTGTTGATCGTCCGCCGAGGCATGTGGGACCTGATGAAGCAGATCAAGACCGCGACCGCCGTCCAGGGCGTGACGATCGCGACGATGGGACTGGTCGCGTCGGTGGCGTGGGCGTTCGGCGGCGCCCTGGTGTTCGGCGGCGCCGCCACCGCCGCCCTCGTCGGCGGCATCACCTACCTGCAGCAGAGCCTTGAGGGCTACCGGCGCAACCTCGCCCTCACCGCCTTCCACGCGACGCTGCGTTTCGGCCTGGCCCTCGCCGCCCTCCTGTCCGGCGCGGCGGCCGACCTGCTGAGGCACTGGGACGAGACACCCCTGAACATGAGACCGTCCCAGGCCGTCCTGACCGCGTCCGGCCTCATCGTCGTCGCCGGCACCCTCCTCATCCGCCGCCCCCGCCCCACGCACACCCCCGGCACCGACCGCTCCTGACGACGCCTACGGCAATGGGAACTCGGGCCCGAGCCGCTTGAGCCGCGCACGGCGGACGGAGAATCCACTCGTGGACGACCCACCGATCCGGCGTCCGCGCGGGCTTGGAATGGGGGTTGTGTGGTACTTAGGGCATATGCTGCGGTTCCGAACCAAGCGCGTTGCCGCCACTTATTTGCTCTGGTACGAGCATGCCGAAGTCAAGGACGCGGACGTCGACGCGGCCGAGGTCGCGACCCGGATGCGTGAGCTGAGGGAGGGGACCCTCGGGCCCAGGGCGGTGGCGAGCGCCCTGCGAGACGCGGCCGCCGTCGTCGACGCGAAGACCGCCGAAGACTGGAAGAACGCCGTCGCGCAGATGTCCGCCGAACAGAAAGAGGTTTTCCGAGCCGCAGCCTCCGCCGGGGACCATTTCACTGCTCAGTATGCTTCCCAGATCGAGAGTCTCCTCTCGGACCAGACCAATGTCCGGCGGGCCCGAAAGCTCGCAGCGCGGTTACGGGCCCTGGCCAAGCGCTACGAACGGCGCGCCGCACGCCGATGACCGCCGCCCGGCGGTGTGGTACCCAAAACGCATGCTGCGGAACCGAACCAAACGCCTGGCCGACACATATGTGCGTTGGTACGACCGCATCGAGGTCAAGGGCGTGGACCTCGACGCGGCCGAGGTCATGACCCGCATGCGTGCGCTGAGGGAGGGGACCCTCGGGCCCAGGGCGGCGGCGAGCGCCCTGCGGGACGCGGCCGTCATCGTCGACGCGAAGACCGCCGAATATTCGGAGACCGTCGGGCGGATAATCGCCGAGTACGGTGAGGTGTTCCGTACCGCGCGTTTCCTCTCCGGCAGGAACCTCAATGCGTACCGGAGACTTCTCCGGGACCAGCACAATCTCCAGATTGCCCTGAAGCTCGCACCACGGTTACGGTCCCTGGCCGGGCGTTACGAACGGCGGGCCGCACGGCGATGGCCGCCCGGCGGTGTGATCCGCCCGCCCGACATACCCGCGCTGGTCGAACGCCGCGACACGAAACGGCTCCTGCGCGCACTCGGCCACCGGAAGGACGACGTCCGCGTCCGGGCGGCCAAGGGCCTCGGTGAGCTCCGTGCTCCGGAGGCGGTCGGCCCCCTGCTCGACATCGTCGAGGGCGCACGCCGCCCAGGTCGCCCGCCGAGCGAGGAGCTGCACCAGGCGGCGGTGGAAGCGTTGGCCATGATCGCCGACCCTCGCACCGCGGACGCACTGGTCCGCCATGCCCGCGAACACCTCGGCCGCCTCGAAGGCATGACCGCGCTGACCGGGCTGGTCCGGATGAAGGACGAGCGAGCCCTGGACCTCCTCATCGCGTACCTGCGGTGCGGCTTCCTGGTGAACTCCATCGTCTCCCTGCTGGCCGACCTCGGCGACCCGCGCGCCATCCCGGTGCTGCGGGACTTCATCAGCGAACTCGAAGACTCCGATCCCGAAGGGGAGGCGTCGCGCCGCCTGCGCGACTCCGGCCTGAGAGAGGCACGCACCGCCCTCGCCCGGCTCGAAACAGACGACGAGTGACGCGATTTACCGCGCAGAAGGCCGTTTTTGGCCGTCTCATGGTCGCCCGCCCTGGAATGGGATGCGCTGAGAAAGCGTTGAGCGGGCAATGGAGACAGTGAAGGAACGGCTGCTGGAGGAGCGGGCGGCGACGCTCAAGCTGATGGCGTCGCTGACCGGCGACTGGGACGGTGTCGTCGAGGCGTCGACGCAGATCGGCCTGGACGACGAGCACGACCCGGAGGGCGCCACGATCGCGTTCGAACGCGCCCGCGTCGAGGCGTCTCTGAGCGAGGTCCGCGAGCGCCTGACCGAGATCGAGGACGCACTGCACCGCGTCCGTGACGGCACCTACGGTACCTGCGAACACTGCGGAGGACCCATCGGCGAGGGACGCCTGGAGGCACGCCCCACCGCCCGCACCTGCATCACCTGCGCCCGCGCCTGAGCTGGTCTATTACGGCTCGCGCTCCCGGCCGACCACGTCCGACACGGCACGGGCGGAGTTCCCGCCCCGGCCCGGCGTGCGGTTCAGCCGACGAGAGGCGGGCGCCCATAGGTCTCCCTACGTGGGCCTACCGGTCGTACCGTCCGGCTCGGATGTCGCGCACCAACGCACCGAACGCCGCACGCCCGAACGCCAGCTTCGGCCCTTCAGGATCCGGTAACTGCGTCGAGGTTGCCGGAGCCGCATCAGTCGTGGCGGTCCGGGACTCGAAGCCCGAAGAGTCACTGTAGGAACTCCTGCGCCAGTGGATGGATGACGCCATCGGCATGCTGAAACGGCCTCCTGACCTGGACCTAGCCGTCGTACCGCCCAGCACGGCGAGATCGAGGAATCTCTGTGATCTCCGCGCTGGCGATCACCGGTGTGACGCTCGTGGCCGTCTTCGCCGCCTCGGTGCTGGCCCTCTTCATCAGCATGACCGTGGCCGGCACCGGCTACGTCGGCAGGCATCGCGCTCCACCCGCCAGGAAGAGGAGGCGCACCGCGAAACGGAAGCGAGGCCCGAGCGGCCCGCGCTCCCACCACCGGACGCTCGGAGGCTCCCGGCCGCGTCCCCCACGCGAACGGCAGGCGCCCATCCGGCTGTGAACCCGGAGCGGTTGCCGTCCATGAGTACGCCAATCCCCCGGAGGCGTACCGCCGGTCCCCGACGGCAGCCGCTCCGGGCCACCCGAGGCGCATCTCTCCCGGAATCCCCACTGCGGCCCGGGGGCTGCCACCAGTGCACGGGCCGAGCCGCTCCCGGACGATCGCATGCAACGGTCGACGGAAGGGCTTGAGGCGATGGTCGAGCATTGGAAATCGGCGCCGGCGACCGTCCGGTGGGCCGCAGTGGGAATCGCGGAAGCGACGGTCGGCCACTTCGTGGCGCTGGCCGTCCCGCCGCACCCGATCGCCGATCTGTATCACGTGATCTCGGGCCCTCTGTACGGATGGCTGGGCGTCATGGTGCTGCGCGGCCGGAACTGGGCGCGCGTCGCGATCACCGTCCTGCTCGTCGTTCAGAGCATCGGCCGCCTCCACTTCGCGACGGGCGCCGCCTGGGTGCGCGTCGCCAACGCCATCGGCTGGCCGATCGCCCTCGCCGTGATCGTCCTTCTGTGGTGGCCGGCCGCGTCGCGACGGCACTTCGGGGCCGCGCAGGCGTCCCCGGCGCACTGAACGCCCTTGCGCGCGTCTTCCCGACCACACGCTTGCGTCTATCAGAGGGCCTCGTCCTGCCGAGGTGCCATCAGGGTGTCTCTTGGACGTCGGCCCGCATGTGGAGGGTGCGGCGCTCGTCCGCCCCTGCCGATGGTCCTGTGAGGACGCCCATGAGCCACCGAACGTCCGGCCTTCGGAGCGGTGGCCGTCCGCGAGGACACTGAGCCCCCCGTAGGCGTACCGCCCCGACGCCGGCCGCTTCAGGACCGCTTGACCAGCATCGATGCTCGCGATGGACGGCGCCTTCAGCGACCGCGTCGTCTTCGGGGAGCCGGCCGGGTACTGCCGCGGCGGCCTGAGAGACACGCCGCGGCGGCCCGTGGGGACGGACGTACGGGGCCGTCCTACAGCGACTTCGCGAGGGTCGCGTGCAGGGCCAGCAGGCCGTCGATCTGCTCGGCGGGACGCCGGCCCATCCCGCATTCGGTGGCGATGCCGAACTTTGGGACCACCTTGCGGGCGGCGGCGATGCGCCGGCGAGCGCCCTCTTCGCCGTCGGTGGCGTGCACGAGACCGATCGATCTCAAACTGATCGAGGAGTACAGCAAGGTCCTCATCCAAGCCGCCGTGGTTACGTCCGAGGCCGCCGAAATCGTGCGGCGCATCGCTCCGATCATCTCGACGAAGCTTCGTGCGCTCGCCGAGGCCGACCCAGGGAACGAGATCTGCGTGGTACTCGACATCGCCTGGCGGTCCCTCTACCTCATCGGCGGCCCGCTGAATGGGGTGTCGACTGACCCTGTCATCGTGCTGAGGGAGCGCCGCGAGGACGCTGTCAAACTGGCGGTGGCCGTCCAGCGGCTCCTCAACACGAAGGCCGCTGTCAAGTAGACGACGACCCCCGAACGAACGAGTCCTGACGGGGACGCCACAGCTGGGAGCGCGGCACGCTCGTGCCGCGCTCCTGCTCTCCAGCACGGACACCGTCTTCATGACGGCACCCCGCCCTTCGCCGCGTCCACCTGGTCCGAGCCCCAGCGACCAACCGGATACGGGCGCGACCATCCATTCCCTTTCGGTCGCCACTCCTGACAGGCCGACGGTGGGGGCCGGGCCGCGCGGGCAAGCCGGCGAACGAGTATCCGCCGAGGTCAGGGCCTCGGTGACGTTGTCAGAGCACGGCTCGACGTCCATCCACCGAAAAGACGGCCGCCTCGCCCGCGAGAAACACTTGCCTTCTCGACACGATCAGGGACACTCCTTGACAGGCGGTCAGCAAGGACTGCCCGGGTCCGTGTCCGGCACGGAGCCGCCAAACCAGGTGCTCTAGGAGCTCAGCGTGTTCCTCCCAAAGAAGACGGCGAAAAGCAAGGTGACCGCGGCGAAGCTCAACGAGCGGGTGAGCGAGCTGCACGGACTGATCAGGGAAGCGGACCGCAAGGCCGGTGTCCTCACCGGAGCCGTCCTGGGCGGTCTCGGCTTCGTCGGGGCCAAGGTCGGCACCGGGCCGCTGGAGCCCCGGATCCCGCTCGGACTCGCCGCCCTCGCGCTGGTCGTCGCTCTCGTCTGGCTTCTGCTGACCGTCTATCCCCGAGGCGCGAACATCCGGCTCGGAACCGCCGGCGACACCGACGAAGCGTCCGGCGCCTCCGACGACGTGGCCAGGCTCAGGAAGCAGGTGGACGAGCTCACGAGGATCGCCTGCGCCAAGTTCCGCTGCCTGCGCGTCACGATCGCCTGCATGACCGCGGCCATCATCCTCACCGGAGTGTCCATCGTCCTCAGCGTCGTCATCTAGGCGCGTCGCGAACCCGGCCCGCGGTCCCCGCTCTCACGAGCGGCCCCTGTTCCTGCCCGCAGATCCTCGCGTCCTCCAAGGGTGGTGCCATGCCTGGTATCGTCGCCGGTACCAGTCGTCGATTTCCGGAGGAACGCCACCGTGGCCTTCGCAGCCCGCCTTCCCGCCGAGCTCGACGCATGGCTCGAGGAGGCGGCGGCGGCCGAGCAGCGCTCCAAGAACGCCATCCTGATCAGCGCGTTGGAGGAGTACCGGCAGCGCCGCGAACTCGCCCACGTCCTCCGGCTCGCCGACGAGACCGCCGAGGACAACCGGAGCCTTCTGGACCGGCTGGGCGACGCGTGAGCATGCGGTACCTGACCGCCGAGGAGATCATCGCCGTCGGCCGCCGCGTCGTGCAGGACCTCAACGTGCGCGACTTCGGGCTGGTCGCGTCCGCCGCGGCGCGGCCGGCCACGGTCGCCTTCGACGCGGAGCCCTACCCCACGCTGCCGGAGAAGGCCGCGGCGCTCCTGCACTCGCTCGCCACCTCGCACCCGTTCACCGACGGGAACAAGCGGGTCGGGTTCGCCGCGACCGACGTCTTCCTCAAGCTGAACGGAGCGCGTTTCGACCCCGCGGCCGAGGACGAGCTGTTCACGGCCGTGCTGGACGTCGCGACACGCGTCCTCGACGACGTTCCGTCCATCGCGAAGCGCATCACGCCCCTCGTCCACGCCCTCGCCCGCCTCTGAGACACGCGGGCCCCGGGGCGGGCGAGGAAACGCCCCGGTGCGGGCGCCTGAGGAGGAGCACCACACGGCAGGACCGGTGTGTGGTGATATGTCCGGGACACATCTGGACGTGGGGGGTGCGTGCTGTTCAGGGGACGTGGACCGAAGCCGTGGGGGACGATCCTCCTCGAACGGTTCCATCATCCGGCCCAGGTCGTCGTCACCGGATTCCTGGTCACGATCCTCACGGGGACGCTGCTGCTGTCGCTGCCGGCGGCCACGGAGGAGCCGGGCTCGGCGTCGCTCGTGGACGCGCTGTTCACCGCGACGTCGGCGGTGTGCGTGACCGGGCTCGTCACCGTCGACTTCGAAACGCACTGGTCGGCGTTCGGGGAGGTCGTCATCCTGGCGCTCGTCCAGGTGGGCGGTCTCGGGTTGATGACCATGGCGACGCTGTTCGCGATCCTGCTGTCGCGGCGGCTCGGGCTGCGGGCCAGGCTCGCGGCGCAGGCGGAGACCAAAACGCTGCGGATGACCGACGTCCGGCGCGTCGTGCGGCGGGTGGTCGTCTTCAGCGCGGTGTCCGAGGCGCTGGTGGCGGCGGTGCTCACCGGACGGTTCCTCGCCGCCTACGACGAGCCCCCCGGCCGCGCCGTGTACCTGGGGGTGTTCCACGGGGTCTCGGCGTTCAACAACGCCGGGTTCACCCTGTGGCCGGACGGCCTCGCCCGGTTCGCGGGCGATCCGTGGATCATCCTGACGGTCTGCGCGGCGGTCGTCGTCGGCGGGCTCGGCTTCCCGGTCGTTTTCGAGCTGGCCCGGCGGTGGCGGCGGCCGGGGAGCTGGTCGGTCCTCACGCGCATCACCCTGGCCACGACGGTCGTGCTGCTGGCGGGCGGGGCGCTGGTGCTGTCGGCCGTCGAGTGGGACAACCCGGGCACGCTGGGCGCGCTGCCCGAGTCGGACCGCGCGGCGGTGGGTCTCATGCTGTCGGTGATGCCGCGCAGCGGCGGCCTCAACGCCGTCGACGTCGCGCAAATGCGCACCGAGAGCTGGCTCGCCACCGACGTGCTGATGTTCATCGGCGGCGGCAGCGCCGGGACCGCCGGGGGCATCAAGGTGACGACCTTCGGCCTGCTCGGGTTCGTGGTGTGGGCCGAGATGCGCGGCGAGACCCACGTGAACGTCGGCCACCGGCGACTGTCCGAAGGCGTCCAGCGGCAGGCGATCGCGATCGTGCTGCTGGGCTTCGCCATGGTCACCGCGGGGACGTTCAC
>DATCLF010000263.1:0-23375 GCA_036564055.1 Spirillospora sp.
CCGCCGCCCAGCACCTCCCGCATCAGGTACGGGCCGCGCTCGTCCTCCCCGTACACGCCCGTGTAGCGGATCGTCTCCTGGTCGGCGGGCATCCGTCCCCCGGTCGCCTTCGCCAGCACCCCCGCCAGCACCCCCAGCAGCCGCAGGATCACGAACGTCCGCGCGTTCGTCGGCGCCGGGAACACCGGCGTCAGCAGCGTCCCCTTCTCCGGGAACCGCATCTCGATCAGCGGCACCACGCCCTCGTTGACGTCCAGCTCGGCCGCGCGTTCGGGCGTGTCGGCCAGGTTCCGCAGGACGGGCGCCAGCCACTTTTTCAAGAACACCCCGCCCGCGTAGTCGCCGGCGTGGTTGATCGGCCCCTTGGCCTGCGGGGACGTCCCGGTGAAGTCGATGACCAGGGGGACGTCGGCCGACTTGTCGACGGTCAGCGTGATGCGCTGGGCGTGCAGGCGGGGCGGGTCGACGCCGTCGTGCTCGGCGTAGTCCTCCCACACGTACGTCCCGTCCGGGATCTTGGACAGCAGCTCGCGGCGGAACGTCTCGGTGGTCTTGTCGACGATGGCGTCGAAGCACGCCTCGACGTCGGCGCGGCCGTAGCGGTCGAACAGCTCGGCGAGGCGCCGGGCTCCCATGAGGCAGGCCGAGCACTCGGCGTCCAGGTCGCCCGCCAGGGAGTCGGGCATCCGCGAGTTGCGGGTCATGATGGTCAGCGCGGCCTCGTTCGGGACGCCCCGGTCCCACAGCTTGATCGGCGGGACCATCAGGCCCTCCTCGAACGCGCTGCGGGCGTGGCTCGGCATCGAGCCGGGGACCGCCCCGCCGATGTCGTCGTGGTGCCCGAACGCCTGGACGAACGCGACGACCTCGCCCTCGTGGAACACCGGGACCGTGACGCACAGGTCGGGCAGGTGCCCGATGCCGCCCTCCGACAGGTACACGTCGTTGTGGAAGAACACGTCCCCCGGGCGCATCGTCTCCAGGGGGAAGTCGCGGACGATCGGCTGGACGAGGGCGGAGTAGGAGCGCCCGGTGAGCTTGCGGAGGCGGCGGTCGTGGATGCCCGCGCGGAAGTCGTGCGCGTCCCGGATCATCGGGGAGCGCGCCGTGCGCGCGATCGCCGTCTCGACCTCGCGCTCCACCGACGCGAGCGTCCCCTCCACGATCTCCAGCAGGATCGGGTCCATCAGCGTGTCACCCCCGCGTCACCACCAGGTTGCCGTGGCCGTCGAGTCTCGCGGTGAAGCCCGGATGCAGCGGGAACGTCGAGCCGAACTCCTCGATGACGGCCGGGCCTTCGATCGTGTCGCCCGGGGCGAGCTTCTCGCGCCGGTAGACGGGCGTCTCCTCCCAGGCGTCGAAGTACACCGGCCGCGTGCCGGTGCGTGCGCGCGCGGGGTCGCCGTCCCCGGGCGGACGCTCGGTCAGGCGCGGGCGCTCGATCGGGCCGATCCCGGAGACGCGCAGGTTGACCCACTCGACGGGATGCCGCGGGTCGTCGCGGTGGCAGTGGCCGTAGAGGGACTCGTGGGCGTCGTGGAACCGGCGGACGACCTCGGAGCGGAACGCCTCGTCCGGCGGACCTGCGGGGGCGGAGACCCTGACCTCGAACGCCTGCCCGTGGTACCGCAGGTCCGCAGAGCGCGCGAAACGACGCCGCTCCGGCGCGAACCCCTCGCGGGCCAGCGCCTCCGCGGCCTGCGACTCCAGCTCGGCGTAGAGCGCCTCCAGCCGCGCGAGGTCGAGCTCGGCGTCGCGGACGACCCACGTCCTGACGTAGTCGTTCTTGACGTCCACCGTGAGCAGCCCGAACGCCGACAGGTTGCCGGGGTTCTCGGGGATCACGGCCGCGGGCATCCCGAGGACGTCGAGCAGCCGGCACGCGAGCAGCGGGCCCGAGCCGCCGAACGCGACCAGCGGATAGTCGCGCACGTCCAGCCCCCGCTGCACGGTGATCTGCCGGATGGCGTTGGCCTGGTTCCACGCGGAGATCTCCAGCACCCCGGCCGCGGCCCGCTCGACGGACAGGCCGAGCTCCCCGGCGAGGGCGTCGAGGGCGGCCCGGGCGGCGGCGACGTCCAGGGGAACCTCGCCCCCGAGCAGGTGCGGCGGGATGCGGCCGAGGACCGCGTGCGCGTCGGTCACCGTGACCTCGCTCCCCCCGCGCCCGTAGCAGACCGGGCCCGGGTCGGCCCCGGCGCTGCGCGGCCCGACCTTGAGCGCGCCCTCCGGTGACCGCCAGGCCACCGAGCCGCCGCCCGCCCCGACGGTCACGATGTCGATCATCGGGATCTTGACGGGGTGCCGCCCGATCGACCCCTCGGTGGTGACGGTCGGCTCCCCGTCGAGGACGACCGCGACGTCCGTGGACGTCCCCCCGCCGTCCAGCGTGACGACCGAGCCGTGCCCGCCGCGGCCGACGACGAACGCCGCGCCGAGCGCCCCCGCCGCGGGGCCCGACAGGACCGTCGTGATCGGCTGCCGGGCGACCTCCTCCGCCGACAGCACTCCCCCGTTGCTCTTCATCACCAGCAGCGGCGCCCCGACGCGCTCGGCGATGCGCGCGAGGTAGCCGTTCATCGCGGGCTTGACGGCGGCGTCCACCAGCGTCGTCACCGCACGCTCGTACTCGCGGTACTCGCGCAGCACCTCGCACGACAGCGACACCACCGCGTCCGGATGCTCGCGGGCCAGCACGTCGCGCATCGCGAGCTCGTGCGCCGGGTTGGCGTAGGAGTGCAGGAGGCACACGCCGATCGCGCGGATCCCCGCCTCCCGGAACCAGCGGGCCGCCGCGACCGCCGACTCCTCGTCGAACGGGCGCAGCTCCGCGCCGGTGTGGTCGAGCCGGCCGCCGACCGTCCGGACCCGGTGCGCCGGCACGATCCGCGGCGGCTTCACCCAGAAGTAGCTGTTGCCGTAGCCGTCCGGGACGCTCTGCCGCGCGATCTCCAGGATCGCCTCGAACCCCTCGGTGGTGATCAGGCCGAGGTCGTCGATCCGGTCCTCCAGAAGCCGGTTCGTCGCGACCGTCGTGCCGTGCGACACGGCGGCGACGTCCTGCGGCCCGGCGCCGAGCAGCTCGAGCGCCTTGCCGAGACCCGCGGCGAACCCCTCGGCCGGGTCGGCGGGCGTCGAGGGCGTCTTGGTGGTGACGACCTCTCCCCCGTCCTCGTCCAGCGCGACGACGTCGGTGAACGTCCCGCCCGTGTCGATCCCGATCCGCAGCCGCCGTGCCATGACGTAGGGTCTACCGGACGCCGGCCGCCCGGGAAATCGTCGTGATCTGCCAAGGGACCCGGCGTCGTTTCGTCAGGCGCCTTCCTCGTCAGGCGCCTCCCGCCGGGCCCGGCCGGTCATGGCCGCTCCGGCGGAGCGGCGCCCCGCCGGCCCGCCCGGCGTCCCAGCAGATGGCCCAGGGCGACCCCGGCGAGGGCGCTCGCGGCGCCGGAGGCGAACGCCACGGCCATCGGCAGCACCGCGGGCGCACGCGACGGCTCCGCGGCGCGTCCCGGGTGCACCGTGCCGGTCCCGGCGGCTCGCGGCGCGGCCGGTCCCGCCTTCCCGGACGGAGCCTCCGCCGCGGGCTCGGCCGGCTTCACGGGCTCGGGGGCGGTCAGGTCGCGTTCCACGGCGGCGAAGAACTCCCCCGCCGTGCGCTTGGCGACGCTGCCCAGCATCCGCTGCCCGACGCCGCCGACCATGCCGCCCACGACCGCGTCCGCGTCGTAGTCGATCCGGGTCGCGCCGTCGCCGCCCGAGAGCCGCACCCGGACCGTGGCGTCCACCGTGCCCGGCGCCCCCTGCCCGCGCGCCCGCAGCACGAACGAGCGCGGCGGATCGGGTTCGCAGAGGTCGACCTGCCCCACGTAGGTGCCGCGGATCGACGCGACGCCCGCGGTGACGGTCATGCGGTAGCTGCCCGGCCCCGTCTCCTCCAGCGAACTGCAACCGGGGATCGTCCTGGCCAGGACCGCGGGGTCCTGGAGCGCGTCCCACACCCGCGCGGGCGGCGCCGCGACGGTGACACTGCCGTTGAGCTGCATGACCCGACTTTAGGGAATGACGCCGCCCGGCCGAACGGCAACATCTGCCGACTCCATGCCGAGGATTGGGCGAAGCCCGCCCCGCCGCGCCCTGGAGAATGGTCAGATGGGTCCGCGGATTTTCCCGCGTCCGCGGTGAACCTCCCGGTGCCCCCGGCGCGTCAACCGGGATGATCGAGAACCGACACGAACGGAGAAAACGGCACATGCGAGGGACGACCCCCATCGCGGCGATGGCGGCCGCCGGAGCGCTCGGCGTCGCGGCGGGCGGCTGGCCCGTCGCCGCGGCCCTCGCGAGCGACCCCGGCCCTCCCGTGCGGACCCGGCTCGCCGCGGCCCTCGCCGACCGGACGTGGCCGACGCCGAAGCCCGGCACCTGGACGCCGCCGCGGCCCGCCGAGGACGGCCTTCCCACGGTCATCACACGGATCGACACGAGGGAACGCGTCGTCTTCCTCACCATCGACGACGGCTACACCTACGACTCCGAGTTCGTGAACCTCGTCCGCAAGAAGCGGGTTCCCATCATGACGTTCCTGACCTCCGCCTACATCAAGGGCCAGGGACAGTACTTCTGGGCCCTGCGCAACGCGGGCTCGCCGATGGAGAACCACACCATCGACCACCCCGACATGGCGACGCTCGGCCCCCGCGAGCAGAAGAGGCAGATCTGCGGGGCCTCGGACGCGATCGAGAAGAACTACGGCCGCCGCCCCCGGATCCTGCGGCCCCCCTTCGGCAGCTTCAACGAGACCACCCGCCGCGTGGCCAAGGAGTGCGGCATCAAGGCGATCCTGCTGTGGTCGGCGGAGTTCTACAACGGCACGTCCGGCCCCGGCGCCGGGTACAACGGCTTCGCCCGCAGGGACGGCGGCGCGGCCTGGACCTTCAAGCCCGGCGACATCATCCTCATGCACTACCGCAAGGGCCTCGCCGGGCAGCTCGCGATGATCCTCGACCGGATCGCCAAGGCCGGGTTCCGGCCCGCCGCCGTCGAGAACTACCTGCCGCGCTCCCTCGGCGGCAACGCCCCGGACGCTCCCCCGGCGGGCGGCTGAAAGCCGACCTTCCCGGAGGAATCCCGGTAACGCCGAGCGCCGCGGCCGTCCTTCACTATCGTCGACACGCTGGCGGGGTTGAGGTCCCCCGCATCCCGAGCCGACCCCGCCAGCATCACACATCCGCCGGCCGGCACCGAACAGCGCCCGACCACACCGGACGGGGCGGCCGGGATCAGGTGGCCGGGACGTCCTCCCGCACCCGCAGCGACGCATCGCCCGCGGCGCGCGACCGCAGCGCGTGAAGGGCGTCCGGGGAGATGGGCATCGCGTCCACCCGTATCCCCTCCGCGTCCTCGACCGCCGACGCGATCACCGCGGACACCGGGATCACGCCCGCCTCCCCCGCGCCCTTGATGCCCAGCGGGTTCAGCGGAGACGGCGTCTCCAGATGACCGGTCTCGATCCGCGGGACCTCCGTCGCGTACGGCATGAGGAAATCCATGAACGACGCGTTCAGCAGCTGCCCCGCCTCGTCGTACACCATCCGCTCGTACAACGCGCCGCCGATGCCCTGCGCGACGCCCCCGTGGATCTGCCCCTCCACCACCATCGGGTTGATCAGCCGCCCGCAGTCGTGGACCACCGCGTACCGCAGGATCCTGATCTCCGCCGTTTCGGGATCGACCTCCACGACCGCGGCATGCGCCCCCGCCGCGAACGTGGAACGGACCGGCGAGTAGTAGTCGCGTCCCTCCAGACCGGGTTCGTCGCCGTCCGCGACGGGCGGCTCGGTCACCGGACGGCCGACCGCGAACTGCGTCGCCGCCGCGGCCTCCTCGTCGAACGCGTACCGCAGCGGATTCGACAGCACCGCGACCGTCCGCAGCGGGATCGCCGCCGACGGATCCCCGCGCACGTGCACGACCCCGTCGGTGATGTCCAGGTCGCGGGGATCGGCCTCCAGCGCCTCCCCGGCGATGCGCAGCGCCTTGTCGCGCACCTTCCGGGCGGCGAGCGCGATCGCGTTCCCGCTCATCACCGCCGCGCGGGACGCGAACGTCCCGACCGCGTACCCGAACCGGCGCGTGTCGCCCGTCGTCACGTGCACGTCCTCGACCGGGACGCCGAGCTCGGCGGCGGCGATCTGGGCGAAGACGGTCTCGTGGCCCTGGCCCTGCGACGTCAGCCCGGTCGACACGTGCACCCGGCCCTTCGTGTCGATCTCGACGTGCCCGCCCTCGTACGGGCCGACCCCCGTCCCCTCGACGTAGACGCCGAGCCCGATGCCGAGCCGGCGGCCCTCGGCCGCGGCGGCGGCCCGCTCGGCCTCGAAACCGTCCCAGCCGATCATCTCCCGTACCCGGCGCAGCAGCTCCGGGTAGTCGCCCGAGTCGTAGACGAGCGGACGGCCGTCCTGGAACGTCAGGCCCTGGTCGTAGGGGAACTCGTCGGGCTGGATGAGGTTCGCCTCCCGGACCTCGGCGCGGTCGCGGCCGAGGTGGCGGGCGATGCGGTCCATCGTCCGCTCCATGCAGAACACGCCCTGCGGGCGTCCCGCGCCCCGGTACGGCGTGACGATCAGGGTGTTGGTGTAGAGGCTGACGACCTCCGCCCGGTACGCGCCGACCTTGTAGGGGCCGAGAAGCTGCGTCGACGTGATGATCGGGATGATGATCCCGTACGGGGTGTAGGCGCCGTGGTCGTGCCTGATCCGCACGTCGAGACCGAGGATGCGGCCCTCGTCGTCGAAACCGACCCGCACGTCCTGGAGCTGGCCGCGCTCGTGGGCGGCGGACGTGAAGTGCTCGCGGCGGTCCTCGGTCCACTTGATCTCGCGGTTCAGCAGCCGCGCCGCCCACGGAACCAGGATCTCCTCCGGCCACGGGTGGACGATCTTCACGCCGAAGCCGCCGCCGACGTCCGGCGCGATCACCTCGACCTTGCCGTTCGGCAGCCCGAGCCGCGCGGCGATCGCCGCCCGCACGCTCGTCGACGCCTGCGTGGACGAGTACACCCGCAGCGACCCGTCGTCGGCGTCCCACCGCGCGTACACGCCGCGTCCTTCGAGCGGCATGGACGCGCTCCGCTCGATCGCGAGGCTGAACTCCAGCGTGTGGGGCGCGGCTTCGATCGCGGCGGCGGCGTCCCCGTTCTCCTGGACGAGGACCGCCCCGACGTTGCCCGGGACGTCGTCGTGGACGAGGTGCTCCGCCCGGGTGGCGGCCTCGATGCCGACGACGGCGGGCAGCGGCTCGTACTCGACGCGGATGCGTTCGGCCGCGTCCTCGGCGAGGTACCGGTCGCGGGCGACGACCATCGCGACGGGCTCGCCGACGTGCCGGACCACGTCCCGGGCGAGCGGGTACGCGGTGCGGCCGTGGGTGAGGGCCGGGTGCGGGATCAGCAGCGGCAGCGGCTCACCGACCCGGTCCGGCAGGTCCTCCCACGTGTAGACGGCGACGAGGCCGTCGACGTCGAGGGCCTCGGACACGTCGACGTCGACGATCCGGGCGTGCGCGTGGGGGGACCGGACGAACGCCGCCGCGAGGGCATCCCGTCCGAGGTCGTCCAGGTAGCGGCCCCGGCCGGTGACCAGCCTGCCGTCCTCGCGGCGCTCGATCGGCTCGCCGAAGATCCGCGTCCCCATCCTGTCCTCCCCCTCGCGCCTTCAGTCCCGCCCCTCGGAGGGCGTCCCGGCGGGCTCCTTCTCCTCCGCGGCCTGCTCGGCCAGGAGGTCGGCCGCGCGGTGGACCGCCTTGACGATGTTCTGATAGCCGGTGCACCGGCACAGGTTTCCGGAGATCCCCTCCAGGACCTGCTCGTCGGTCGGACGCGGCGTCTCCCGCAGCAGCGCCGTGACCGTGCAGAGGAACCCGGGCGTGCAGAAGCCGCACTGCAGGCCGTGGCATTCGCGGAACGCCCGCTGCACCGGTGAGAGCGTCCCGTCCTCGGCCGCGAGGCCCTCCACGGTCGTGATCGCGTGGCCGGACGCGGTGACGGCGAGCATCAGGCACGACCGCACCGGCTCGCCGTCGAGGAGGACCGTGCAGCACCCGCAGACGCCGTGCTCGCATCCGACGTGCGTGCCGGTGAGCCCGAGGTCGTGCCGGAGCAGGTCCGACAGCAGCCGCCGGGCCGGGACGCGGGCCGTGCGGTACGTCCCGTTGACGGTGAGCGCGACCTCGAAGCTCTCCTCCATCACTCCCCCGCCTCCATCACTCGCCCGGTCCCGATCACTCGTCCGCCTTCCGCAGCGCCTCGGCCGCCGCGTCGGTCAGGGCGCGCCGGGTGAGCACGCCGGTCAGCACGCGCCGGTACTCGGCGCTCGCGTGGATGTCGGGTTCGGGGTCGACGCGTTCACGGGCGTGCTCCGCGGCCGCGGCCCAGTCGCCTCCGGGGCCGGCGGCGTCGGTCAGGTCGAGGACGAGCGGGACCCCGGCCACGCCGAGGTACCCGGCACGCGCGTCCGCGACCCTGAGGTCCTCGTCCAGGGTGACGACGGCGGCGACTCCGGCGAGCGCGTAGTCGCCGTGGCGGCGGGCCGTCTCGGCGAACGCGGTGCCCGTGCGCGGCGGGGCGGCCGGGAAGAACGCCGACACCGCCATCTCGCCGGGTTCGAGGGCGCACTCCAGCGGCCCTCGGAAGAACTCGGCGGCCGGGATCGTCCGGCGGCCCCGCGCCGACGCCGCCTCGACCGTCCCGCCGAGGACCGCGAGCACGGCCGGCATCTCCCCGGCGGGGTCGGCGTGCGCGAGGCTTCCGACGACCGTGCCCCGGTTGCGGATGACGGGGTGCGCGACGTGCCGGAGCGCCCGCCCGAGCAGCGGCTGGACCGCCGCGGCCTCCGGGGAGCGTTCGACGCGGGCGTGCCGGGCGAGCGCGCCGACCCGGACGCCCTCGTCGCCCACGTGGACGGTGTCGAGCTCCGTGACGCGGTTGATGTCGACGAGCTCGGGCGGGGCGGCGAGCCGCATGTTGAGCAGCGGGATGAGGCTCTGGCCCCCGGCGAGCACCTTGCCGGACGGCGCGGCGGCGAGCGCGTCGAGCGCCTCGTCGAGCGTGTCCGGGGCGCGGTAGCCGAACGGGGGCGGTTTCACGCGCCGCCTCCCCGGCCGGAGCCGGCGCCGGCGTCCTTCTCCCCCGGGTCCTTCTCCCCCGGGTCCTTCTCACCGGAGTCCCCGCCGCCGGAACCCTCGTCGCCGGCGGAGCCCTCCTCACCGGCGCGCCGGACCGGACCGCCGATCTCCTCCCCGGGCGCGATGATCCCGGTTCCCGAGCGGTCCGGACGGCGCAACGCGTTCAGGGCGTGGTACCCGACCAGGACGGCGATGGTGCCGAACGCGATGCCCTGCAGCGGGAAGTCGTCGGTGACGTTCAGCGTCACGTCCCCGATGGCGACGATCAGCCCGGCGGCCACCGGGACGAGGTTGACCGGGTCGGCGAAGTCCACCCGGTTCTCGACCCAGATCTTCGCGCCGAGCAGCCCGATCATCCCGTAGAGCACGACGGTGATGCCGCCGAGCACGCCGCCCGGCGTGGCCGCGATCAGCGCCCCGAACTTCGGGCACAGCCCGAACAGGATCGCCACGACCGCGGCGACGTAGTACGCGGCCGTCGAGTAGATCCGCGTCGCGGCCATCACTCCGATGTTCTCGGCGTAGGTGGTGGTCGGCGCGCCGCCCACCGCGCTGGCGAGGGCGGTGCCGACGCCGTCGGCGCCGATGGCGCGGCCGAGGACGGGGTCGAGGTCGTCGCCCGTCATCGCGGCGACGGCCTTGACGTGACCGGTGTTCTCTGCGAGCAGCGCGATGACGGCGGGCAGCGCCAGCAGGATCGCCGAGGTCTTGAAGTCGGGGCCGTGCATGCTCGGCAGGCCGAACCAGTCGGCCGCCTCCACGCCGCTGAAGTCGACCCGGTCGTGGGGGAACGCGGTGGCGACGCAGTACGGGCCTTCGGCGTCGCACGGGCGGCCGTTCGCGTCCAGCAGGTTCTGCCCTGGCACCACGGAGGTGACCTGGCCGACGGTCTTGTCCAGGATCCACGACAGGGCGTAGCCGAAGATCAGCGCCAGCAGGATCGTGATGCGCGCCCAGAAGCCGCGCAGCAGCACCGCGCACAGCACGGCGAAGCCCAGCGTCGCCAGGGCCACCCACTGGTCCTGGGGCCAGTACACGTCGGCGACCACCGGGGCAAGGTTGAACCCGATCAGCATGACGACGGCGCCGGTGACGACCGGAGGGAACACCCTGTGGATGACGTCGCCGCCGACGAAGTGGATGAGCAGCCCGACGAGCGCGAGGACCAGGCCCGCGACGAGGATCGCCCCGGTCACCGTGGCGCTGTCGCCGCCGCCCGCGCGGATCGCCGCGACCGCGCCGACGAACGACGCGCTGGTGCCGAGGTAGCTCGGCACGCGGCCGCCCACGATGAGCAGGAACAGGATCGTCGCGACGCCCGACATCATGATGGCGAGGTTGGGGTCCAGCCCCATCACCACCGGGAACACGAACGTCGCGCCGAACATCGCGACGACGTGCTGGGCCCCGATTCCCGCGGTCCGCGGCCACGACAGCCGTTCGTCCGGTCGGACGACCTGTCCGGGCGGCGGTGTCCGTCCGTCGCCGTGCAGCTTCCAGCCGATCGCCATCGGGCCCCTCCCTGCTCAACCGTCCGCGTTCATGCGGGCAAGGTAGATCTACCCTGGTGGGCGGGCATCGGCGAGTTGTGCCAAAGCCCGTGTCGCCGATTGGGAGGACCGGCCGGTGCGCGCCGCCGCCCCGGCGCGCCGGACGGACACGCCGGCACGACGCCACTACCCTCAGATACCACGCATGCGCAGGACGTGAAGGGCGAGGGTGAGATTGAGCCGCAGATGCGCGTCCTCGGTGAACGCGCCGAGCATCCGCTCCAGCTTCCCGATGCGGTAGCGCAGCGTGTTGTAGTGGAAGTGGAGGCGGCGCGCGGTCTCGGCGACGTTGAGGTTGGTCTCCAGCAGCACCTGCAGAGTACGGCGCAGGTCGACCAGCTCCGGCTCGTCGTCGGAGGCCAGGTCGCCCAGCGTCTCCCGGACGAACGCGTGCAGCTCCCCGGGGTCCGAGACGAGGCTCAGCAACCGGTACACCCCGAGCTGGTCGAAGTGGGCCAGCGCCCCCGTGCCGTTGAGCTGCCGCCCGACCCGCACCGCCTTGACCGCCTGCTCGTAGGCCTCGGGCAGCGCGGACGGCGACGTCACCGTCCGGCTGATCCCCGTGGAGAACGTGCGGCGCACCTGCTGGTGCTCGGCGAAGATCGACGAGGCCTCCTTGACCATCGCCTGGACCGGTCCGGCGGTCGGCTCGGCGGGGTCGCCGCCGTCCGCGCCGACGATCGCGACGACCTCGTGCGCGAAGCTCGCGACGGCCGCGCCCCGGTCGTGCCGCCGGACGGCCGTCGTCCACGCCGCGGCCAGGCGCTCCTGTGCGGAGCGCTCCTCGGCGCCGCGGACGCCGCGCGTCCCGCCGTCGGGGTCGGAGGTCTTGCCACGGCCCTTCCCGCCGGCCTCCGCGCCCGCGGCCGGATCCGGCCCGCCGCGCGGGCGGCCGTCGAGCTCGGCGACGACCACCATGACCGGACGGTCGAGATTCCAGCCGAACCCCTGGCAGTGCGCGACGACCCGGTCGTCGTCGCCGGCCCGGCCCGCGAGGATGTCGCGCAGGTAGTCGGCGCGGTACTTGCTCTCGACGGCGGAGACGGCCTGCTGCTTGGTGACCACCAGCGCGGCGACGGTCGCGGCGCGCTCCAGGATGCCGAGGTCGGTGCCGCGCAGCGTCCCCTCGGGGCTGAACGCGACGATCCTGCCGTGGTCGAAGCCGCCCGCCATCACCGGCACGACCAGGTGGTCGCCGGTGCCGTGGGCGCCGACGATGCCGCACCCGCCCCGCCCGCACGCCGCGTGCCGGCCCGCGTCGAACGCGCGGATCGCCTGGACGTGCTCCTCGGGACCCGCGCTGGCGAGGACGCGCTGCTCGCCGTCGAGCACCACGACCGCCACGTCGAGGAGCGTCGAGACCTCGTCCACGACCTCCTGGAGGCCGCCGCCGCACAGCACGATCTGGACGAGGGCCCGGTGCACCTCCTCGGTGCGGGCGAGCACGGCGGCCTGCCGGTTGAGGATGTCGGTCAGGACCTGGTTGAGGATGTCGTCGAAGCCGACGTCGTTCGGGAGCAGGATCAGGGGGAAACCGCGCCGGTCCGCCTGGGCGATCATCTCGGCGGGCAGCGAGTCCAGGTAGCGGCCCAGCTTGATCGCCAGTGCGGCGAGGCCGCGCTCGTCGAGGTCGGCGACCAGGTTGCCCAGCGACTGCGGGGTGTTGCGCAGCGGGTAGCCGGTGGTGAGGAGCAGCTCGTTCGGCTTGACCCACGACAGGATGTCGGGGACCTCCATCACGTTGAGCCGCTGGACGATGCGCTCGAGACCGGCCCGTCCGGCGATGAGGCGGGCGCCGTTGAGGGTGCTGACGCCGAGGACCTCGCCGACCGACAGGCCGTAGGTCAGTGTTCCGGTACTCGCGAGCCTGAGGGCCGGTGGGCCCGGGTCCGCGCTGGTGTAACTCATGCCAGGGGTCACCTCGCCTCTTGGTGCGTACATCGCCCGTTACGGCGTGATCGCTACCGGTGCCTGATCAACACTGACAACAAAGACGAACGATGACAACCATCCTTGGCAGCTTTCTCCATACGTCCGCCGCTGGGGCCGTTCTACGGTCTGCGCAGAGGCCGGACCGCCCGCGCACCGCACCCCGCGCGCCGGACGGCCACCGACACCGGCCTCGGGAGGATCCGTGACTGCCCTCGTCCGCGACCCGATCCCGCTTCCGGCCGACCGCGGCGGGCGGACCCCCGCCGCCGGTGCGGCCAGCCTCGCGCTCCGGCGGCTGCTGGACCCGCCGCGCCGCCCGGCGCGGGTCATCGCCGTGTTCCCGTCGGCGCTCTACCTGGAGATGCGCGCCGGTCCCGAACCGCGCGTGCTCGCCGTCGTCACCTCCGACGCCCACCGGCTGCCGAACGCCGTGGTGGTCGTCGCGACCCGCCGCGAGCACCCGTTCCGCTCCGTCCGCGAGGGCGCGGACGCGTTCGTCGGCGACGGCCGGATCGAGGCCGACGGGCTGCGCGTCCGCGTCCGCCGCTGGTGGGACCCCTCGCCGGCCATCGGCGTCGTCCGGCCCGCCACGCTCGCCGCGGGCCTGCGGGCGCTGGAGAACGCGTTCGACGAGGCGGGCATGACCGGAGGCGGCCTCGCCGGCCACCCCGACCCGGTCGAGCTCGCCGAGGCCTGCGCCGCGGGCGACCTCGCCGGCGCCGTGGAGGCGGCCGAGCGGATCGTCGGCCTCGGCCCCGGCCTCACGCCGAGCGGCGACGACATCCTGTGCGGCCTGCTGGTGTCGCTGCGCCTCGTCGGCGACGCGGTCCGGCACGGCCGCACGGCGGTGTGGCTCGCCGACTGGCTCGGCGCCGCCGTCACCGCCGACGCCGAGACCCGGACCACCGCGCTGGCCGCGACGCTGCTGCACTGCGCCGCCGCCGGAGACGCTGGCGCGGAGGTCGCCGCCGTGCTCCGCTGCCTCGCCGGGCACGAGCAGCCCGTCATGGCCGCCCGGCGGCTGCTGGCGGTGGGCCACACGTCCGGGACCGACCTGGCGCAGGGCGTCCTCGCGGGCTGCCGCGCCGTCCTCTCGCTCACCGCCGACGCCGGCCGCCGCGACCCGAAGGTCCCTGCATGAGCGACTGGGTCGAGGTGCGGCCGGGGGCCTACCACGATTCGGTCACTCTCATGCGGGTGAGCCGGTCGCTGTCGGAGCTGCCCGGGGTGACCGCCGCCATGGCGGCGATGGGAACCGAGGTCAACCGGGAGCTGATCGCCGGCATGGGCTTCCACGTGCCGCCGGACGCGGGACCCGACGACCTGGTCGTGGCGATCCGCGCGGACGCCTCCGACGACGGCGACGGCGACGAGGACGGCGAGGGCGACGGGAGCGGCGGCGCGCTCGGCCGGGCGCGCGAGGCGGTGGACCGGCTGCTGCGCGAGGCGTCCCGTCCGCCCGCCTCCGCGACGGCCCTGGGAGCCCCGGTGCCCGCGCGGACGACGGCGTCCGCGGCGGCGCGCGCCGAGGCGACGGTGGCGCTGCTGTCGGTCCCCGGCCCGCACGTGTTCCCGGAGGCGATGGACGCCCTGGACGCCGGGCTCAACGTGATGATCTTCAGCGACAACGTCCCCGTCGCGCAGGAGGTCGCGCTGAAGGAGGAGGCGGCGCGCCGCGGCCTGATCGTCATGGGTCCCGACTGCGGCACCGCGATGATCGGCGGCGCGGGGCTCGGGTTCGCCAACGCGGTGCGTCCCGGGCCGGTCGGGATCGTCGCGGCGTCCGGGACGGGCGCGCAGCAGCTGATGTGCCTGCTGGACGCGGCGGGCGTCGGCGTCGGCCACGTGCTCGGGGTCGGCGGGCGGGACCTGTCGCCGGAGGTGAGCGGCCGGTCGGCGCTGACCGCGCTGGCCGCGCTGGACGCCGAGCCGGCCACCGAGCTGATCGTGCTCGTGTCCAAGCCGCCCGCGCCGCAGGTCGCCGACCTGGTCCGGGAGGCGGCGCGGCGGCTGGACACGCCGGTGGAGTTCGCGTTCCCCGCGGCCGGCGAGGACGACCTCACGCGGGCGGCGGAACGAACCCTGCGGCGGCTCGGCCGGGCGGTCCCGTCCTGGCCGCGCTGGCCGGCGCGGCGCCCGGCGCCGGCGGGCGGCGGTGCGCTGCGCGGCCTGTTCGCCGGGGGGACGCTGCGCGACGAGGCCGAGATGATCGCACAGGAGGTCCTCGGCTGGGATCTCGGCGCGCGCGGCCACCGGTTCACCGACTTCGGCGACGACGCCTACACGCGGGGACGCGCCCACCCGATGATCGACCCGACGCTGCGGCTGGAGGCGCTGCGGTCCGAGGCCGCCGACGCCGAGTGCGGTGTGCTGCTGCTGGACGTGGTCCTCGGGCACGGCGCCGAGGCGGACCCGGCGGCGTCGCTGGCCCCGGTCATCGCCGGCGCGGTGAAGGAACGCCCGGACCTCGGCGTCGTGGTGTCCCTGTGCGGGACGCCCGCCGACCCGCAGGACCGCGACCGGCAGGCGGCGGCCCTGTGCGAGGCGGGCGCGGACGTGTTCGCCTCCAACGCCGAGGCGACCCGCCACGCCCTCGCGATGGCCGAAGGGACGACGGCGAGAGGGACACCGCGATGAGCGACCCACGGCAGAGCGACCTCGGGCACCGGCTGGGCGGGCTGCTCACCAGGGAGCCCAGGATCGTCGCCACCGGGGTGGAGGTGCTGTCGGCGGCGCTCGCCGAGCAGGCCGTCCCGGTGGAGAACGTCGACTGGAGGCCGCCCCCCGCCGGGACGGAAGAGGCCCTCGCGGCCGTGCTCGGCGCCCCCGGCCACGCGGACGCCAACGCCCGCGCCGTGCGGCGCATGACGTCGGCCCGGCCCCACCTGGTCGACGTCCGCCCCGCACGCGAGGTCCTCGGCCTGGACGCCGGGACGTTCCTGCACGCGGGCCCGCCGCTGGACTGGGACCGGGCGTCCGGGCCGATGCGCGGCGCGCTGATGGGCGCGATGCTGCTGGAGGGCCTCGCCGAGACGCCGGAGGCCGCCGAACGGGAGCTCGAGGGCGGGGCGGCGACGCTCGAACCGTGCCACCACCACGCGACGGTCGGGCCGATGGCCGGGGTGGTCAGCCCGTCCATGTGGATGTGGGTGGTGGAGGACGCCGAGCACGGCGGCCGGTCGTACTGCTCGCTGAACGAGGGCCTCGGGAAGGTCCTGAGGTACGGCGCGTACGGGCTCGACGTCATCGAACGGCTGAGGTGGATGGGGGACGTCCTCGGCCCCACGTTCCAGGCGGCCGTGCGCCGGCACGGGCCGCTCGACCTGATGGCGCTGATCGCGCAGGCGATGCAGATGGGCGACGAGCTGCACAACCGCAACCGCGCCGCCACGTCGCTGCTGCTGCGCGAACTGGCGCCCGACCTCGCCGCGGCCGAGGACGTCCCCCGCGACCGGGCCGCCGAGGCGCTGCGGTTCGCCGCCGGCAACGAGCACTTCTTCCTCAACCCCGGCATGGCGGCGGCGAAGGCGTGCGCGGACGCCGCCCGCGGCGTCCCCGGCTCCAGCCTCGTCGTCGCGATGGCCCGCAACGGCACCGAGTTCGGCATCCAGGTGTCGGGCACCGGCGACCGCTGGTTCACCGGCCCCGCCGGGGTGCCGGACGGCCTCTACCTCGGCGGCTACGGCCCGGACGACGCCAACCCCGACATCGGCGACTCGGCGATCACCGAGACCGCCGGGATGGGCGGGTTCGCGCTCGCCGCCGCGCCCGCGATCGTCCGGTTCGTCGGCGGCGAGGTGGCCGACGCCGTGGCGGCCACCCAGCGGATGTACGAGATCACGCTGACCGAGCACCCGGCGCTGCAGATCCCCCTGCTGTCGTTCCGCGGCACCCCGGCCGGCATCGACGTCACCCGCGTCGTCCGCACCGGAATCCTGCCGATCATCGACACCGGCATCGCCGGGCGGAAGGCGGGCACCGGCCAGGTCGGCGCCGGCCTGGTCGAGCCGCCCGCGACCATCTTCACCGACGCCCTGCACGCCCTCGCCGACACCGTCCGGTGATCGCGCGAAGATCGTCCGGGCGGGTACCGTCGCCCCATGAGCGAGCCGATCAGCGGAGAACAGTACGCACTCGCCGCGGGCCCGTACCGGGCCGTCGTCACCGAGTCGGGCGCGAGCCTTCGCGAACTGACCTTCGAGGGACGGCCGCTGGTGCTGACCCACGACGCCGACGAGCTGCCTCCCGCCGCGTTCGGGCAGCTCCTCATCCCCTGGCCGAACCGCGTCGACCACGGCCGCTACGTGTACCGGGGCACCGAGCACCGGCTCGCCATCTCCGAACCCGCCCGGGACTGCGCGCTGCACGGCCTGACCCGCTGGGCGGCCTGGCGCGCCGCCGTCCGCGAACCGGACCGGGTGCGGCTGACGCACCGGCTGCTCGGCACGACCGGATACCCGTTCCGTCTCGACCTGGAGGCCGAGTACACCCTGGACGCGACCGAAGGCCTTGGCGTCCGCATCACCGCCCGCAACGTCGGGACCGCGACCGCCCCGTACGGCCACGGCGCCCACCCCTACCTCACGGTCGGCGAACCCATCGACGACTGCGAGGTCACCCTCGACGCCGACCGGTACGTCCCGGTCAACGACCGGAAGATCCCGACCGGGCCGGCGCTCGACGTCGCCGGCACCCCCTACGACCTGCGCTCCGGACCCGTCCTCGGCGACCGCAGCATCGACCACGCGTTCGCCGGTCTGAAACGCGACGGCGACGGCCGCGCGTGGGTCACCCTGTCCGGCGGCGGGCGCACGGTCCGGCTCTGGGCGGACGAGGCGCACCCCTGGATGATGATCTACACGGCCGACGCCCTCCCGGCCTCCCGCTCGGGCCTCGGCGTCGAGCCCATGACGTGCCCGCCGAACGCGTTCGCCACCGGCGAGGGCGTCGTCGACCTCGAGCCCGGCGCCGAGCACACCGGAACCTACGGCGTGCAGGCCGGGTCCTGATCCGTCCCGTGCCGCGATCCGTCCCGTGACGTCGGGCGACATTCCCGGCACGCCGGTTTCCCCGCGGGCGGGGGTTGCGAGATCATGGCGGGGTGAATCTCAGCGTCTCCTCGTACGACGATCTGTCCGCGCGCATCGTCGCCGTCCGCGACGAGCACCGCGAGCGCCACCCCGGCGGCGCCGAGGGCCGACAGCCGGTGCACACCGTCTACGTCCCGGCCGACCGGTTCTCCCGGTCCACGCCCTCCGACTTCGGCGCCGAGGCCCTGCGGCTGCTGAACACGCACACGCCGGGCGCCGGATCGTTCGGCGCGGCGTTCGGGCTCGACCCCGAGATCGCCGGGCCCGTCCGCGAACGGGTCGCGGCGAAACTCGCCTCCGAACCGGTCGAGGACGTGCGGATCGACTTCGAGGACGGCTACGGCGTCCGCCCCGACGCGGAGGAGGACGCGCACATCGACCAGGTCGTCGAGGCCGTCGGCGCCGCCTACCAGGTCAAGGCCCTCCCCCACTACTGGGGCATACGGGTCAAGTCGTTCGCCGACGGCGGTCACGAACGCGCCATGCGGACCCTCGACGGGTTCCTGACCGCGCTGCGCGACCGGCTCGGCCGCCTGCCCGGCGGGTTCACCATCACCTTCCCGAAGGTGATCGCGGCCGAGCACGTCGCCCTGTTCGCCGAGTACCTCGACCGGCTGGAGGCCTCCCTCGGCCTGCCCTCCGGCATCCTCCGCTTCGAGATCCAGGTCGAGACGCCCGAGGCGCTCTTCGACGGCGACGGCCGCATCGCGCTGCGCGCCATCGCCTCCGCAGCCGCGGGCCGCCTCACCGCCGCGCACTTCGGCGTGTTCGACTACACCGCCGCCATCGGGCTGCCCCCCGAGGAACAACGCCTCGACCACCCCGCCTGCGACTTCGCCCGGCACATCATGCAGGTGGCGTTCGCCGGTACCGGCGTCCGGCTGTCGGACGGCTCCACCAACGTCATCCCCCGCAACGACGGACCCGACGAGATCAACGCGACCTGGTCGGCGCACGCCGCGCACGTGCGGCACTCCCTGCGCCACGGATTCCACCAGGGCTGGGACCTGCACCCCGCGCACCTGCCGAGCCGCTACGCCATCGTGTACGCCTACCACCTCACCGGCGTCGACGACGTCATCGGCCGCGTCCGCGCCTGGCACGAACAGGCCGCCGGCGGCAACGGCGTCCTCGACGAACCCGCCACCATCGCGGCGCTCACCGCGCGCCTGCGCCGCGGCGTCGACTGCGGCGCCCTCGACGAAAGCGTGTTGCCCCAGTAGCCCAGGGGGGCGACCCCCTGGAACCCCCCCGTCGCGCGCGGTTCGGGCGACCTCGGGCCCTGGGCGCCCTGCGGCCGCCCGAACCGCGGGGGTCGGCTGAGGTCTTGTCCACGAAAGTCGATTCGGCTCGGCCAAGTTCCGGCTTTTGGAACCCGTTGGTAGGTGTGATCTCGGTTGCCGTGATCCAGAGGCCGAGTCTGGAGCTCGCGATTCACTCGGGTGCGCGGGGTGCGCGTTCGGTCAGGGCGGTGAGGTCTTCGGGGGTGTCTATGTCGGCCGGGGACGCCACGTCGTCGCAGGGGACGGGGGTGACCAGGTCGGGGTGGGCGCGCAGGTAGGCGCGGGCGCCCCGGTCGCCGATGGCGGACTCGGCCGCCGCCTTGAAGTGGCCGGCGCGCAGCAGGACCGGGTTGCGCGGCGCTCCCCCGTAGGTCGCCACGGCGATCTCGGCGCCGTCCTCGTACGCGGCGATCAGCCGCTCCACCGCCGCCGGGGTGACGAACGGCTGGTCGACCAGCGCGATCACCACCGCCGGGCAGGACGGCGGCAGGGCGGCGAGCCCGGCGCGCAGCGACGAGCCCATGCCCGTGCGCCAGTCCGCGTTCGGGACGACGACCGCGCCGATGACCTCCACCGGCTCCGCGCCGGTCACCACCAGGACCGGGGAGCAGCCCCCGTCCCGCAGCGTCCGCACGCCCCGGTCGACGAGCCGTTCACCGCCCAGTTCGAGCGTGGCCTTCGGCCGTCCGAGCCTGCTCCCCGCGCCCGCCGCGAGCAGCAGGCCGGCCGGGGGCTGCGCACCGTGCAACGTCATCCCGCGAGGGTAGTGCCCTCACCGCGCGTCGGCGTGGATCCTGCCCGTGGTGTCGCTGAGCGGGCGCCCCGAGCCGCCCCACCGGAGCTGGATCAGCTCGGCCGCGATCGACACGGCCGTCTCCTCCGGGGTCCGCGCGCCGAGGTCCAGGCCGATCGGCGAACGAAGCCGCCCGAGCTCCTCCTCGGTCATGCCGGCCTCGCGCAGACGGGCGAGACGGTCCTCGTGGGTGCGGCGCGAGCCCATCGCGCCGACGTAGCCCGCGTCGGTGCGCAGGGCGACCTCCAGCAGCGGGACGTCGAACTTGGGGTCATGGGTCAGCACGCAGATCGCCGTGCGCTCGTCGACGACGTGCCCGGCCTCCCGGAGGTACTTGTGAGGCCACTTCACCACGACCTCGTCGGCCTCCGGGAAACGTTTCGGGGTGGCGAACACCGGCCGCGCGTCGCACACCGTCACGTAGTAGCCGAGGAACTTGCCGATCCGGGCGACGGCGGCGGCGAAGTCGATCGCGCCGAACACGAGCAGACGCGGCGGGGGCGCGAACGAGTGCACGAAGACGGTGAGGTCGTCGAGGCGCCGTTCCCCCTGCGCGCCGTAGTGCCGCTCGCCGGTGACGCCCTGGGCGAGCATGCCGCGGGCGTCGTCGTCGACCGCGGCGTCGAGGCGGGCGGCGTGCGGTTCGCCGGGCGCGAGCGACCCCGAGGCGCGGTCCGGCCAGATGACGCGGCGCGCGCCGAGACGTCCGGGCCCGGCGACGACGGTGGCGACCGCGACCGGTTCCCGCCGCCCGATCGACGCCGCCACCTCCCCGAACTCCGGGAACGTGGCGGGGCCGACCGGCTCCACCAGGATGTCGATGATCCCGCCGCACGTCAGGCCGACGGAGAACGCGTCGTCGTCGCTGACGCCGTAGCGCTGCAGGACGGGCCGCCCGCTCTCCATCACCGACTGCGCGAGATCGTAGACGGCGCCTTCGACGCAGCCGCCCGACACGCTTCCGGCCACCTCCCCGTCCGGCGACACCGCCATCGCCGCGCCCGGCGGCCGCGGCGCGCTGCGGAAGGTGTTCACGACGGTCGCGAGCCCGAAGGTCTTCCCGGCCTCGTACCAGCCGGTGATCTCGTCGAGGACGTCACGCATGTGGCCTCCCTCCCCCGGGGTCAAGGGGTCTTCGGCCGGCGCCGCCGATCAGGCGGGCCAGCTCCTCCAGCGCCGCGAGGCTGTGCCCGGACGTGAAGTCGTCGACGTGGGGAAGCGCCGCGGCCATCCCGGCCGTCAGCGGCTCGTACCCGGGACGCGCCTTGTGCGGGTTCGCCCACACCACGCGGTGCGCGAGCCGGTGCAGCCGCGCCATCTGCTCGCCGAGCAGCGTCGCGTCGCCGCGCTCCCAGCCGTCGGAGGCGATGACGACGATCGAGCCGCGGGCCATCCCCCGCTGCCCGAACCGGTCGAGGAACTCCTTCAGCTCCTCGCCGAGCCGGGTGCCGCCGCTCCAGTCGGGGATCGCCGCGGACGCCGCCGCCATCGCGGCGTCCGGATCGCGGTGCCGCAGCTCGCGGGTGAGGCGGGTCAGCCGCGTCCCGGCGCTGAACACCTCGGTGCCGCGGCCGCCCGCGCGGACGGCGGCGTGCGCGAAGCGCAGCAGCGCGTCGGCGTAGGGCGCCATCGACCCGCTGACGTCCACGATGATCACGACGCGGCGGGCGCGGGTGCGGTGCGCGCGGTGCCGCAGCAGCGCCGTCTCCCCGCCGCGCCGCAGCGTCTCCCGGACCGTCCCGGCCGGGTCGAGACGTCCGGCGGGGGCGGGCGCGAAACGCCGGGACCGGCGCTGCTCGGCCCCCGCGTCCAGCAGCGCGATCAGCCGGGCGACCTCGGCGCGCTCGGCGGCGCTGAGCCGTGAGACGTCCCGGTCCCGCAGCACCTCGGTGGTGCTGGCGGTGGCGGCCTTCGGCTCACCGGTCCTCTCCCCGCCGTCGCCGGCGGCGCCCGGATCGGGCACCGTGATCCGCCGCACCGTCACGACCGGCGGGGGACGCCGTCCGGGCCGGACGGTCGCGCCGGAGAAGTACGCGGCGAAGCACCGGTCGTAGCGGGCGAGGTCGGCGGGGTCGGCGCAGAGCGTCAGGCGCCCGGCCCAGTACACGTCGGACGGGTTGAGGACGTCGAGATGGTCGAGGGCCGCGAGCATCGCCTGCACCCGTTCCGGATCGGCACTGCCGCCGGCCGCGCGCACCGTGCGGGCGAACCCGACCATCGTCTCGGTGACGTCCCGCTCCACGCCCGGCTCACCCCCCGTTGAGCAGTGCCTCGAGGTCGCCGCCGAGGACGCGCTGCTGGTCCTCGCGGTACTTCAGGACGGCGCCGAGCGTCACCGCCGCGGTCCCCGGGTCGAGGTCGCGGACGCCGAGGGCGACGAGGGCCTCGGTCCAGTCGAGGGTCTCGGCCACCCCGGGGGGCTTCAGCAGGCCGGTCTCGCGCATCCGCTGCGCCGCGCGGGCGACCTGCCCGGCGAGCCGCTCGGACGCCTCCGGCAGCCGCCGCCGGATGATCGCGACCTCGCGCTCGAACGTGGGGTGCTCCAGCCAGTGGTACAGGCAGCGCCGTTTCAGCGCGTCGTGGACCTCGCGGGTGCGGTTGGAGGTGACCACGACGACCGGCGGGCGCTCCGCCCGGATCGTCCCGAGCTCGGGGACGGTGATCGTGAAGTCGCTGAGCACCTCGAGCAGAAACGCCTCGAACTCGTCGTCGGCGCGGTCCAGCTCGTCCACGAGCAGGACGCTCGGCGTGGTCTCCAGGGCCTGGAGCAGCGGCCGGGCCAGCAGGAACCGCCGGTCGTACAGCTCGCCCTCCAGCCGGGCCACGTCGTGGATCCCGGCCGCCTCGGCGGCGCGCAGGTGCAGGAGCTGGCGTGGGAAATCCCAGTCGTACAGGGCCTGGGACGCGTCGAGCCCCTCGTAGCACTGCAGCCTGATCAGCGGGGCGCCGAGCACCCGCGCGAGCGTCTTGGCCAGCTCGGTCTTGCCGACGCCCGCCTCCCCCTCCAGGAACAGCGGGCGTCCCATGCGCAGCGCGAGGAAGCCCGCGGTGGCGAGCCCCTCGTCGCACAGGTAGGCGTGTTCGTCGAGAAGACCCGCGAGCTCCGCGGGCGATCCGATCTTGTCCATGGCCACCGGCGCCGTCTGCCCCACGGCACTCAGGCTACTCAGGACGAGGCGCAACTCACATGCCGGAAGGCTTGCGTTTTCACCGCAACGCCGGGCTCGGGGACTTCCGGCGCCGCTTCACTCGGAGTCCTGCTAAATCAGTAGGGAATGTTGACTTGTCTTCCGCCACTCTCCAGGATCGGAACCATGACACCCGGTCACGAGAACAACGAGGACCTCACCGACGAGACGGCCTACGAACTGGCCAGGGCGCGGGACCCGCGGACCTCCGGGCTCCGCGGCCCATCGCGGAATCTGTCACGACGGGGCCTGCTGCGCCTCACCGCCGGCGCCGGCCTGGGGGCGGGCCTCGGCGCCGTCCTGCCCGCGGAGGCGCACGCCGCCGCGCCCGGGTCCGGCGACCCCGTGCCCGGCAT
>DATCLF010000264.1:0-16945 GCA_036564055.1 Spirillospora sp.
CAGTACGAGGATCAGGAGCGGTGGCGGGGCGGCTGGACGCTGAACAAACGCGGACGGCTCGCGCTCAGGGGCGGAGGGCGGCTGCGCAAGCTGTTGACGATCTTCGCGAATCCGAAGCTGCCCGGTATCCGCGACTACTACGAGCCCTGGACCTACGACTACGAGAACCTCACCTCCGCCCCGCTGCAGGAGCACACCCCCGTCGCCCGGCCGAAGTCGCTGCTGTCGGGCGACGACATGCGGATCTCGTGGTCGGCGAACTGGGACGACGACCTCGGCGGGTCGGTCGAGCACGGGGATCAGGACGTCCTGCTCAGAGAGATCTCCGACAGGGTGAAGCTGGAGTTCGACAAGACCTTCATGTTCTACCTGCCGCGGATCTGCGAGCACTGCCTGAACCCGAGCTGCGCGGCGTCCTGCCCGTCCGGCGCGATTTACAAGCGGACGGAGGACGGCATCGTCCTGGTCGACCAGGACCGGTGCCGCGGCTGGCGGATGTGCGTGTCCGGCTGCCCCTACAAGAAGGTGTATTTCAACCATCGGACCGGCAAGGCGGAGAAGTGCACGTTCTGCTTCCCGCGCGTCGAGGTCGGTCTCCCGACGGTCTGTTCGGAGACCTGCGTGGGGCGGCTCCGCTACATCGGTCTCGTCCTCTACGACGCCGACAAGGTGCTGGAGGCGGCGTCCGTTCCCGATGACACCGACCTGTACGAGGCGCAGCTCGGCGTGTTCCTCGACCCGCACGACCCGGCGGTCGTCGCGGCGGCCGAGCGGGACGGCGTCCCGCCGGACTGGATCGAGGCCGCGCAGCGCTCCCCGGTCTACGCGCTGACCAACACCTACCGGGTGGCGCTGCCGCTGCATCCCGAGTACCGGACGATGCCGATGGTCTGGTACATCCCGCCGTTGTCGCCGGTCGTGGACGTCGTCCGTGACACCGGCCACGACGGCGAGGACGCCGGGAACCTGTTCGCCGCGATCGACGCGCTGCGCATCCCCGTCGAGTACCTGGCGGAGCTGTTCACCGCCGGGGACACCGCGCCGGTGGACGCCGTCCTGCGCAGGCTGGCGGCGATGCGGTCCTACATGCGCGACATCAGTCTCGGCCGCGAGCCGGACGAGGCGATCCCGGCGGGCGTCGGGATGTCGGGCGAGGAGATGTACGACATGTACCGGCTGCTGGCGCTCGCCAAGTACGACGAGCGGTACGTGATCCCGCCGGCGCACGCCGAGCAGGCGCACGGGCTGGAGGAGCTCGTGACCGAGTGCGCGCTGGACTACGCGGGCGGGCCCGGCATGGGCGGCTCCGGCATGGGCGGCGGCTCCGGCCCGTTCGGTGAGGGGTCCGGCGGTCCGAACCCGGTCGCGGTGGAGAACTTCCACATGCTCCGGCAGCGTCAGACCGCCGACGTCTCCGCCGATCCGGGGAACAGGCGTCACCGCGTCAACCTGCTCAACTGGGACGGCAAGGGCATCCCGGCCGGGATGTTCCCCGAGCGCGGGGACCGGACGCGGCGCACCGGCGCCGGTGAGGCGGACCCGCCCGCCGACTCGGGTGACGCCGGAACGGAGTCCCGGCCATGAGCAGGCGGGCCGTGGGCAGGGCCTGGAACCGGCGCGTGAAGGGGTTCGGGGACGCGGAGCTGGCCACGACATGGCAGGTCGCGTCGCTGTTGCTCGGCTACCCGGACGACGAGCTGCTGCGACGCCGCCCGCTGCTCCGCCGCGCCGCGGCGGGACTGCCCGCCCCGGCCGGAGCGCCGCTGGCCGCCTTCCTGGACCACCTGGACGCGACGCCGCTGCCGGAGCTGGAGGCGGACTACGTCGCCACGTTCGACCATCGCAAGCGGTGCTGCCTCTACCTGACCTACTACGCCTACGGCGACACCCGGAAACGGGGAATGGCCCTGCTGCGCTTCAAACAGGCGTACCGGGCGGCGGGGCTCGTCCTGGACGAAGGCGAGCTGCCGGACCACCTGGCGGTCGTCCTGGAGTTCGCCGCGACGGGGGATCTCGCACAGGGACGGCGGCTGCTGCTCGAGCACCGCGCGGGCCTGGAGCTGCTGCGTCGCGCGCTCGCCGAGTCACGGTCACCGTGGGCGCCGGTCCTGGAGGCGGTCTCGGCGACGTTGCCGCCGCCGACCGCACGCAACGAGGAGGCCGTCGCCCGCCTCGTCGTCGAGGGTCCGCCCGAGGAGCGGGTCGGTCTCGCGCCCTACGGGGACGTCGCCGCGCCTTCCGGGCCCGTCTTCCTGCCCGACCCGGTCCTGGAGGCCCGTTCGTCATGACGACTCACCTGCCCGTCCACGCCGCCCAGCACGCCGGTGCACCAGGCGTCGCGGACACCCTGCTCTGGGTGGCCCTCCCGTACGTCACGCTCGCGGTGTTCGTCCTGGGCCACATCTGGCGGTACCGCTACGACAAGTTCGGGTGGACGACCCGGTCGTCGCAGCTCTACGAGCGGCGGCTGCTGCGCATCGGCAGCCCCCTGTTCCACTTCGGGATCCTCGTCGTGCTGCTCGGTCACGTCGGCGGGCTGGTCATCCCGGACACCTGGACGGAGGCCGCCGGCATCACCGAGCACACGTACCACCTCGCCGCCGTCGTCCTCGGCGCCATCGCCGGGTTCTGCACCCTCGCCGGGCTCGCGATCCTCATCTACCGGCGTCGGACCGTCGGCCCCGTGTTCGCCGCGACGACCCGCAACGACAAGCTGATGTACGCGGTGCTCGCGTCGACCATCCTGCTCGGGCTGGCGGCGACGGTGGCCGCCAACATCGCCGGCGGCGGATACGACTACCGGGAGACCGTCTCCCCATGGTTCCGGTCCATCTTCGCCCTGCGTCCGGACCCCGAGCTGATGACCGGGGTGCCGATCCTTTTCCAGCTCCATGCGGTGAGCGCGCTCGTGCTGTTCTGCATCTGGCCGTTCACGCGGCTGGTCCACATGCTCACTGCGCCGGTCGGCTATTTGACCCGCCCCTACATCGTGTACCGCAGCCGCGACGAACACCTCGGTATGCACAGGCCGCGCCGCGGCTGGGACCGGGTCACCTGATCCGCGCGGCGAATCCCCGGAAACGGACTTTCGTCCCTGCTCGGAGCCCGGGTTCCGGCCGAGGATGGAGAGCAGGAACCGGGGAAGGAGCCACCATGCGAACCACTCCGGCGGACACCGGACGGGTCGCGGCCGACGCGCGGCGCGCCGTCGAGGACGCGATCTGGGCGCCCTCGGTGCACAACACCCAGCCCTGGACGTTCGGGCTGCGCGGGACGAGGATCACGCTGCGCGCCGACGCCGACCGCAGACTCGGCGTCGCCGACCCGAGCGGACGGGAGATGCTGATCAGCTGCGGTGCGGCGCTCTACACGCTGCGGCTGTCGCTGCGGGCGATGGGGCACACCCCTGTGGTCCGCCTGCTGCCCGATCCCGACCGGCCGAACCTGCTCGCCGACGTCGACGTGCGGCCGGGGGAGCCCGCCGACGAGGCCGTCGAGCGCGAGTACGCGCAGATCCGGCGCCGCCACAGCCACCGGGGCGGGTTCCGGGACGAGCCCGTCCCGGAGGGGGTGCTGACCACGCTGCGGCATGCCGTCGAGAAGGAGGGGGCCAGGCTCGTCCAGGCGGTCGACCCCCATGTCAGCGGCGCCCTGGCGGCGCTGACCGACGCGGCCGAGCACGTGCAGAGCCGCAGCCCCGCCTACGCGGCCGAGCTCGCCCGGTGGGCGCCCGCCCCCGGCACGTCCCGCAGGGACGGCGTGCAGCAGGACGCCTACCCGCGGCGCACGCCGCGGACCACGCCGCACTTTCCCGCCCGCGACTTCGCCCGCGGCCAGGGGTGGGGCGTGGAGGACGCCGGGGACACCGGCGACACGACCGGGGTCGTCCTGCTGCTGGTCTCCGCGGGCGACGAGCCCGCCGACTGGCTGAGGAGCGGCCAGGCCCTGCAGCGCATGCTGCTGCGCGCCGCCGAGCACGACCTGTCAGCCGCCTACCACACCCAGGCGCTCCAGGTTCCGGAGCTGCGGGACTTCATCCGCACCCGGTTCTGCGGCCGGGCCTACCCGCAGCTGCTGCTGCGGCTCGGCGTCGCGGAGGGTGAGGTGCTGACCAGTGTTCGCCGGCCCGTCGAGGACGTCCTGGTCGAGGAGCCCTAGCCGGGGCGCCTCACTGCACGGCGGTCCTGATCCGGCGTCCGGTGAGCAGCTCGGGCCGGATGCGCAGGAAATAGTCGCGTTCGCCCGGAGCCCAGGTGCGCAGCGGCAGCGCCTCGAGCGCCGCGGCCTCCTCGGGATCCGCGACGTGACGGGCGTGCCCCACGGCGACCACCGACCATCCCGTCCGCGCCTCGGTGTCGAAGTCGTCGATCTCGAACGCGACGACCGTGTCGGCGGCGGCGCTGGCGAGCCGCGACAGCCGCGACGTCCTGATCACGATGTCGCCGTCGCTGAGGGCGAAGTTCACCGGCTGGATCGCCGGCAGGGCGTGGTGGGTGAACACGATCCGCCCGATCGCGGTGCGGGCGAGCAGGGCACGGCACTCGTCCTCGTCGAGGATCTCGAGTCCGCTGCGGTCGAGCTGCATGCCCTCAGCGTCGTGGACGCCCGGTGCGCCGCGTTAGGGACCAAGGTCCCCATTCGCGGGGACGGGGTGCCGTGCGCCCCGGCCGCGACAGGCGATAACGTCCCGGTGAACCATCGTCGATCTCCGTCCGCCCCGTCCCCGGGAGGTTTCCGTGCTCGAGGTCACCACCGCCGACGTGCGGCTCTTCCTTCACGTGCTCGCCGCGACGATCTGGGTCGGCGGACAGCTCGTGCTCGCCGCGCTCGTCCCGGCGCTGCGGGGCTTCGAGGGCGTCACCAAGGTCGCCGCCCGCCGCTTCAACATGGTCGCCTGGCCCGCGTACGCCGTTCTCGTCCTCACCGGCGTGTGGAACCTGCTGGCGGACGACATCGGCGGCCCCGCCCGGCGGACCCTGGAGGTCAAGCTCGCCTTCGTCCTGCTGTCCGGCGTGGCCGCGTTCCTGCACACCCGCGCGACCTCCAAGGCAGGACTCGCCGTCTGGGGCGCGCTCGGCGCGGTGGGCGCGCTGGCCGCCCTCTTCTTCGGCGTCCAGCTCGGCTGACGGCGGGCGCACCGGGAGAGGAGGCCCGTTCTGGCATGCCGTCGGCCGCCGCGACGACCGGTGGGTAGATCGTCTAGGTTTGCCCCATGAGCGATTCTGTGGCCGTGGGGCTTGTCGGGGCGGGGCCGTGGGCCGGGATGGTGCACGCCCCCACGCTGGCGGCGGGGCCGTCGACGCGGCTCGCGGGCGTGTGGGCGCGGCGTCCCGAGGCGTCCGCCGAGCTCGCGGGCAGGCACGGCGCGCCCTCCTTCGAGCGGATCGAGGACCTGTTCGACGCGTGCGAGGCCGTGGCGTTCTCCGTCCCCCCGGACGTGCAGGCCGACCTCGCCGTGCGGGCCGCCCGCGCGGGCAAGGCCGTCCTGCTGGAAAAGCCCCTCGCCATGGACCTCGACGGCGCGCGCCGGGTGGCCGACGCCATCGCCGAGGCCGGCGTCGTCTCCCAGATGGTCTTCACGCTGCGGTACTCGCGCGCCGCCCGCGACTTCCTCGCCCGCGCGGGCGGCATCGACCCGTTCGGCGGGTACGGCTCGTTCGTCTCCTCGACGCTCAGCGGCGGTCCCTTCGCCACCCCGTGGCGCCTGGAGAAGGGCGCCCTCCTCGACCTCGGCCCGCACATCGTCGACCTGCTCGACGCCTCCCTCGGACGCGTCGCCGGGGTCCGCGCCCACGGCGACCCGCTCGGATGGGTCGCCCTCGTCCTGGAGCACGAGGGCGGGGCGGTCAGCCAGGCCTCGGTCTCCATGGCGGGGACGGACGACGCGCCTCCCGCCCACGTCGAGGTCTACGGGCGGAACGGGTACGCGCGGGTCGACTGGTCCCAGCTCGGCGAGGACGCGTTCGCCACGATGGTCGCCGAGTTCGCCGCGGCGGTCGCCGGCGGTCCCGCCGGCCCCCTGGACGCCGCGCACGGCCTGCGGATCCAGGAGATCCTCGCCTCCGCCGAGGAGCAGCTCAAGGCCGGCTGAACCCGGGCCCGGCACGGGGGCGGACGGCCCCGTGTGCTGACATGCTGGATGCCATGGCTCGAACGATCGACGACATTCTTCAGGAGGCGCGTGACCGGCTGGTCCGCATCACCCCCGAGCAGGCGCACGCGGAGATGCGCGACGGCGCGCTGCTCGTGGACATCCGGCCCGCGGCCCAGCGGGCGGAGGAGGGCGAGGTCCCCGGCGCGCTGATCGTGGAGCGCAACGTCCTCGAGTGGCGGTTCGACCCGGCGTCGGACGCCCGGCTGCCCCAGGCGACCGACCATGACGTGCGCGTCATCGTCCTGTGCTCGGAGGGCTACACCTCCAGCCTCGCCGCCGCCTCGCTCCAGGACCTCGGTCTCACCCGCGCCACCGACGTCGTCGGCGGATTCAAGGCGTGGCGCGCCGCGGGCCTTCCGACGACCGGGGGAGCGGACGGCTGAACGGCCGGCCCGCCGCCATGCGTCCGGCCGGTGAGCGTCCCGCCCGCGTGCGACTCGCGCGCATCGGCATTCTCGGCGCAATTCTCCGGATGCGCCCGGCCGCTTTCCGAAAAGAGAACGGCCGGGCCCCGGGGCCGGTGCAAGGGAGTGGGTCATCCACCTCGGGGCCCGTCCGTGTCCTCGCGCCGCTGGGTCGCCGTGTCGGAACGACCGGGGGCGTACGGTCGGAATCCCGCTGGACGGACGCGAGGAATTAGAGGGTAACTCCGCCGGTCTTTCGCCGGTAATGACACCGCGATTACAGTTTTTTACCACGGCTGTGGTGGCCGCGCCGTGGCAAAATCACCGGGCCGGTTTCGAAGACCGCGCCGTCGCGCGTGACAATGGGGACATGAGAGTGGTGGTCGTTTCCGACACCCACGCGCCGCGGCGGTGGAAGTCCTGCCCTCCCCGGGTGGCCGAGCACCTGCGGGACGCCGACGTGATCCTGCACGCCGGCGACGTGTGCACCGCGTCCGTCCTGGACGAGCTGGCCGAATACGCGCCCGTCCACGCCGTTCTCGGCAACAACGACGGACCCGACGTCGCCGAGTGGGGCGCGCCGGAACGCCTCGAACTCGATCTCGGCGGCCTCGCGGTCGCCATGGTCCACGACAGCGGCCAGGCCCGCGGCCGGACGGCCCGGATGCGCCGCTGGTTCCCCGGCGCGGACCTCGTCGTCTTCGGGCATTCGCACATCCCGACGGACGAGACCGGAGACGGCGTCCGCATCTTCAACCCCGGCTCGCCCACCGACCGCCGCCGCCAGCCCCACGGAACACTGGGGATCCTCGACATCCATGACGGCAGGCTCACCGACGCGCGGATCGTCCCCGTCACCTGAGACCCCTCCGACGGGAGGCCGAGGAGTCCGCGGGCCTTCTCGACGGCGTGAGCCGAGCGTGGGATCGTCACCCCTGACGTGATCGCCTGAGAGACGGGGAGCCGGGATGACCGACCGTGTGACCGTGCACGTCGACCGGGGAGTCGCCGACGTGCGGCTCAACCGTCCCGACAAGCTGAACGCCCTCGACCTCGCCATGTTCGAGGCGCTCGCCGAGACCGGGGAGTCGCTCGCCCTGGACCCGTCCGTCCGGGCCGTGGTCCTGTCGGGCGAGGGCCGGTCCTTCTGCGCCGGGCTGGACTTCGCCAACTTCGCCGCCATGGCCGGGGACGCCGTGGAGGTCGACGGCAGCGCCCGGCTCCGGCGGCTGATGCGCGACATCACCGCACGGGAGCCCGGACGCATCACCAACCTGGCGCAGCAGGCCGCGCACGTCTGGCGGGAGATGCCGCAGCCCGTCGTCGCCGCCGTCCACGGCCACGCCCTCGGCGGCGGACTGCAGATCGCGCTCGGCGCCGACATCCGGATCGTCGCGCCCGACGCGAAGCTCTCGGTCCTGGAGATCCGCTGGGGCCTGGTACCCGACATGACGGGCACCGCCGCGCTGATCCGCCTGGTCGGGGAGGACGTCGCGAAGGAGCTCGCCTTCACCGGCCGCATGGTGGACGGCGACGAGGCCGTCCGCATCGGCCTCGCGACCCGCACCGCGGCCGACCCGCGCGCCGCCGCCACCGACCTCGCCCGCGAGATCGCGGGCAACAGCCCCGACGCCGTCCGCGGCGCGAAACGCCTCCTGAACCGCGCGGGGGACCGCGACCTGGCCGACCAGTTTCTGGAAGAGTCCCGTGCGCTCGCGGGTCTGCGCGGCACACCGAACCAGGTCGAGGCCGTCCGCGCCTACTTCGACAAGCGCCGCCCCGCCTTCACCGACCCGTCCTGACCCCGTCCACGCGGGCCTGGCGTCGACACCGCGGAAGGAGGGGCGCCCTCGGCCGTGCCCGAGGCTGCGGCGGGCGGCGGTGAGGAGCGGCGTTCCTGTGCCGGGACCGGCTGGATCGGGGCCGTGTCGCGATTCGCCGCTTCTGAAAGACCCGGATGGGGTCAGGCGGCGAGGAACGAGCCGAACGGCAGGTTCCGCACCAACCAGAAGACCATCACGACGGTGAAGAACGCCCAGATGAACGCCGGGTGAGCCGCCTTCGTGCGTGCGGGACGATTCCGAAGCCGGGCTCGCGCCCAGCGGAACCAGAAGTACGCCAGAGCCGGGATGACGGCCACGGTGAGCACGTTCAGCGCGATGGCCTCGTGGAAATGGCCGTGGGCGAGCGCGTGGACGGTCCGAAGCGACCCGCACCCCGGGCACTGCAGCCCGGTCAGCGCGAGGAACGGGCACGTCGGATAGTGACCCTCCTCGTTCGGGTCGACCGCGGCGACGTACGCGACGGCCGCGGCGGCGAGAGCCAGCACGGCGCCCGGTTCGAGGAGCCGGGACGCCACCGCGGCCGCGGAACGGACGTGCAGTCCGTCCCGCCGCCGGGTGAGGGGTCCGTTCGGCGTGAGCGGAGCGGACCTGCGCTCTCGGGTCATCGTCAGCTGTTCGAGGCCAGGAGCAGTTGCACGACGAAGGAGACGATGCCGACGATGACGCCCAGGACGGCGGACACGATCGCCCACGTCTTCGCGTTGTTCGACGCCTTGTACGCGCCGGCGTGGTCACCGGACTGCCACTTGGAGTTGACCTGCGCCGAGTAGATGATGGAGACCACGCCCGCGGGCAGGCAGCACAGGACCGTCGTCAGGATCGCCCAGGGGAGGTGGTTCGGCGGCGGGCCTCCCGCGCCGTAGGCGTCCGGCGGCGGAGGGGCCGGGGGGTAGGCCATGTCGGTTACCTCTCTTGCTAGAGCCGAGTGAGTGATCGAGTAGGTAGATGATTATCAGGTCTGGGGGGTTCCGACCAATCCCTTAACCTGCCCGGCGTCCCCGCCACCGGTCCGTGGGTTCGACGCGCGGGGGCTGGACCCGTACGTCGCTCCCTCGTGCCCCCCGCCGAATCGGCTTGCCCTGCCACGGCGCTCATCCGCCCCGGGAAGCTGCTTTCGACGGAGCCGGCCCGGCCCACACCGTGCCTGTCGGAGCGCGCTGATCGAAACGGCCCGTTTCGGCGTCCATGCCGAATCTGTGAAATCGGTTCACCGCCGGACAGAAGCCGTGCGAAGCGGCCTTCAGATCTGACGATCAAGCTTCGGCCGCCATGGCGCTGCTGTGTGGAGAGCAGGACGCTGAGCGGTTCACATTGGATGAGAACAGACCTCACCTGTGTGGTGGGCCTTTTCCACGTTGTGCAATGGTGAGGAAAGGCGATCAATTCCTGGTTGTGCACGGGTGGTGCTGCGGGCCGCGGAACGGATCCCGTCATGGTGGTGGCGGTCGTCGTCCGGGGACGGGCTCGGGCGTGGACGCCGGGTACCGAGTTCCACTGTGTGCCGGGGCGCCGGGGATGGAGGCGGCGCCGGCGGTGGACGCAACGCTTCTGCAACGTGTCGTCGTCCAGAATTGGACCAGTCCGAGGAGCCTCGGACCATGGTCGCGCCGGGGCCACCCACACATCTTGCACCGGCGCGACCACCCTGGCCTCATGTCACGCGCGCGTCCTGTCCACCTTCCGTTCGCCGGCAGGCGCCGACCGCGGGACGACGCGTTCTGCCAGGCCGAACAGGGCCAGCGCCGCCACGGCGCAGACGGCCGCCGCGACCGGGAGCGTCCCGGCGCCGGCCGTGCCGATCAACCAGCCGCCGAGACCGGCGCCCATGGTCGCGCCCGCGTAGACCGCGCTGCTGCTGAGCGCCGGAACCTGGGGGCCGCCGCCGGGCCCCGCCAGCTGCAGGACGCGCGTCTGCACGGGCGGCGGGCACCGACCACGCGGCCGCCGACCACGGCACCAGAAGCGGAACGAGAAGCGCGAGCGGCGCCGGCCGGGCCGACCAGGCCAGCGCGAGCCCTCCCATCGCCGCGGCGAACACGCAGATCGCAAGCGAGAACGCTCTCGCGGGGCCGGAACGGTCGACCGGGGTGCCGCTGAGGCGCCCGCCGGCGGCTCCCGCGACACCGGTCAGGACCAGCACGGCGCCGAGGCCGGTGGGACCCACCCCGCGGGCGCCCTCCAGGAAAGGCGCCAGATACGTCTGGAACATCAGGTTGCCCGCCACCGCGACCACGGCCGCGAGGAGGACGAGCAGCACCGCCGGACGCGTGAGGGGACGCAGCCGCTCCGCCGGGCTGATCGCGGGCGGGACGGGAGGCTCCGGCAGGCACGCGCGCAGGAGGAGCAGCGCGACGACGCCGAGCACGCCGCCGGCGACGAAGACGGCCCGCCAGCCGAACGCGGCGCCGAGCCACGTCCCCGGCGGGACGCCGGCGACCACGGCGGCGGTCAGGCCCATCGTCACCGTGGCGAGGTCGCGGCCCTGCCGTCCGGGCGGGGCCAGGGCGGCCGTCACCGCGAACACCGCCGGCAGGACGACGGCGGCGGCGAGCGCGGCCAGGATCCGCAGCGTCATCAGCGCCGCGTACGAGGTGGCGAACGGGACGGCGAGGTTGGCGACGCAGAACAGCACCACCCCTCCGGTGAGCAGGCGGCCCCGGGGCCAGGACGCGGTGACCGCGGCCGCGAGGGGCGCGAAGACGGCGCAGATGACGGAGAAGACGGTCACGACCTGCCCGGCTGCGGCCTCGCCGACCGACAGCCCGCGCGCGATGGACGGCAGCACGCCCACGATGACGAAGTCGTCGGTCTGCAGGGTGAAGGCGGCCAGGGCGAGCGCGGCGAGCCGAGGGACTGGCGGCCGCCGGGCGTCTCGGCGACCGTGTCCCCGCTGGCTGACCGAACGGGCCGAGTTCGTCGCGGGCGCGCTTGTCGCCCGGGGGCTCGACCCCGCCGAAGCCCGCGTCAAGGCCACGTTCCTCAACGCCGCCTACTCCGGTCTCCAGGCCGACTTCCTCGCGTCCGGTGACCGGGAAAGCGTGGAGGCGGCGCTCGACGACCTGTGCGCGCTCGCCGACTCCTGGACGGAGAACAAGGAGAACGAGGGAAACACGGAGACCACGGGGCCGGACGGCTGAGGCCGAGGGCGGCCCGGCGCGTCCGGGGGCCGCCGATCACGCCGTACTCTGCTGTGGTGACTGAGAAGCTGTGGCGCATCGAACCGTCGGGCCCGCTGCGCGGGGACGTCACCGTGCGGGGGGCGAAGAACGCGGTCAGCAAGCACATGGTCGCGGCGATGCTGGGGGACGGGCCCAGCACCATCGGCAACGCGCCGGACGTCGGCGAGGTCGGGATCACGGCGGGCATGCTGGAGCACGTCGGCATGACCGTGGAGCGGTCCGGCGAACAGGTGACCGTCGTCCCCGGCCCGGTGACCGACCCGAGCGTCGGCAAGGCGTTCACGGGGCTGAACCGCATCCCGATCCTGATGCTGGGGCCGCTGCTGCACCTGGCGGGTGAGGCGTTCGTGCCGATGGTCGGCGGCGACCCGATCGGCAGGCGTCCGGTCGACTTCCACGTGGCCGCGCTCCGGGCGTTCGGGGCGGAGGTGACGCACGCCGAAGACGGGATCCATGCCAAGGCCACGCGCCTGGTGGGCGCACCGATCGAGCTTCCGTATCCCAGCGTCGGCGCCACGGAGACGGTGCTGCTGGCGGCGGTGCGGGCCCAGGGCAAGACCGTGATCCGCAATGCGGCCACCGAGCCGGAGATCGTCGAGCTGGCGCTGTTCCTGCAGCGGATGGGGGCGCGAATCTCGTTCGCGCCCGACCGGCGGATCGTGATCGAGGGCGTCGACCGGCTGAGCGGTGCGCAGACGCGCCTCGGGGGCGACCGGATCGAGGCGTTCTCCTACCTGGTCGCCGGCCTGGTCACCCGGGGAGAGGTGCGCGTCCACGGGTGCCCGCAGGACCGGCTGGTCACCGCGATCACGACGCTGACGAGAATGGGCGCCCAGTTCACGATCACCGACGACTGGATCATGGCGTCGGCGCCGGACGGGCTGCGTCCCGCGGCCGTGCAGACCGACACCCATCCCGGGTTCGCGACCGACTGGCAGACGCCCCTGATGGTGCTGTTCACGCAGGCGGACGGCATGTCGGTGCTGCACGAGACGGTCTACGAGAACCGGCTCGCGTACGTCCCGGCGCTGCAGAACATGGGCGCGGAGATCGAGGTGTACGACACGTGCCTCGGCGGTCCCGCGTGCCGGTACCACGACACGGCGGCGCTGCATTCGGCCGTGGTGCGCGGGGTGACCAAGCTCCGCGGCGGCGACGTGACCATGCCCGACATCCGGGCCGGGTTCTCGGCGGTGCTGGCGGCGGCGGTGGCCGAGGGACCGTCCACGCTGCGCGGCGTCCACCACATCGAACGCGGCTACCACCGGCCGGTGGAACAGTTCCGCGCGCTGGGACTGTCGCTGCGGGCGGACTAGCGGCGAACCGTCACGGCCGTGCTCGGCCACGTGAACGTGAGCGCGCCGCCGATCGGAAGGTCCCGCCAGAGCGGCGCGGTCTCCTCCAGACGGGCGAGGACGCGCTCGACGACGGGCGCGTCCTCGGCGGGGATCGGGGTGCGTTCCGCCCACGCGGGCGTCCGGGCCCCCGCGCGGCGGCGCCAGGCGAGGTCGCACAGGCCGGCGAGGCGTTCCGACCGGTCCATGTCGCCGCGGTCCGTCCTGGCGAGGGACGCCTCGCGCCTCTTCAGCCTGCGCTGCTCCCGGGCCCGCCTGCGCGGGTCGCCGGGCGTCTCGGGCGCCATCAGGAACCCGCCGCCGCCCGCCGCGGCCCGGCCGTAGACGCCGGACGACAGCCCGAGCTCCGCCTCGACCATGTAGTGGACGAGGTCGTGCGGAATCTCGTCGTCGTACGCGGGGGCGGGATCCATCCGCCGTGGCTCACGCCCGGGAAGGGTGACGATGGTCGCGTACCGCCGCTCACCCGTACGTTCGAAACTGACCTCCATGCAGGTCACGCTAAGGCTCGTCGCGCACGCCGCGCATTCCTGTTTCGGCGGCCCCCATTTCGGCGGCGCCGCCGTGGCCGGAGACGGTTTTCCTTGCCCGGAGACGGCCGAAACGAACAAGACGCGTGGGGAGACGGCGACCACGCTTGAGGCATGGATCTGACCAAAGCGGCCGGCTTCATGGCCGAACACGCGCGCACGCTCGACCGACGCCGGTTCGAGGTGCTGACGGGAGAGGGCGACCGGGAGGCGCTGCTCGCCGCGGTGAACGCCTACCGCAACCCCGACGGCGGCTACGGGCACGGCCTCGAACCCGACCTGCGGTCGCGGACGAGCCAGCCGGGACCGGCGCTGCACGCGTTCGAGGTGTTCGCGGAACTCGCGCCCCTCACCGCCCCGGAGGCCGTCGCGCTCTGCGACTGGCTGGAATCGGTGACGCTGCCGGACGGCGGCCTGCCGTTCGCGCTGCCCATCCCCGACCCGGCGGGCAGCGCGCCGTTCTGGACCGGCGCCGATCACGGGACGTCCTCGCTGCAGATCACCTCGGTGGTCGCGGCGATGGCGCAGCGCGTCGCCGTCCATGACAAGGCGGTCGCCGCGCACCCGTGGCTGGAGCGAGCCACCCGCTACTGCCTCGACACCGTCCGAGAGAAGGAGAGCCTGCACGCCTTGGAGCTCGCCTTCACGATGTGGCTGGCGGACGCCGTCGAGGACACCGACGTTCTCGCACTGCTGGGTGAACACATCCCGGAGAACGGCCTCGTCCACGTCGAGGGCGGGCTGGAGGACGAGATGCTGCGGCCTCTCGACTTCGCGCCCCGCCGCGGCCCCGCCCGGAACCTCTTCGCACCGGAGGTCGTGCAGAAGGAGCTGCGGCGGCTCGACGAGCAGCAGAAGGACGACGGCGGCTGGACGGTCGACTTCGCCAGCTACTCGCCCGCCGCGGAGCTCGAATGGCGCGGGTACGCCACCGTCAGGGCCGTGGCGATCCTGACCGCCGAGTCCGTTCGCTAGGACTCCGGACACCGGGACGCCCACTCGGACGCGGCGTTCCGGGGGAGCCGTGCGATGCTTGAGACGAAGGTCACATGCGACGCAGGAGGCTCCCGATGAAGAACGGCCCCGGCCACACCGCGCTGACGCCCCTGGCGTTCCTCAACCGGTCGGCGGAGGTCTTCCCCGGCAAGACCGCCTACGTTCACGAGGGCCGGCGGGCGACGTACGAGGAGTTCGCCGGTGAGGTGACCCGCCTCGCCCAGGCGCTGCGGGCCTCGGGCGTGGGGCCGGGGGACCGGGTCGCCTACCTGGCGCCGAACATTCCGGAGCTGCTGGCGGCGCACTTCGCGGTGCCGCTCGCCGGGGCCGTCCTCGTCGCGATCAACACGCGGCTGGCGCCCGCCGAGATCCGCTACATCCTCGACCACTCGGGGGCGAAGGCGCTGGTCGTGGACGCGGGACTGCACCCGTCCGTGGCGCCGCTCGCGGACGCGTTGCCCGAGGTCGTCACGATTCCCGCCCCGGGCGCCGTCCCCGACCCGGCCGTCGGCGGCGTCACCTACGAGGAGCTGCTGGCGCGCGGATCCGACGACCCGCTGCCGTGGGGCGTCGAGGACGAGAACGCCGCCATCTCGATCAACTACACGTCCGGCACCACGGGGCGTCCGAAGGGCGTCGTGTACACCCACCGCGGCGCGTACCTCAACGCGCTCGGCGAGGTGCTGCACTCCCGCCACACGCCGGACAGCGTCTACCTGTGGACGCTGCCGATGTTCCACTGCAACGGCTGGTGCACGCCGTGGGCCCTCGCCGCGATCGGCGGGACGCAGGTGTGCCTGCGGGCCGTCGACCCGGACGAGGTGTGGCGCCTCATCGACGCCGAGGGCGTCACCCACCTCAACGGCGCGCCGACCGTCCTGGTGATGATCGCCAACGCGGCCGCGGCGCATCCGCTGGAGCGGCCCCTCACGATCACGACCGCGGGCGCGCCGCCGAGCCCCACGATCATCGCGGAGATGGAGCGGCTCGGCGCCGAGATCGTCCGCGTGTACGGGCTGACGGAGACCTACGGGCCGTACTCGGTGTGCGAGCCGCAGCCCGGCTGGTCCGCGCTGCCCTCGGCCGACCGGGCCCGGCTGCTGGCCCGCCAAGGGGTCGGCATGATCCAGACGGACGGGCTCCGCGTCGTCGACGATGACATGAACGACGTCCCGGCCGACGGCGAGACGCTCGGGGAGATCGTCATGCGCGGCAACAACGTCATGAAGGAGTACTACCGCGACGAGGAGGCGACCGCGAAGGCGTTCCGGGGCGGGTGGTTCCACTCCGGCGACCTCGGCGTCCGCCATCCCGACGGCTACGTCGAGCTGCGCGACCGCTCCAAGGACATCATCATCTCCGGCGGAGAGAACATCTCCACGGTGGAGGTGGAACGCGCGATCGACTCGCATCCGGCCGTGCTGGAGGTCGCGGTCGTCGCGGTGCCGGACGAGAAGTGGGGCGAGCGCCCCAAGGCGTTCGTGGTGCTGCGCGACGGACGCACCGCGACGGAGGAGGAGCTGATCGAGCACGTCCGCGGGCGCCTCGCCCGGTTCAAGGCGCCCGATAAGGTCGAGTTCGTGACCGGGCTGCCGAAAACCTCCACCGGCAAGATCCAGAAGTTTCAGCTCCGCGAGAAGGAGTGGGCCGGCCTGGACACCCGTGTGAAAGGCTGAAACGCCGCGCGGCGGGGGCGCGAACCCCCGCCGCGCCGGGCGTCCGGCCATGTGAGGACGGGTCGTTCGCGGGAAGTGTTCCGAAAGCGGGAGCCGGGTCCGGCCGTCGAGCGCGAGGAAGGGAACGGGATGTCGCCCACGGGAAGGCAGGCGGGAACCGTGCTGGTCGTGGGGGCGGGCCCGACCGGTCTCCTGCTGGCGGGCGACCTCGCGGCGGCCGGAATCGGATGCACGGTGCTGGAGCGCCGCGACGCGGAGACCGGCAATCTGACACGGGCGTTCGGCGTGCACGCCCGCACGCTGGAGATGCTCGACATGCGGGGCGTCGCCGACGACCTCGTCGCGACGGGCGAGCGGGTCGGCGCCGTGCGGCTGATGGGCGTCGCGAGGCTCGACCTCTCACGGCTGCCGGGACGGTTCCCCTACGTGCTGGTGACGCCGCAGTACGAGACCGAGCGGGTGCTGAGGGAGCGGGCGCTGGCCGCGGGAGCCGAGATCGAGCACGGTGCCGAGGTCGTCGGGCTGCGGCAGGACGCGGCGGGCGTCGACGTCGAGGTGAGGACCTCCGGCGGCGCCACGCGGACCCGGCGCGCCTCCTACGTCGTCGGAGCCGACGGCGCCCGCAGCACGGTCCGGCGCCTGCTCGGGCTGCCGTTCCCGGGGCAGACGGCGGTGCGGTCGGTCATGCTCGCCGACGTACGGCTGAAGGACCCGCCGGGGACCGTCCTCACGGCCGACGCGGCCGACGACGCGTTCGCGCTGCTGGTGCCGTTCGGCGACGGCTGGTACCGGGTGGCCGCCTGGAAC
>DATCLF010000265.1:0-10639 GCA_036564055.1 Spirillospora sp.
CTCCATGGCGATGTGGTACGGAATGCGGTTCGGCAGCCGCAGCAGGCCCCCGGCGCCCGCGACCAGGCCCCGTTTCGGCTCGGGCAGCCCGAACTGCGCGTCCCTCGACGCGACGATCATGTCGCAGGCGAGCGCGAGCTCACAGCCGCCGGCGAGGGCGTACCCCTCGACCGCGGCGATCATCGGCTTGGCCGGGGGGCGCTCGGTGATGCCGCCGAAGCCGCGTCCCTCGACGATGGGATTGTCGCCGGTCAGGAAGCCCTTGAGGTCCATGCCGGCGCAGAACGTCCCGCCCGCGCCGGTGAGGATGCCGAGGGACAGGTCCTTGCGGGATTCCAGCTCCTCGACGGCCGCGGCGATCCCCTTCGCCACGTCGCCGTTCACCGCGTTGCGGGCCTCGGGGCGGTTGATGGTGATGACGAGGACGGCGCCGTCCTCCTCGGTCAGGACGGCGGTGTTCTCGGCGGGTGTGCCTTCGGACGAAGCAGCGTCGGTCATTCGGGCCTCACTTGGGCTGGAAGCGGATGGCGCCGTCGAAGCGGATGGTCTCGCCGTTCATGTAGTCGTTCTCGATCAGGGACTTGACGAGGTGCGCGAACTCGGACGCCCTGCCCATCCGCTTCGGGAACGGGACCGGCGCGGCGAGCTTGGCCTTGAACGCCTCGGCGGCCTCGCCCTCGCCGTAGATCGGGGTGTCGATGATGCCGGGGCAGATGGTGTTCACCCGGACGCCGATGGCGGCGAGGTCGCGGGCGGCGGGGAGCGTCATGCCGATGATGCCGCCCTTGGACGCGGAGTAGGCGACCTGGCCGGTCTGCCCCTCGATGCCGGCGATGGACGCGGTGTTGATGACCACCCCGCGGGCGCCGTCCTCGTCGGCGGGCTCGGTCTTGGCGATGGCGGCGGCACCGATCCGCATCAGGTTGAAGGTGCCGATGAGGTTGACGCGGATCACGGTCTCGAAGGAGCCGAGGTCGTGCGGGGTGCCGTCGCGGTTGACGGTCCGCGACGCCCAGCCGATGCCGGCGCTGTTGACGATGACGCGCAGCGGGAGGCCGGTGTCGACGGCGGCCTGGACGGCGGCCTGCACCTGGCCCTCGTCGGACACGTCCGTCTTGACGAAGACGCCGCCGACCTCGTCGGCGATGGCCTTGCCCTTGGTCTCGTTCAGGTCGGCGATGACCACCTTGGCGCCCTCGGCGGTCAGCATGCGGACGGTGGCCTCGCCGAGGCCGCTCGCCCCGCCGGAGACGACGGCGGATACTCCGTTCAGGTCCATAAGCAGCACCTTACGTCAGGGACCGAATGTGGTTCGGGCCGATGGTACCGACAGGGCGACGCGCACTTGAGCGACCACCCCCGTGAATTTTCCGGACGCGGGTCCGCCGCCGCCATCCCCCGGTCATACGGCTGAGACGTTTGTCCCTTTCGTCTGGGGGCACGCCGCGTCGCATGAGCGAGCGACCGGCACAGAGCCAGCCCCATCCCGGCAGAACCGCGGCCATGGCGCCCGAACCGCGCGACGAGATGCGCGACTACACCGGCGGCGGCCTGCTGGAGGGACGCCGCGCACTGATCACCGGCGGCGACTCCGGCATCGGGCGGGCCACCGCGGTCGCGTTCGCCAAGGAGGGCGCCGACGTGGCGATCACGTACCTGGAGGAGGACGACGACGCCCGGCACACCGCCGGTCTCGTCGAGGCCGCCGGGCGGCGCTGCTTCGCCTTCGGCGGCGACATGGGCGAGGAACGACACTGCCGGCAGGTCGTCGAGCACGCCGTCCGCGACCTGGGCGGGCTCGACGTGCTCGTCGTGCACCACGGGACGCAGACGCCCGTCAAGGACGTCCGCGAGATCGACGACGCGCAGCTCCGGCGGACGTTCGAGGTGAACGTCTTCTCGGTGTTCTGGACGATCCAGGAGGCCCTGGACCACATGGGTCCGGGGTCGTCCATCGTCATCACCGGGTCCATCAACGGCCTGCGCGGCAACAAGACGCTCATCGACTACTCCGCCAGCAAGTCCGCTGTGATGACGCTGGCGGCATGCCTCGCCCAGAACCTCATGGACCGCGAGATACGCGTCAACTGCGTCGCCCCAGGGCCCGTGTGGACGCCGCTGATCCCGGCGACGTTCGATGAGGAACGCGTCGAGGGGTTCGGGCAGCAGGCTCCCATGGGGCGTGCCGCCGACCCCGACGAGATCGCTCCGTCCTACGTGTTCTTCGCCTCCAACCGCCTGTCCTCCTACTACACCGGGCAGACGCTGGTGCCCGCGGGCGGCGAGATCCACCCGGGCTGACGGCATGACGGGGTCAGGAGGTCACCGGCGGCGACCTGAACAGAAGGTCCGGTCGCGTGGGCCCGGCCGGCGCTTCGACGCAGCGGGGTCACCGCGCTGACGCGTTTTCGGGGGCGCGGTCGCGGGCGGGGCTTTTCTGTTCGCCGTCCAGGCGATACAGGGCGTACGCCTGCTGGATCACGGGCAGGGCGACGTTGCGAACCTTGATCCCACCGGGTGTGAAACCCTTCTCCGTGCCCTTGTGCGCGTGTCCGTGCACGGCGAGATCGGCACCGGCCGAGTCGATCGCCTCTCCCATCAGGTAGCTCCCGAGGAAGGGGTAGATCTCCCGCGGCTCGCCCCGCAGCGTCTCCTCTGTGGGGGCGTAGTGCGTCAGGCTGATGATGACGTCGGCGTCCAGTTCCAGGAGCGCGGTCTTCAGACGTGCGGAGAACTCCTTGGTGTGCTGGATGAACTCCTTCATCTTCGACTCGCCGAAGTCACTGGCGCACTTGCCCTGGAACCCGCCGCCGAACCCCTTGCCGCCGGCGACGCCGAGCCGGGTCCCGCCGCAGTCCACGACCGTCCCGTCCCCCTCCAGGACGATCACGCCGGCGTCCCGCAGCATGTCCGCGATCTCCTCCTCGACGTCGGAGTGGTGGTCGTGGTTGCCGAGGACGGCGATGACCGGGAGGCCGAGATCCCGCAGCTCGTCCGCCGCGACGCGCCCCTCCTCGACCGTCCCGTGCCTGGTCAGATCGCCGGCGACCAGGAACACGTCCGCCTGGTCGGCCAGCGTGGACAGGTGCTCGCGGTAGTGTCCGGCGACCTCGGGGTAGACGTGCAGGTCCCCCACCGCAGCCACATGGATCATGAGAGCCTCTCCTCCCCCTCCGGCTCGTCGACCGCGACGACGTGGACCTCGTTGCGGATCTCGCGGCCCCCGGCGGCGGCGCGCGCGGCCTCCTCCACGTCCCGCCGCTGCTCCTCGCTCATCACCTCGCCGCGCAGGCGAACGGTGTCACCGTCCACGTCGACGCGGACGCCGAGCTCGTACGCCTCGTCCGCGAGCCTCTCCTTGATGCGCGCGGAAACATATCCCGGCGGCTCGGGCACGTCACGATGCTTTCTGGCGATCATCGCCGCCTCCTCTCGGTCACGGGTTCCCTGCGGCGCCGGCGGTCACGGCACGTCCTCGTCGATCACGCCGAGCCGGGCGAGCAGGGTCAGGAAGGCGTAGGCGTACGGGGAGCCGGCCGTCTCCGCGGCGACGCACCGCCAGTCGACCTGCTCCCGCAGCGCCCGGCACACGTGCAGGAATCCGCTGAAGTCGCACGCGGTCTCGGTGTACGCCAGCAGCCTCATGATCATCAGGTCGGTTGCGGGGAGGACGGGCATGAACACCGCCCCGACCGTCATCTCCCGCGCCCGCCCGAGCAGCTCCCCGTCCACGGGACGCCCGGACGGAGTGTGGATCAGGTCGATGAGGTGCTCGCCGTCGCGCACCTTCTCCAGCCAGTTCTCCGGGCTTTCCACATGGGTCATGCCCACGCCGCGCAACGCGTCCAGTGCCGCGGGGACGTCCCGCTCCCGCACGACGAAGTCGACGTCGTGCGTCGACACGGCCGCACCGTGCGCGTATGCGGCGAACCCGCCCGCGAGCGCGTAGTCGATCCCGGCGTCCCTGAGCGCGGCCGCGGCGCGTTTGAGGCTCATCAGCAGGTCGTCCGCCGCGCCTCCCGGGCCCGGCCTCACGGTGCCGGACCCCCGGTTCACGGGGTCGGGTTCGGTCCGCACAACGCCCACGCGTTCCCCTGGTCGGCAACGGTTGCGACCGCGATACCCGTGGACGCGCGGCCCATGCGTCCCCGCGGACGTCAAGGGCGGACGTCAGAGCCGGGGCGTCAGCCGGGGAGGGCGTACTCGGCGGGCGGGGTGGGAGTCGTCCCGAGGCAGGTGGCGATGGGGTCCTCGCTGGAGCACCAGCCCGGTTTCCGCACCGGCACGTACCCGGAGGGGACGCCGCGGTCGGCGATGATCGAGCGGTAGGCGGGGACGCCGTCGGTCGGCCGCCGCTCCAGGGACGGATCGGTCAGCACGTCCACCGTGTACAGGCCGAAGCGTGGACGGTAGCTGCCCCACTCGTAGTTGTCGGTGAGACTCCAGTAGTTGAAGCCCATCATTTTCACGCCCTCGGCCATGGCGCGCTGGATCCAGTAGATGTGGTCGCGGAGATGGTCTGCGCGCGTGTAGCCGTCTGGGCGCGGTTTGCCGTCGTCGGTGGCCATGCCGTGTTCGACGATGTAGATCGGTAGGTGCGGAAGCCTGCGCTGGTAGTTCTTGAGGACGTAGTACAGCCCCTCGGGTTCGGGGTCGATTCTCCAGAACTCGCCGGTGAGGGCGTGGACCACGGTCAGGTTCTGCAGGTTCGCGCCGTAGTAGTAGTCGATGCCGATGAAGTCGAGCTTGTCGGTGACGTCGTTGAAGAGTGCTGCATCGAAGATGCCGTTGAGGACCGTCCCGTAGGCGACGTTGCTGGACACCATGGCGTCCTTGTCGATCCTGTGGATCAGGTCGTAGGCGGCGCGGTGAGTCTTCACGAGGGCGTCGCGCATCTTCAGCAGCTGCACGATGTTCATGGGACGCGAGGACAGCTCCCGGTTGAGGTACTCGCTCGCCTCGTTGAACGTGATCCAGATGACGCCCTGCCCCTTGTAGCGGTTGACGACGAACTCGGCGTTGCGGAGCCAGTCCTTCCGGGTCTGCGGGTTGTTCCAGGCGCCCTGGTCGGCCACCCAGCCCGGGTAGACCCAGTGGTCGAGCGTGAGCATCGGCCTCATCCCGTTGGCCCTGATCTGGCGGATGAGGTCGTCGTAGTAGGCGATGGCCTCGGGGTCGCGGTGTCCCCTGCGCGGCTCGATCCGCGACCACTCGATCGAGGTGCGGAAGACGTTGACTCCGAGTCCTTTGGCGAGCTTCAGGTCGCTGGGGTAGCGGTGCCTGAAGTCGACGGAGTTCCCGTAGGGGTGCTTGATGTTGGACCCGCCGCGCTCTACGTACCTCGTCCAGTTGCTGTCCGGGAAGGACCCCTCGCTCTGGAAACCGGACGTGGAAACACCCCAGAGGAAGTTTGACGGGAACTTGGCGGTCACGGGTGCGTGTTCGGCGGCGGCGGGGGACGCGGTGCCCAGGCCGAGCGTGACCGCGAGGGCGAGTGCGAGAGCGGCTCGGCCACGGAAGCGTACGCGGCCGGCTCGTTCCGGCCGTCCGAGCCTTGTGCGTCTGGCCGGGGCGGCCGGTCTGGCGGGGGTGCCGAACACGGAGCTCCTTCCGGAGGCCGGACATGAATCTCCTTCGGACTACAGGCTTCGGAGGCGCACCCGTCAACCCCCGGCGGTGGCCGAATCCGGCTAGGCGCATCGGTCTCACGCGGCCCAGGAGGCTCTTTTGCGTCTCCACCGCGGAGACGACGTGTTGGCCGGGGCCCCGCGTTGCCCCCACGCGGGGCCCCGGCCCTATGCCTCGTGGCCGCCTGAGCGTGCGCGCTGGTCGTCCACCTGTGCGTCGGCGCCGTACCGGTGAAGGAGCGAGAGGCCGGGGCCGCCTTAGTCGAGCGTCGGGTAGTCGGTGTAGCCGGTGTGGTCGCCGCCGTAGAACGTCGCCCTGTCCGCCTCGTTGTAGGGGCCGCCGGCCTTGATGCGGGCGGGCAGGTCCGGGTTGGCCAGCCACATCTCACCGAACGCGATCGCGTCGGCCACACCGTCCCGCAGGGCGTCGGCACCGTACTCGGGCTTCGCGGGGAACGACTCGGGCGTCGGGTGCGGGTTGAGGATCAGCGTGCCCGGCCACTCGCCGCGGATCCGCTCGGTCGTCGCGCGGTCGCCCACCTCCATGATGTGCAGGTAGGCGAGACCGTAGGGCGCGATGGCCTTGACCAGCGCCGAGTACAGCTCGGGGGTGTCGCTTTCGCTGATGCCGTTGACGGCGTGGCCCGGCGACACGCGCAGCCCGACGTGTTCGGCGCCGATCGCGTCGCTCACCGCCCGGACGACCTCGGCGGCGAACCTGATGCGGTTCTCGACGGACCCTCCGTACGCGTCGGTCCGCTTGTTGGTGCCGTCGGCGAGGAACTGGTGGATCAGGTAGCCGTTCGCGCCGTGCAGCTCCACCCCGTCGAACCCGGCCTCGATCGCGTTGGCCGCCGCGCCGGCGAACTCCTCGACGGCCTGCGCGATGTCGTCCGTCGTCATCTCCCGGGGGACGGGATGGTCGAGCACGCCGTCCCGGGTGACCAATTTCTGACCCGACGCGATCGGTGACGGCGCCAGGGGCAGCCCGCCGTCCGGGTAGAGCACGGGGTGTCCGATCCGGCCCGCGTGCATCAACTGGGCGAAGATCTGACCGCCCTCCGCGTGCACGGTGTCCGTCACGCGGCGCCATGCCTCCACCTGGTCACGGGAGTGCAGCCCCGGCGTCAGGATGTACCCCTGGCCGCGCACACTCGGCTGCACGGCCTCGGTGATGATCAGACCGGCGCCGGCGCGCTGCCGGTAGTACTCGACGTTCAGCTCGGTCACCCGGCCGTCCTCGGTGGCACGGTTCCGGGTCATCGGCGCCATGACGAGGCGGTTGCGCAACTGCAGCTTTCCCGCGGACAGCGGTTCGAAAAGTCCGTCCATCTTTTCCTCTCAGTGCGTTTCGGCTGGACACGACCGTACGAGCCGCCTCCTACGGGCCGAATCCGTACGACTTCGGTAGTTGGCCCCGTAGTTTGGATCCGTGCTTTACGGGCGGAACGACGAACTGGCGCGGATCACCTCGCTTATCACCGAGGCACGCGACCACGGGCGAAGCGGCGCGCTCCTCATCCGGGGCGAGGCCGGCATCGGCAAGTCGGCGCTGCTCGCCGAGGCGGCGGCGTCCCTTTCTGCGGACGGCCCTCCGCAGGTGCTGCGGGTGACCGCGGTCGAGGCCGAGACCGACATCGCCTACGCGGGGCTGAACCAGCTGCTGTGGCCGGTCCGGGACCGGCTGGACGCCCTTCCGGGCCCGCAGGCCGCCGCGCTGCGGTCCGCGCTCGACGGCCCGCACGACGCGTCGACCGGGCAGGCCGCGGAGGCGGGGCCGGACCGCTTCACCACGGGCCTCGCCGTGCTGACGCTGCTCGCCGACCTGGCCGACGAGCAACGTCAGCACGGCGACGGCCCCGTTCTGGTCCTGGTGGACGACGCGCAGTGGCTCGACACCGCGACGGCCGACGCGCTGCTGTTCGCCGCGCGGCGGCTCGCCGCCGAAGGGGTGGTGATGCTGTTCGCCGCACTGGACGACGCGTTCACCGGCACGGGCCTGCCCGAGCTCCGCCTCGACCGGCTGGGGCGCGAGGACTCCGAGCGGCTTCTCGCGGCGCGGGAGCTGACGCCGGCCGTCCGCGCCCGGGTCATCGAGGAGGCGGCCGGCAACCCCCTCGCCCTGCTGGAGCTCGGCGGGTCGGACACCGAAAGCGGCACCGGACCGCTGCCCGTCACCGACCGGGTCCTCGCCGCGTTCCGCGCCCAGATCGGCCGCCTGCCGCCGAACACCCGGCTGATGCTGCTGATCGCGGCGGCGGACGGACGCGGGCACATGCCGTCGATTCTGAGGGCGGCGGAGAGCATGGGGGCCGGCCTCGCCGACCTGGAGGAGGCCGAGCGCGTCGGGCTGGTGAACGTCACCGGGCGCCGCATCGCGTTCCGCCACCCGCTGATCAGGGCGGCCGCCTACCACGGCGCGGCCGCCGCACAGCGCCTCGCCGCCCACCGGGCGCTCGCCGACGGCGCCCTCGACCCGCACTGCCGCGCCCGGCAGCGCGCGTCCGCCGCCCTGGCGCCCGACGAGGACGTCGCCGCCGACGTCGAGAACGCGGCGGAGTACGCCCGCGAGCGCATGGCCTTCTCGACGGCCGCCAAGCTGTACCGGCAGGCGGCGGACCTGACGCCCGCGCCCGCCAGGCGTGCCGCGCGCCTGGTCACGGCCGCCTCGCTCACCCTCCAGGCGGGACGTCTCGACGAGGCCGAGTCCCTCGCCGTCCGGGCGGAGGGGCTCACCTCGGATCCCGTGGAGCTGGCCCGGCTCGCCCGCGTCCACGCCGCCGTCGAGTACGAGCGCGGCGACCCGCTCACCGCCGCCCGCATGATCGTCGACCGTGCCGCCGAAGCGCCTCCGGGCGAGCGCGCCGCCATGCTGCGCACCGGCGCCGTGTACGGGTGGATGTCCGGCGAGCTGTCCGCCGTGCTCCGCGCAGGCGAGCTGCTTCCCGACGACGACGCCGTCCGCGGCCTCGCGCTTCTCGCGGCCGGCGACCACGCACGCGGCCTGCCGCTCCTCGGGCGGCTGGTCGGCGACACGCACGACACCCTCGGCGCATGCCCCGCCGACGACACGCGCATCGCCAACGGCACGAGCACCGTCGGCGGCGCGGGCGCCGCGAACGGCGCCGGAGGCGCACGCGCCGGTTCGGCTTCCCCCGGTGCGAACGGCGCCGGTCACGCCGGCGACGTCCACGCCGTCGCGGGACCGGAGGGCGGCGTCGAGGAGCGGGTGCGGGCCGCGCAGCTCGCCCTGATCATCGGCGCGGACGAGACGGCGCTGGAGCTCGCCGCCGCCGAGGTCGCGCACTGCCGGCGGCACGGGCTGATCGGCGCGCTGCCGAGCGTGTTGCAGACGCTCGCCCAGGCGCAGATCGCGACCGGGCGGCACGCGGACGCGGAGGCGACCGTCGCCGAGGCGGTCGCCCTGGCCCGCGACACCGGCCGCCCCCACCGCGCGGGGCGGCTCGGAGCCGTCCTGGCGCGCGTGGCCGCTATCGAGGGCGACGAGGCGCGGCTGCGCGAACTGGCCGCCGGGGCCCTGGCGCGGCACTGCGGTGTCACCGACGCCGCGCTCGCGCTGCTCGACCTCGGCCTCGGCCGCTACGACGACGCGCTGCGCCGCCTGGAGGAGGTGGCGCGCGGCCCCCGGCGGCACACCACCGAGCTCGTGGCCTCCGCCGCCGACCAGGTCGAGGCGGCGGTGCGCGCCGGACGGCCCGACCTCGCCCGCGCGACCTTCGACCATTTCCGGTCCTGGGCCGAGGCGGGAGGGCAGGCGTGGGCGCGAGCGGTGTCCCTGCGCTGCGAGGCCCTGCTGACGGACGACGAGGAACCGTACGCACGCGCCGTCCGGCTGCACGAGCGGGCGACGCGGCCGTTCGAGCGGGCCCGGACGGAACTCCTCTACGGCGAGTGGCTGCGGCGGGCGCGCCGCCGCTCCGAGGCGCGCGTGCCGCTCCGCTCGGCGGCGGAGATCTTCGAAGCCCTCCGCGCGACCCCCTGGCTGGAGCGGACGCGCGCCGAACTGCGCGCCACCGGCGAGACGGGGACGACGGTGCCCGCGTCACCCGACCTCGTGGACCGTCTCACCCCGCAGGAGCTGCAGGTCGTCCGCCTCGCGGCGACGGGGACGAGCAGCCGCGACATCGGCGCCCAGCTCTTCCTCAGTCCGAGGACGGTCGAGTACCACCTCTACAAGGCGTACCGGAAGCTCGGCACATCGTCCCGCAGGGAACTGTCCCAGCTCGCGCTGGACCCCGCCTGACGTTCGCGCGGGCTCACGTCAGGGTGCGTGCCAGGAAGTCCACGGTGAGCCGCCATGCCCGTTCCGCGGGTTCCGGCTGGTAGAACATCGCGGCCTTGCTGTTGTGGAAGGCGTGCCCGGCGTCCTCCTGGACGTGGATCTCCATCCCGTCCCGTCCCTCGACCGCGCGCTCCACCTTGGCGATGTCCTCGCGAGGGATGTAGGGGTCGCTTCCGCCGAAGTGGAACTGGACCGGGGCGTGAATGGCGTCGATCTTGTCCACGGCGCCCGGGACGCCCGACCCGTAGAACGACACCAGGGAATCGACGTCGGTGTGGGCCGCCAGGAGGTACCCGAGCGTCCCGCCGAAACAGAAGCCCAGCACGCCGGCCCTGCCGACCCCCGGCAGCCCCTTGAGCACCTTGAGGGCGGCCGCCGCGTCCTCGACCCCCTTCTCCCAGTCGAACTGGGAGACCATCGACAGCCCTTTCGGAAGGGCCTCCTCGTTGTGGGCGACCGCCCAGCCCGGTTCGATGCGCCAGAACATGTCGGGTGCCCCCACGACATAGCCGAGCGCCACCAGATCCTCGGCGACCGCCTCCATGTACTCGCCGACCCCGAAGATCTCCTGGAGGAGCAGCACGCCCGGCCCGCCGCCGCTCTCGGGCGACCACACGTGCAGGTCGAAAGCACCGTCGGGGACGACAACCTTCTCAGTACGCCTCATGTCACCCGATAATCGCGTACACGGCGCCCCCGTGCGCGACGG
>DATCLF010000266.1:0-11306 GCA_036564055.1 Spirillospora sp.
ACGACAAGCTCGCCGCACTCCTCGGCGAGGAGCCGGCGTGGCGGCGGAGGAAGGACCGGTGAGACGACGATGCCGGTGAGAAGACGATGCCGGTGAGACGACGATGAGCAAGCGCACCCTCGGCCCGTCCAGCGTGCGGGCGGAACCGCCGCTCGCCCCGGACTCGATCCCCGTCACCCGGTTCGCGGGCGCCGTCCGGCGGCACCTGGCGGCGCTGGTGATCGCGGTGCTGGCCGGCGGGGCGCTCGGTGCCGTCAAGGTCGCGCTCACCCCGCCGACCTACACCGCGCGGATCTCGGTGCTGGCGCCGCCGGTCGCGCTGCACCCCGGCATCGAGATCGGCTCCGCCACCGACCCGAGCGACCGGAAGCCGCGCGAGAGCACGATGGACACCGAGGCGCAGATCGTGTGGTCCGACACGGTGCTGTCCGCGCTGAAGGGCCGTCCCGGTTTCGACGCCCCCGAGCACGAACTGCGCGAGCGGATCGACCTCACGGTCCCGACCGGGACGCACGTGCTGACGATCGGCGTGCGGGCCGACACGCCCGCGCATGCACGCGACGGGGCCAACGTCGTCGCCGACGCCTACCTGAAGGTGCGCCGCCGGATCTTCGGCGAGGTGCAGCGGCGCAACCGCCGGGTGCTGGAGCAGAACCTCGACCTGCTCCGCACCCAGCTGAAGGCGCTGCCGGGCAACGAGAACGAACTGCGCCGCGTCACCACCCGCACCCGCCGCCAGGCGATCGTGAAGCAGATCCGCGACGTGCAGCAGCAGATCGGCGACCTGAAGGCCGAGGAGGAACAGCCCGGCGAAGTCCTGCGGGCCGCGACGCTGCCCCAGGTGCGCGACGACCCGGAACGCGACATCGCCTGTGCCACCGGGATCGGGATCGGCCTGCTCGCCTGGGTGGCCTACGTCCTGGTGCGCGAGAGGCGGCCGCGGCGCATCCGGCGCCCCGCCGACGTCCGGCTGCACAGCCAGCTTCCGATCATGGTGGAGGCGCAGGCCCTGGGCGGCGGGCACCGCGAGGTCTGCCGCCGCCTGCGCAACCTGGTGTTCGACGCCGAGGCCCGCGTCGTGCTCGTCGTCGGCGTTCCCGGCGCCGCGGGGACCGAGCTGGCCCACGAGCTGGCCGAACTGTGCGGCGAGGGCGGTTCGGCGACGACCGTGCTGCGCGTCACCGCGGACGGTGAGGGGCCCGCCGACCCTCCCGGCGAGCACCGGTCGTTCACCGTCCGGCTCGTGCGCGGCGACGACGACCGGCACCTGACCCGGGCGATCGACCGGGCCGGCCGCGAGTCCCGCATCGTGATCATCAACACACCGGACATCAACGGCGCCGACACCATCGCCGCGGCGGTCGCGAGCGACCTCACCCTCGTGGTCGCCGAGCGCGGCCGCGCCGTGGACCGCGAGGTCGCGAGCGGCGTCCTCGCCCTGGACCAGTCCGGCAACCCCCCGCGCGGCATCGTGCTGACCGTGCCCGCCCCCGCGGGACCGGCGCCCCGGCGCCCGAGGCGGGCGGCCGGCCGGACCCCACCCCGAGCCACCGCCCCCGGACGAGGTTGAGATGAACCGAACCGCCCCAGCGCGAAGCGCGGTTAGAGTCGTCAGGAACATTCCGCCCGCCGCACGCCGGACCGACGAGGGAGATCGTCATGGGAGCTGACCAGACGGCCGACCCGCAGGGAGGGCAACTGCTGTCCCTCCTGCGGCGCCACATGGCCGCGCTGATCCTGCTCGCCATCCTCGGCGCGGCCGGCGGCGTGGGACTGGCGATCGTGATGCCGCCCCCGTACAAGGCGACCGCGACCGTGCTCGTCAGCCCGCTCGAAGGCAACCCGTACTCGCCGGAGGGACGCGGCGACGACCTGGTGAACCTGCAGACCGAGGCGCAGCTCGTCTCGACCGACAAGGTCTCGAAGATCGTCGAGAGGAAGCTCGGGTACGAGCCGGACGGCGAGGTGGAGGTCTCCGTCCCGCCCAACACGCAGGTGCTCAACCTGACCTACACCTCCACCAGCGCGTCGCGGGCCCGCAAGGGGGCGCAGGCGTTCGCCGACGCCTACCTGGAGTACCGCTCCCAGCGCGCCCAGGCGGTGGTGAACAACCAGCTCGCCAAGCTGAAGGCGCAGGCCGTCAAGGTCGAGCAGCAGCTCACGCAGGCCAACCAGCAGCTCGCCGCGGCCTCCGGATCGCAGCGCGCCACCCTGCAGCAGCGCGTCACCGCCTACACCAACCAGCTCGGCGTGATCGACGAGCAGGCCAACGACCTCGCCAGCACCCCCATCGACCCCGGCCAGGTGATCACCCCGGCGGACGCGCCGAGCGGGCCCGGCCTCGTCCAGCGGGGGCTGTACGGCGGCGGGGGCCTCGTCCTCGGCCTGTTCGCCGGGTTCGTGATCATCCTGCTGCGGGAGCGGCTGAACCAGCGGCTGCGCAACGCCGAGTCGGTCGAGGGGCTCGGCATCCGCGCGCTGTCCACCATCCCGCCGGGCGGCCCGACCGGCGACTCCCTCGCGCTGGTCAGCGCCCCCAAGAGCCCGGCCGGGGAGGCGTACCGGCGGCTGCGCGCCGCGGTCGTGGCGACCGCGCCGCAGACCCCGGTGGCGATTCTCGTCACCAACGCCACGCCGGGCGGCAGCGCCCGCCTCGCCAGCGCCAACCTCGCGGTCTCGCTGGCGTTCGCCGGCGCCAAGACCATCATGATCGACGCGAACACCGACGACGCCGACATGACAGGGCTGTTCGGGGCGCGGCCCGGCAAGGGCCTGTCGGACACGCTGCTCAGCGGCACCGACCCGGCGACCCTGCTGATCCACACCGACTCGCAGCTTCGGCTGCTTCCCCGCGGCCCCCGCGCCCTGGAGGCCGCGCACCGGTTCAGCGGCCCGCGCATGCGGGAGACCGTGAAGGTGCTGCGCCGCCGCAGCGAGTACCTCATCGTCAACGCCGCGAGCATCCACGACGCCGACGCGCAGGCGCTGTGCACGTTCATGGACGCGGTCGTCCTCGTGGTCAACCAGGGCGTGACCACCCGGGAGGAGCTGCGCCAGGCGTACGTGGAGGCCGAACGCGCGGGCGTGACCGTGCTGGGCACCGTGCTGGAGCCGCCGGAGCAGGGCAGGAGGCGCAAGTCGTCCTCGTCGTCTGCGCCGTCGTCGCAGCATCGCCAGGCCCGTGCGCCGCGCGGCGTCGAGAGCCGTGCGCCCGAGGCCAGGGCGCCCGAGAGCCGGGGCGGCGGGGACGCCCTCGCCTGGGCCGACGACTTCGCCGAGTCCGAGGACGACCGGCACCGCGACCCCGCGGCCGACGCCGGCTACTGGTCGAGCAGAAAGCGCGAGGACGACGAGCCCGCGGGCGATCCCGCGACCCTCACCACCCAGGCGCTGCCGCAGATCAAGCCGCAGACGCGGTCCGCCGAGGCGCGGCAGGGGGGCTCGCGCGGCGCCCGCCGGTCCGGGTCGCGGCACGCGGCGCCGCCGGCCGGCGGACGGCGTGCCGCGCCGCCGCTGGAGTCGCCGCCCGGGCCGAGCACGCCCGTCGCCCCGAAGCCGATCTCGCCGACGGACATCACCCAGGACACCGGAACGGGCCGTTCGGCGCGGCACCGCGCGGGCGGGCTCCGGTCCGAGGCCGACCCCTCGGACCCGGCGTCCGACGGGCGCGGGATGACCGGGGAGCACCGGGAGGGCGACGCCGGCTCGCCCTCCGCCCGGACCCAGGAGGACGTCTCCAAGTACATGCGTCCGGACCTCTCCGAGGACCGCGCGGACGGCGCGGCCGGGGAGAAGGCGGACCTGGTGCCCCGTTACGGCAAGAACGCGCACAAGGCCGGGCGGCATGCCGGACCCTGATCCGAGCCGGGGCCCCAATCTGAACAAGCTCGCCCGGGGCGGCGCCCTCAACCTGGTGGGCGCCGCCGTCGCGGGCGTGCAGGGCCTCGCACTGGTCTTCCTGGTCGCGCACCTGTACCCGCAGCGGGTCGCCGGCGTGTTCTTCGCGGCGACGTCGCTGTTCATCATCCTGCAGGCCGTGTCGTGGCTCGGCACGGACGCCGGGCTGCTGCGGTGGCTGCCGCGGCATCTCGCGCTCGGCGACCGGGTCGCGGCGCGCAGGACGGTTCCGGTGGCGCTGGTCCCGGTCATCGCGACGGCGGCGGTCGCCGGGCTCGTCCTGGCGGCCGCGGCGCCGTGGGCCGCCGAGCGCATCGGCGCGGGCGGCGCCGACGAGGCCGCGGCCATGGTGCGGGTGCTGGCCCTGTTCCTGCCGCTGGCCGCCGCGCAGGACGCGCTGCTGGCCGCGACCCGCGGCCACGGGTCGATGCGGCCGACCGTCCTGGTCGACAAGATCCTCCGGCAGACCCTCCAGGTCGCCGGGGTGGTCGCCGCGGCGGCGGTCACCGACGGCGCGGCCTGGCTGGCGCTGGCCTGGGCCGGCCCCTACCTGCCCTGCCTGCTGATCGCCGCGCTGTGGTACCTGAGGATCAGCCGCGCGAGCTCCTCCGCGGACGCGCCGGCGGCCACGGGCACGGCGCCGGGGCGACGCGGGTGGCGTTCGCTGGCGGGCGAGTTCTGGCGGTTCACCGCGCCCCGCGCGTTCGCGCAGGTCTGCCAGACGGCGTTCCAGCGCACCGACATCGTGCTGGTCGCGGCGCTCAGCTCCCCCCGCGAGGCCGCGGTCTACACCGCAGCGACCCGGTTCGTGGTGATCAGCCAGCTCGCCACCCAGGCCGTGCAGAACGTCATGCAGCCCGCCGTCAGCCGGCTGCTGGCGCTCACCGACCGGGCGGGCGCGCAGCGGGTCTTCGCCGTGTGCGCGTCGTGGAACCTCGTCCTCGCCTGGCCCGTGCACCTGTCGGTCATCGTCGGCGCGCCGGTCTACCTCGGCGCGTTCGGTTCCGGCTACACCGGGTCCGGCGAGGCCGCCACAATGATCGTCGCAGCGGCGATGCTGGTGGCGACCGCGACCGGCGCCCGTGACGTGATGCTGCTGATGGCGGGCCGCAGCGGGCTGAGCCTGGTGAACCAGAGCACCGCCCTCGGCGTGAACCTGGTGCTGAACGTGCTGCTGATCCCGCCGCTCGGTATCGCGGGGGCGGCGCTGGCGCGGGCGAGCGGGCTGCTCGCGCGGACCCTGCTGGCCCTCGTCCAGGTCCGCCGGATCCTCGGGATGTCCCCGGCGAGCGCGGGACTGTTCTGGGCGGGCGGCGCGGCCCTGCTGGGCTTCGGGGCGCTGCCGCTCGCCGTCCGCGCCGCCGCCGGGTCCAGTCCTTTTTCGCTCGGGTGCGCGCTCGTCCCGGGCGCCGTCGTGTACGTTGCCCTGCTGTGGATCGGCCGTGAGCGGCTGTCCCTCACCGCCTTCGCCTCCCTGCTGCCGGGCAGGCGCGGCCGCGCGGCGCATCCCCTGGACGCCGCGGCCGCACCGGGCACCGAAACGACGTCCGACCCCGGACCCGGCTCACCGACACCTGACACGCCGACACCTGATACGAGATCCGCCAGGAGCGCCCATGCCGGGAATTGACCAGGTCCGCCGCAAGTCGCGCGCGATGCTGCGCAAGACCGGGATCGCGCCGAGCGGCCCGGTGTACGGGCGGCTGGTCGACGCCGGGCGGTCGCTGCCGATCCCGGCCGCCGCCCGCGTCGCGGTGTCCACCGCCGTGCTGCGCCGCCCGTGGAAGGTGCGGGTCCGGTTCGACAAGCTGCTCGTCGGGGCCCAGGGCGGCTGGACGGCCCGCGAGTTCGCCGAACGCACCGGCGACCTGCTGTGGCCGTCGACGCCGTTCCTCGACGGCCCCCACGTGGCGCTGCTGCGTCTCGCCGACGAAGTGCCGGAGCCGAGCGACGAGCAGATCCTCGCCAGCCCCTACGGCAGGCTCGGCCTGCGCTGTATCGAGGCGGGCGGCAACTACTTCGGCGGCACCGACGAGGCCGGCGTGGTCGCCGCGGCCCGCGCGTTCATCGCCCGGTACCGCGGCGAGGAGGTTCCGAGCGGCGGATCCGGGCGGCGTCCCCAGCAGAGCGGCCCGCAGGACCCGGTGCTCGTCGCGCCCGTCCGCGGCTCCGACCGGTACCAGATCCTCGACGGCCACCACCGCCTCGCGATCGCGGCGATGAGCGGCGCGGACGGCGCCTCCGTCGTCGCGAAATGGCTGCCCGTCACCACCCCCCTGCAGGACCTCCTGCTCAAGATGAGCTGGCTCGACGGCACCCGCGAGCTGTACCAGCCGATCGACGCCCCCGAGCTGGAATCGAGCTGGACGACGGTCCGCCAGTGCACCGACCGGCTCGCGAAGATGGACGCGTTCCTCGCCGAACGCGGCATCACCGGCGGCCGTTACCTCGACGTGGCGAGCTGCTACGGCTGGTTCGTCGCGAAGATGGCCGAGCGCGGTTTCGACGCCGAGGGCATCGAACGCGACCCGCTCGCCGTCCCGCTCGGCCGCGCGGTCTACGGCCTGCCCGAGGGCGCCGTCTCCACCGGCGACTGCGTCGACTTCCTCGGCGAACACGAGCCGGGCCGCTGGGACGTGGTGTCGTGCTTCAGCCTGCTGCACCACTTCGTCCTCGGCCGCGGCTCGGTGTCGGCCGAGGAGCTGATCCGGCTGCTGGACCGGGCGACCGGCCGGGTGCTGTTCTTCGACACCGGCCAGGACAACGAGGCGTGGTTCGCCGAGTCGCTGCGCGGCTGGAATCCTCAGCGCGTGGAGGCGTTCCTGCGCGAGCACACCGGCTTCGACGAGATCGTCGATCTCGGGCCCGACGAGGACTCGCGTCCCCCCTACCAGGACAACTACGGCAGGCACCTGTTCGCCTGCGTCCGGACGCGCTGACCTCCACGCGCCGGGCGGCCGGGTGCTGACGAACCCTGGGAGACGCCCGCCCCGACGAACGCGCCGGTCGGGCGTCTCCGGGTGACCGGTCGCGGGGACCGGCCCTCACGACTCCTTGGGCGGCTCGGACGCGCCGTCCCCGGGCGCACCACTGTCCCCGGGCGCGCCGTCACCGGGACCGGACGCCTGCGCGGGCGGCCGGGCCTGCCCCTCGGGCGCCGGAGCACCCGACGCGGGCGGCTGTCCCGCGGGCGCGCCGGGCGCCGGAGCATTGGGCCCGGGGGCGCCGGGCGCGGGCGCACCGGGCGTCGCGGGCGTCAGGGAACGGCGCCGCCACAGCAGGAAACCTCCCGCCGCGGCCGCCACGGCCACCAGGCCGCCACCGCCGAGCAGCAGCGGCATCGACGAGCCCCCGTCCTTCGACGCGGCCTCCGGGTCGGCCTCGGGCGGCGCCGGCGGCTTCGGCTCGGCGAGGGTCTGCTCCTCCTGCCGCTGCACCTCCGCGGGCGGCGTCTCCGGGGCGGGCTTGCCGTTGTTGCCGGGCATGCCGGGCTTCGGCGGCGCGTACTTCGACTCCGGCAGCATCTGCACGAACCTGAGCAGCGCGAGGTCCGGCTTGCCCTTGCTCGCCTTGATGGCCTTGGCGTACGTGGCCTTCACGCGGCTCTCCGGCAGGGACGTCGAGGAGACCCTCAGCTGGTCACCGGCCAGCACCGCGTAGGTGCCCTTGCGGTTCACCAGGCCGGGAAGCCGCTGGAGAAGCTGGTTGGGGTTGTTCCCCGCCGGGACGACCGCGACGAAGACCGGGACGGAACGCCCCTGCGCCTGCCGCAGCAGCTCCTGCGCACCGTCCGACTCGTAATAGGTCGCCTTGGAGTCGACGTAGTAGCCGCTTTCGCTGATCGACTCGGCGACCGCCTCGAGGTCGACCTCCGCGAACGCGGGGCCCGCGGTCAGCCCGAAGACCGGCGCCATGGCCAGCGTCAACGCCCCGGACGCGACGATGCGACGGGAAGAGATGTTCACGAGAGCGGCTCCTTCTCACACTCTTCGACGACCACTGACAGTACCGGCGGGGCATGGGGAAAGGTGACCAAAGCCGAGGAAACGCATCGATGCATCGGACACCGACGGATCAGAGGCCGAAGCATCGGGCACCGCGGCAAGATCAGATACCGCGCCGATATCAGATACCGCGTCCTCGGGCGTGCAACGCGAGCAGGACGCGTTTGCCCGACACGGCCCCGGACGCGACGGCGAGCGCGAACGGCACCCGCCGCTCCACGGGGTTCGCCCGCAGCGCCCGCGCCGACCAGCGCAGCGCGTCCCGCCGCCGGCCGATGGTGGCGCACCCGAACGCGAGCTGCCCGTACACCCGCGCGGCGGCCCCCGGAACCTCCCGGATCTCCGGGTAGTGCTCCAGGAACCACTCCAGCGCCGCCACCTTCGTCTCCCACGCCTGCGCGTAGTAGGACGTCGACCCCCACAGGACCCGGACGTACGGCTCGTCGACGTTGACGACGGGATGGCGGCGGGCGGCGCGCAGCGCGAGGTCCCAGTCCTCACCCTGGCTGCCGGGGATCGTCTCGTCCACCATGCCGATCTCGATGAGCGGCTCGCGGCGCGCCACGTAGGTGGAGGAGTGGACGCTCATCATCCGGTCGCGGATGAGGGCGTCGTAGGTGACGCGGTCGGTCCCCGCGAGGCGCGGCAGTTCGCGCCCGTCGAAGTCGATGACGATGCCCGTGCTGCACAGCACCGCGTCCGGCTCCCCCTCCAGCGCCTTCACCTGCGCGGCGATCTTTCCGGGGAGCCACTGGTCGTCGTCGTCGCAGAAGGCGACGAGATCGGTGTCCAGGGCGAGGATGCCGGAGTTGCGGGCCCCCGCGAGGCCCGGCTCCCGGGTGTTGGCGATCACCTCGACGCGGTCGCCGCGCAGCGAGTCGTCGGGGTCGGCCCGGTCGAACACGACGACGGCGCGCAGCTCGCCTTCGTAGTCCTGCGCGAGCACCGACTCCAGAGCTCGCCGCAGTAACTCCGGCCGGTTGTGGGTCGGGAGAACGACTCCCATGGATGGTGGCATCGGGGGCCTGCCTTGAGGGTCGAAGGACCTCGGGGGTCGACGGACGTCGAAGGGAACGGAGCGCGAGGCCGGAGGCGGCGCCGGGGCCCGGCGAACCCGGGCCCCGCGTCCGGTCAGCTCGCGCCGGTGATCATGCCGGCGCCGACGGTGTTGTTGGTCGCCTCGTCGATGAGGATGAAACCGCCGGTGAGCCGGTTGCGGCTGTACTCGTCGACGAAGAGCGGCTGCGTCACCCGCAGCGAGACCCGGCCGATCTCGTTCAGCCCGAGCGACGTGGCCTCCTCGTCGCGGTGCAGGGTGTTGATGTCCAGGCGGTAGTGCAGGTCCTTCACCAGCACCTTCGCGGTACGGGTGGTGTGCTTCACGATGAGCTTGGACCGCGGGGCCAGGGGGCGGTCCGGGGTCATCCAGCACACCATCGCGTCGATGTCCTGCGCGACCTCGGGACGGTTGTTCGGACGCACGATCATGTCGCCGCGGGAGATGTCGATGTCGTCGGCGAGCCGCAACGTCACCGACATCGGCGGGAACGCCTCGCTCACGGGGCCGTTCGGCCCGTCGATGTGGGTGATCCGCGTGGTGAGCCCGGACGGCAGGTGCACCACCTCGTCGCCGGGCTTGAGGACCCCGCCCGCGACCTGCCCCGCGTAGCCGCGGTAGTCGTGCAGTTCGGGGTCCGTGGACGCGTGCGGGCGGATCACGTACTGCACCGGGAACCGCACGTCGATGAGGTTGCGGTCCGACGCGATGTGCACGTGCTCCAGGTGGTGGAGCAGCGACGTCCCCTCGTACCAGGGCATGTTCACGCTGCGTTCCACGACGTTGTCGCCGTGCAGCGCGGAGATCGGCACGAACGTCAGGTCCGCCACCTCCAGCTTGGAGGCGAACGCCGTGAACTCGTCGACGATCCGCTCGTAGACGGCCTGGTCGTAGCCGACCAGGTCCATCTTGTTGACCGCCACGACGAGGTGCGGGACCTGCAGCAGCGTCGCCAGGAACGCGTGCCGCCGCGACTGCTCCAGGATGCCCTTGCGGGCGTCCACCAGGATGATCGCCAGGTCGGCGGTGGACGCGCCCGTCACCATGTTCCGGGTGTACTGGATGTGCCCCGGGGTGTCGGCGATGATGAACTTGCGCCGCGGCGTCGCGAAGTAACGGTACGCGACGTCGATCGTGATGCCCTGCTCCCTCTCGGCGCGCAGGCCGTCGGTCAGCAGCGCGAGGTTCGTGTACTCCTCGCCCCGGTCGGCGCTCGTCCGCTCCACCGACTCCAGCTGGTCCTCGAAGATCGACTTGGAGTCGAACAGGAGCCGCCCGATGAGCGTCGACTTGCCGTCGTCGACGCTGCCGGCGGTGGCGAACCGCAGGAGGTCCATCGACCTCGCGGGCTCGCGGGTCTGCGCGGGCACGTTGCCGGCCATCAGAAGTAGCCTTCCTTCTTGCGGTCCTCCATCGCGGCCTCGCTGGTGCGGTCGTCGGCGCGCGTCTGCCCGCGCTCGGTGATCCGCGTCGCCGCGATCTCGGCGATCACCTCGTCCAGCGTCGCGGCGTTCGACTTCACCGCCCCGGTGCAGGACGCGTCCCCCACCGTCCGGTACCGGACGGTCGCCTCGAACGCCGGCTCGTCCTCGCCGCGGTTCGCGAAACCGGTCTCCGCGTCGAGCAGGAGCCCGTCACGCTCGAACACCCGGCGGTTGTGCGCGAAGTAGATCGAGGGCAGCTCCAGCCCCTCGCGCCGCACGTAGTCCCAGATGTCCAGCTCGGTCCAGTTCGACAGCGGGAACACCCGGACGTGCTCACCCTGCCTGATCCGGGTGTTGTACAGGTTCCACAGCTCGGGACGCTGGTTCTTCGGATCCCACTGCCCGAACTCGTCCCGGAACGAGACCACCCGCTCCTTCGCGCGGGCCTTCTCCTCGTCCCGGCGCGCCCCGCCGAAGGCGGCGTCGAAGCGGTGCTCCTCGATCGCGTCCAGCAGCGTCGTCGTCTGCAGCCGGTTGCGCGACGCCCTCCGTCCCTTCTCCTCGACCACGCGACCCTTGTCGATCGACTCCTGCACCGACGCGACCACGAGCCGCACGCCCAGCTCGGCGACCCGGCGGTCACGGAACTCGATCACCTCGGGGAAGTTGTGGCCCGTGTCGACGTGCATCACCGGGAAGGGGATCGGCGCCGGCCAGAACGCCTTCTCGGCCAGACGCAGCATCACCAGGCTGTCCTTGCCTCCCGAGAACAGCAGAACCGGCCGCTCGAACTCGGCCGCCACCTCCCGGAAGATCTGGATGGACTCCGCTTCGAGGACGTCGAGCTGCGACAGCAGATAATCGGAACGCTGCATGGTACGGAACTTCTCTCCACACTTTCCTGGATCGGTGCGAACCGGGCAC
>DATCLF010000267.1:0-4663 GCA_036564055.1 Spirillospora sp.
GTGCCCGCCGAGAAGATCACCGTGGTGCCGAACGGGGTGGACGAGGAGTTCCTGGAGCCCCTCCCCGACCCCGGCGGCCTGCGCGACCGGCTCGGGATCACCGGGGACGTCCCGGTCGTCGGGCTGACGTCCTCGTTCTACGGCTACGAGGGCATCGACACGCTCATCGACGCGGCGGCGCTGCTGCGCGACCGCGGCGCGCCGGTGACGCTGCTGCTGGTCGGCGACGGTCCCGAGCGCGGCGCGCTGGAACGGCGCGCGGCGCGGCGCGGTGTTCACGCGGTGTTCACCGGCCGGGTGCCGATGGGTTCGGTGCGCCGCTATCACGCCCTCCTCGATGTCTTCGCGGTTCCGCGCCGCGCGGACCGGGTCTGCCGATTGGTGACGCCTCTCAAACCGATCGAGGCGATGGCCGGGGGAATCCCCGTCGTAGCCAGTGATGTCAGGGCACTTCGGGAAATCGTGGAACCCGGCGTGACCGGCGAGTTAACACTTCCAGAAAACCCGGAAGCATGGGCGAATTGTCTGGAAGAGCTGGCTTACAGTCCGGAAAGAAGGCAGAAACTCGGGCAGGCGGCCCGGGAATGGGTTCGCTCGGAACGCACCTGGCGTACCGTCACGGCCGGATATCGAACCGTCTACGCGATCCCATGAACCGCGATCGCCTTACGCGAAGGGAGCCACCGGCGTGGATCTGGTGGTCATCGGACTCGGCTATGTCGGGCTTCCGCTCGTGCGGGAGGCCTGCCGCGCCGGCCTGCGCGTCGGCGGCCTCGACCGCGACGCACGCGTGGTCGCCGGCCTGAAGGCGGGGCTCTCGCACGTCGACGACGTCTCGCCCGCCGAGATGGAGAAGATGCTGGAGGCCGGGTTCACCCCGAGCCTGGACGAGGACATCCTGGACGGCGCCCGCGTCGTGGTGATCTGCGTGCCGACGCCGCTGTCGCCGGAGGGCGGGCCCGATCTCAGCGCGGTGCGCGGCGCGGCCGAGACCGTGGCGCGCCACCTGGACCCGGGGACGCTGGTGGTGCTGGAGTCGACCACCTACCCCGGCACCACCGAGGAGGTCGTCCGGCCGATCCTGGAGACGTCCGGCCTGCAGGCCGGAGAGGAGTTCCACCTGGCGTTCTCGCCGGAGCGGATCGACCCCGGCAACCCCGTCTACGGGGTCCGCAACACACCGAAGATCGTCGGCGGCCTGACGCCGGCGTGCGCGTCCGCCGCGGCGGCCTTCTACGGCAAGTTCGTCGAGCGGGTGGTGCAGGCCAGGGGCACCCGCGAGGCCGAGATGGCCAAGCTCCTGGAGAACACCTACCGGCACGTGAACATCGCGCTGGTCAACGAGATGGCGGTGTTCTGCAACGAGCTCGGCATCGACCTGTGGGACGCGATCGACTGCGCGGCGACCAAGCCGTTCGGGTTCCAGGCGTTCCGGCCCGGTCCGGGCGTCGGCGGCCACTGCATCCCGATCGACCCGAACTACCTGTCGTACAAGGTCCGGTCGCTCGGCTACCCGTTCCGGTTCGTCGAGCTGGCGCAGGAGATCAACGACCGGATGCCCCGGTACGTCGCCGAACGCGCCCAGCAGCTCCTCAACCGGGAGGGACGCGCGCTGAAGGGCGCCAGGGTCCTGCTGCTCGGCGTCACCTACAAGGCCGACATCGCCGACCAGCGCGAGTCGCCCGCCCGCCCGGTGGCGCGGCGCCTGGCGCGGCTCGGGGCCGAGCTGTCCTTCCACGACCCGTACGTCAAGTCCTGGCAGGTCGACGGCGTGGAGGTCGCGAACGCGGGCGCGGACCTGGTCGCGGCGCTCAGGGCGGCGGATCTGGCGATCGTCCTCGCCGACCACGCCGTCTACGACGCCGAGACGCTGGCCCGGCACGCGCGGCTGCTCTTCGACACGCGGGGCAGGACGCGAAACGTCCAGCGGGACACCGTCGAGCTGCTCTAGCCCGGCGCCCCGGGGCCCGGACGGCTCCGGACCCCGACGGCGGAACCCGAAAACTTGGCCGTCCCAATACGGCTTCCATAACACACGGCGGGCGAACCGCCCGGCGCCGTCCATGTCGGCGACAGCCGGAATTCATCCGCAATTTCCATCGGCGGCGCAGACTCGGATCCGATCGAGGGCTTCGGCACGGAGTGAGAGTAAATGCGGGTCTGCGTCTGCACGGTGGTGCACCACCCCGAAGACGCGCGCATTCTGCACCGGCAGATACGCGCGCTGCTCGACGCCGGTCATGAAGTCACATATATAGCTCCGTTCCGGGCATGTAATGCGACTCCGTGGCGGCAGGTGAGCCCGGTGGACGTGCCGCGGGCCACCGGGCGGCGCCGGCTGCGCGCCCTGCGCGCCGCCCATCGCGCGCTCGCCGAGCACGCCGCCTACGCCGACGTGATCCTGCTCCACGATCCCGAGCTGCTGGTGTCCCTTCCCCGCGAGGTGCGCTCCCGGACGGTCGTCTGGGACGTCCACGAGGACACCGCCGCCGCCCTCAGCGCCAAGGGCTGGGTGCCCGCCCCCGCGCGTCCCGTCCTCCGCCCGGCGATCCACCACCTGGAGCGGCGCAGCGAGCGGCGGCACCGACTCCTGCTCGCCGAGGAGGGCTACCGGGCGCGGTTCCGCAAGGACCACCCCGTCGTGCCGAACACCACCTACGTGTCCGACCTTCCGCCCGAACCGCCCGGTGACGGCCGGGTCGTGTACGTCGGGCAGCTCTCCCGGGCGCGCGGCGCGCTCGACATGGTCGAGATGGCGCGCGCGCTGGCCCCCGAGGACATCCAGATCGAGCTGATCGGCGCCGCCGACGGCGACGTCAAGGAGGCGATCCGGACCGCGCAGCGCGAGGGGCTGCTGCGGTGGTACGGGTTCGTCCCGAACGACCGGGCGCTGCGGATCGCCGAGGGCGCGACGGCGGGGCTGGCGCTGCTGCACGACGAGCCGAACTACCGCCACTCGATGCCGACCAAGATCGTGGAGTACATGGCCCGCGGCGTCCCGGTGATCACCACGCCGAACCCGCCGGCCGTGGAGATCGTCGAGTCCGCCGAGTGCGGGCTGCTCGTGCCGTTCGGCGACGCCGACGCCGCCGCCAAGGCCGTGCTCCGGCTGCGCGACGACGAGAAGCTGCGCGTCGGCATGGGCGAGCGGGGCTACCGCGCGGCCCGCGAGCGGTACCACTGGCCCGTCCACGCCGCCCGTTTCGTCGCACAGCTCGAAGCGTGGGCCGGCCGTGAACCCGCCTTCACGGCCGAGCCCGTCCCCGAGTTCTGACGCGGCCCCGGGTCAGGCCGGGTGGTGCAGGCGGTGGGCGACCGAGCGCGCCACCCGGGCCGCGGCGCCGGGCGGCCGGTCGGCCTCCACCGCCACGACGCACCGGCCGACCCGCAGGACGATCATGCCCGCGCCCGGCCCGATCTCGTACGCCTCGTCGGCGCCGATGTCGCGGCGCCTGCGGGCCTTGGCCTGCGCGGCCTGGAGGGCGTTCAGCATCTGCGACGCCTCGACCTCGGTCCTGCCGACCCACCGGACGCTGACGGTGAACTCGCCCAGGGCCCGTTCCTTCGCGCCGTCCCCGCCCTCGTCGCGGGGCCTGCCGCTTTCCCGGCGGGTGCCATGAGTGCGGGGCTCACCCGAGTTCTCCGGCCCGGCCGCCGGAGGTTCGGGTCCGGCGGAACCCGTCCCGGGCGTGGCGGACACCGTTCCCGGCGGCTCCGCGGAGGCGGACGCCCGGCCCTCTCGCCCGGGCTCGTCCTTCGTCGGTTCACCGCGTTTCGGATCGTCGTCCTTCGGGTCGTCCGGGTCGCCGCCGGGCGGGTCGTACCGGCACGACACCGGGCGCGGCAGCCGCAGCGGGCCCGCGGAGGCGCGGGCGGGCTCGGCGGCGTGCCGGTCCGCGCGGACGGCGGCGAGATCGGTCCGGTCCAGCAGGGAGCAGGCGTCGGGCCAGTCCCGCTCGGGCACCCCGCCGAGCTCGGCGGGACCGGTGCCCGCGAGCCCGCCGCGCAGCGCGACGAGCCGCGAGGCCCCGTCCGGACGCGGCACCGCCTGCGGGACGGCCGCGTACAGCAGCCCGCCCGCCGCCGCGAGCCACGGCCGCGGACCGGGCAGGTCGAGGTTCACCGAGATCGGCGCGGGCGCGGTCGTGGTGCGCCCGTCCGCGGGCTCGACGATGTCGACGCCCGCGGGCAGCAGCCGCCCCGACAGCCGGGGACGCAGCGCGAACACCCGCCCGCCGGCCCGCGTCAGCGCCGCGTACGCCGGGACCTCGCGACGCCACTCGACTTCGCCCGAGGGCACCCGCACCGCCTCCATGCGGGTCTCGCCCCGTCCGGCGCCGTCCGGGTGGTGGACGACCAGGAGACGCCCCGACTCCAGCACCGCCGGGCACAGGGCGTCGCCGCAGACGCCGTCGCCCCTCCAGACGGCGAACTGGTCGCCGTCGGCGTCGAGGGCGCGCAGCGCCGTCCCGTCGGAGACGAGCGTCACGCCGCCGTCCAGCATCGCCACCTCGGGGGACTCGCGGGACCCGAGCGACCGGCTCCACCGGACGGTCCCGGTCTCCGGTTCGACCGCCAGCAGCCGGCCGTGTCCGCCCTTGCCCGCGCCGTCTCCGCCGGCGGCCTCCTTCTCCGCGCCGTCCTCCCCTGCCCCGTCCTGCCC
>DATCLF010000268.1:0-3877 GCA_036564055.1 Spirillospora sp.
GCGGATCTGCTCCTCGCCCTGCACGACGGTGCCGACCGGCACGCCGGCGCGGACGGCCGCGTCGATGCACCGCGTCACCGCGTCGTGGACGGCGGGCGAGCCGGGTGGCTCGCCCAGCGACAGCGACAGGTCGCCGGGGCCGATGAACACCGCGTCGACGCCGGGGACGGCGAGGATGCCGCCGATGTCGTCGACCGACTCCCGCTCCTCGATCATGGCGATCCGCGCGACGTCCTCCTGACCGGCGCGGACGTACTCGGCGGGCCCTCCGGGCAGGTGCCCCCACCGGCCGGCGCGGGCGGCGTAGCCCATGCCGCGCGTGCCCGCGGGCGGGAACAGGTACTGGCGCATGGTCTCCCGCGCCTGCCGGGCGTTCGACACGTGCGGCACGAGCACGCCCGCCGCGCCCGCGTCCAGGTAGCGCTGGGCGTCGCCGTAGCCGTGGTCGGTGATGCGGACGAGCGGGGCGACGCCCATCCGCGAGTAGACGACGACGAGGCCGTAGACGTCGCGGACCGAGAGCAGCGCGTGCTCGGTGTCGATCACGACGAAGTCGAAGCCCGCGTCGCCGAGGATCTCCGCCACCTCCAGCGACGGGATCTTGACGAACGTGCCGACGACCGGGGCGTCGGCGGAGCGGAGCAGCTCGCGGAACGGGGCCATGGGAAGGCGGATCCCCCTCGGTGTGCGCCGATGGACCGGGACCTGGTTGTTCGGGTTGCGAACAGGCTGTTCGCGATGCAGAGTGTCATCCCACCATCCGATCGCGCAAGAGGGACCTCGAACTCGACGGGGAGGAGAGGAGCAATGAGGCCATCGCAGCTGCTGGCCGCGGCCGTCACGGGAGCCGTCCTGACGACCGCGGCCTGCGGGACGGCCACGGCGGCGGACCCGGCCGCGCCGGCAGGCCCGAACACGACGATCACGTGGCAGACCACCGGCGGCGACGCCACCGAGTACGAGAAGAAGGCGCTCCAGGAGCCGTTCACCGCGCAGACGGGCGCGACGTTCGAGAACGTGACGTCGCTGAACTACATCAGCCAGCTGCTCACGATGGTCGAGCAGGACCAGACCGTCTGGGACGTCGTGCACACCGGCTCGTACCTGGTCAAGCAGTACTGCGGCGAATTGTTCGAGCCCATCGACCTCAGCCGCTTCCCCGTCGACCTGGTGCCCGAGGGGACCACGACCGACTGCTCGGTGCCCGCGACGAAGTACGCGGCGGGCTTCGCCTACGACGCCTCGGTCTACCAGGGCGACGCGCCGACCACGATCGGCGACTTCTTCGACACCGCCCGCTTCCCGGGCAAGCGCGTGGTGTTCGCGGGCTCCCCGAAGGGCATCATCGAGGCCGCGCTCGTGGCCGACGGCGTGCCGCCCGACCGGCTCTACCCGCTCGACGTCGACCGGGCGCTCGCCAAGCTCGGCACGATCAAGCAGGACATCATCTTCGCGCCGTCGTTCACCGCGCTGCAGCAGAACCTGGTGAACAAGCAGGCCACGATGACGATCACGCTCAGCGGCCGGCTGGGCATCATCCGCGACAGCGGCAGCGACCTCATGCCCGTCTGGGACTTCACCAGCTGGGACTTCGACGCCTTCGTCGTGCCGAAGGGGGCGCCGAACGCGGCGGCGGCCAAGCAGGCGCTCGAGTTCGCCCTGCAGCCCGAGCAGCTGCGGACCTACGCCCAGCTCTCCGGCCTGACGCCGGTGCGCAGCGACGTCGACCCCAACACCGTGGCGTTCACCGAGTCCGGGAAGCTGTTCAACCCGTTCCTCGGCGACGACCGCGGCGACGTGGTGCTGCAGGACCCCGAGTGGTGGTCGCAGAACTACAACGCGGTGGCGGAGAAGTGGACCGCCTGGCAGGTCGGCTGACCCGGCGTCGCCACGCCCGGCGAGCGGGCGCGGCGACGCGGGCCCGGTCACTGGGCCACGTACCCGCCGTCGACGGAGAGGATCGTGCCGGTGATCCCGCTCGCCGCGGGCGAGGCGAGGAACGCGATCGCCTCGGCGACGTCCTGCGGCGTGGAGATCCGCCCCAGCGGGTGCCTGCTCAGCACGGCGGCGGCAGTGGCCTCGGGGTCGGGGTCGGCGGCCCTGGCCTCGGCGATGAAGTCCGTCTCGATCGCGCCGGGCGCGACGGCGTTCACCCGCACCCCTCGCGGCGCGAGCTCGATGGCGAGCTGGCGGGTCAGCTGCACCAGCGCGCCCTTGGTGATCGCGTAGACGGACTGGTTGGGCATCCCGACCAGGCCGGAGATCGACGTGACGTTCACGATCACGCCCCGGGTCGCGGCCAGCGGTTCGACCGCGGCCCGGGAGTGGACGAACGCGCCGCGCACGTTCGTCGAGATCAGGCGGTCGAAGTCGGCGTCGGTGACCTCGCCGATCGGCTTGCGCAGGAACCGGGCGGCGTTGTTGACCAGCAGGTCGAGCCGCCCGAACTCCCGCCCCGCCGTGGCCACCGCCTGCTCGGCCGACGCGCTGTCGGACACGTCGGCGACCACCGGCAGCACCGCGGGCGAGGCGAGCTCCTCGACGGCCGGGGACACGTCGGTGGCGACGACGCCGTAGCCCCGCCCGGCGAGCAGCTCGATCAGCGCGCCCCCGACCCCGCCGGCCGCGCCGGTCACCAGTGCGACCCGTTCCCGCTCGTCCCTCATCCGGTTCCTCCTGTGCGTCGCGTGGTGCGCGTGCTGCGCGCTCGGTGCACGCGCACGTCACCGTACGAGCTGGTCGGACTGTCAGACAAACATTGCTTGACGAGCATTGACGCCGAAGATGTGCTCCGCTAACGTCCTGTCACGTCGCTCATGCCGCGACATCGATCCCGTATTGCGCAACGCAGCGGAGGACCCCGTGGGGAAGTCGGATCCGGCCTGCGCCGAGAGCGAGGGTGCCGGCGGCGACATCCAGGTGATCGCCCGGATCGCCACCCTGCTCGAGTGCCTCGACCCCGACTCCCCCTCGCTCGACACCGCCACCACCGCCAAGGTGCTCGGGGTCGGGCGGTCCACGGCGCACCGCTACCTCGTGTCGCTGGAGAAGCGCGGGCTGCTGCAGCGGCGCGACGCCACGACCTACGAGCTGGGCCCGGTGCTGTGCCGGATCGGCACGCTCGCGCTGTCCCGGCTCGGGGTGGTCGAGGCGGCGGGCCCGGTCATGCACGAGCTGTCGCGGGAGATCCGCAACACGGTCGTGCTGAGCGTGTGGGGCGGGCGCGCACCCGTCGTCGCCCGGGTGGTGCCCGACAGCAGCCGGATCACCACGATCTCGGTGGAGGTCGGGCGCTCGCTGCCGGCCGACGCCGCGCAGTCGCGCCTGTTCGCCGCCTACCACGCGCGCGCCAGGCGGACGGGCGCCGGCAGGCTCCGGTCCGTCACCGACGACGGGCTGGTCCCGGTCGGGGACCTGCTGACCGCGCGCCAGGTCTACGCGGGCGGCGGCATCAAGACGATCGCCGCCCCGATCCTCACCGCCGACGGGGAGATCGTCGCCACCCTCGCCGCCATCGGGCTGGCCGTGTTCATGCCCGACGACGAGGACCGCGCGATCGCCGAGCGGCTCGCGGCCGCGGTGGCGCGCATCACCGTGAACTGACCGAGCCGTGAACTGACAGACCACCTGCCCCCCGGCAGCGCCCGCCCCGGTGCGCTGCCCGCCCCGTGCCGTCGAGCCGCGCTCGATCGGCCGCCTCAACCCGCCCTGACCACCCCCGGAGGGGGAGCCGACGATGACCACGACCGCCGTCCTCGAGGTCGGTCGCCCGGCCCGGCCGCGTGCGGCCGAGCGGGAGACCGGGTCCCGGACCGCGACGCTGCTCCTGCTGCTGCCCGCGGTCATCGCGTCGCTGGCGCTGTTCGTCTACCCGCCC
>DATCLF010000269.1:0-11295 GCA_036564055.1 Spirillospora sp.
AACGCGACCAACGCGAGCAAGGCGACCGGGGCGGCGGCCAAGGCCGCGAAGGCGGGGGGCCGGGGCGGCGGCCTGGGGCGGGGCCGGGGCGGCTCCACCACCTCCACCGACCGGCTGGCGCGGCTGCTGGCGCTGGTGCCGTACGTGGTCAGCCGCGACTCGGTCGCCCTGGAGGAGGCCGCCGCGGCCTTCGGCATCACCCAGAAGCAGCTGATCGACGACCTCAACCTGCTGTGGTGCGTGGAGCTGCGCGCCCCCGACCCCTACTGCCCGATCGACCTGTCCTACGAGGGCGGGGAGATCACGGTCACGGAGGCCGAGTCGATCGCGCGGCCGCTGCGGCTGAAGGTGGACGAGGCGGCGGCGCTGCTGGTGGCGCTGCGGATGCTGGCGGGCATCCCGGGCCTGGACGACCGCGACGCGCTCAGCCGGGTGATCGCCAAGCTGGAGAGCGCGGCGGGCGCGGCGGCGTCGGTGGCCGGGCAGGTCGCGGTGGAGGTCGACGCCCGCGTCGGGGCCGGCGGGGCCGGGGACGCGGAGGGGACCGCGGTCGCGCGGCTGCGGGACGCGATCGCCCGGGGCCGCCGCGTGCACCTGACCTACTACGTCCCCGCGCGGGACGAGGACACCGAACGCGACGTCGACCCGATGCGGCTGCTGGTGGTGGAGGGCAACACCTACCTGGAGGGGTGGTGCCGGCGGGCCGAGGCGGTGCGGCTGTTCAGGCTGGACCGGATCGCGGGGCTGGAGGTGCTGGACACGGCGGCGCAGGTGCCGGAGGAGGCCGAGCCGATCGACGTGGACGCCGGGCTGTTCCGCCCGTCGCCGCAGGACGAGGCGGTGACCCTGGAGCTGACGCCGCGGGGCCGGTGGGTCGCCGACCACTACCCGTGCGAGACCGTCGAGGAACTGGGGGAGGGGCGGCTGCGGGTGGTGCTGCGCACCCCGGACACGCGGTGGGTGCGGGGGCTGGCGCTGCGGCTCGGCGACCAGGGCCGCGTGGTGGCGCCCGCCGAGCTGGCCGAGCAGATCCGCGGGGACGCGGCTCGGGCGCTGGCCCGCTACGGCGTGGCGTGAGCACGGGGCCCGGATCGGTTACCGTGGCCGGGTGGCGTGGGTTGCGGTGTCGGTGTCGCTCGGGTCGGTCGGTCTCGCCGTCCTCGCCTGGAGCGCGTTCAGGCTGTGGCTCGCCGTGCGGAGTTTCGGCCGTGAACTGGAGCGGACCAGGCGGCGGCTGGAACGCGAACACTCCGCGCTGCGCGATGAAGTCTCGCGGACGGAGACGACCCGGGCGTCACAATCGCCCGAGGACGGCGTACGATCGACCTGAGCATCCCTGCTGAAGAGGACTGTCATGGCTGGACTTGGCACGACCGAGATTCTGATCATCCTTGGGGTCGTCCTGCTGCTGTTCGGATCGTCGAAGCTGCCGGCGCTGGCGCGTTCGCTGGGCCGGTCGGCGCGGATCCTGAAGGCCGAGACCAAGGGCCTGCACGAGGACGACGACGCCGACCTCGGCCGGGGGGCCAAGGCCGCGCCGGCGTCGCCGGGCGGCGAGGCGCGCGGGAACGACGGCGCGAAGCGGGCCCGCGGCGAGCTCGACTCCGGTGAGCCGATCGAGGGCGTGCCGGTGGCGGACCCCGGGCGGGTGCGCGACAACGGCTGACCGGCGCCCCGCCCCCTGACTTTCCTTCCGCCCGTCCTTCCCTCTGACGACGGCCGAGCCCCGGGACCGATTGCGACGATGAAGCTGAGCAGGCGCGCCACCCCTCCCGACGGCCGCATGCCCCTCAAGGACCACCTGCGTGAACTGCGCAGCCGGCTGATCAAGGCGATCCTCGGTCTCGTGGCGGGCGCGGTCGTCGGGTGGCTCCTGTTCGACCCGATCTGGGACTTCCTGAAGCAGCCCTACACCCAGATCCCGCCCGAGCACTGCCTGGACGGCAAGTGCGACCTGGTCGTGCACGGCATCTTCGACGGGTTCTTCATCCACCTCAAGGTCGCCCTGATGGTCGGGGCCGTGCTGTCGTCGCCGGTGTGGCTGTACCAGATCTGGGCGTTCGTCGCGCCGGGCCTGTACGACAGGGAACGCCGCTGGACGTACGCGTTCCTGGCGGCGGCGGTGCCGCTGTTCTTCCTCGGCGCCGTCCTGGCGTACCTGACGATGGACAAGGGCCTGAAGATCTTCATCGGGCTCGCGCCGGGCGACACGACCGTCCTCGTCGGCGTGCAGGACTACCTCGGCTACGCCCAGGCGATGCTGTTCATCTTCGGGCTGACGTTCGAGCTGCCGTTGTTCGTCGTCATGCTCAACCTCGTCGGGGTGCTGTCCCACCGGCGGATCCGCAAGTCCCGCCGGGTCCTGATCTTCGCGGTGTTCGTGTTCGCGGCGGTCGCCACCCCCAGCCAGGACCCGTTCACCATGCTGGCGCTGGCGCTGCCGACCATCGTGCTGTTCGAGATCGCCGAGCTGTTCGCGTTCCTGCACGACCGGCGCAAGGCCCGCCGGGGCGACCCGTACGAAGGCCTGTCGGACGACGAGGCGTCCCCGCTGGACCTGGAGGCGATCGACGCCGAGCTGGAGAAGGGCGGCCGCACCGGCTGACCCCGGACCGCCCGGTCTCCCCGGACCCGCCGGGCTTCGCGAACGCCCCGCCCGTGAACCGTCCGGTGTCCTGAACCTCCTGGTCACGGGCCCTTCCGGCCCTCGACGAGCCCGCCGGCCGGGCGGCTTGCCGGGCGCTTTGCCTGATTGGGAATCGGACCCGTCGAAACCGTAGGCTCAAAGACATGACCTCCCCCGACACGACGTCGGCCGGGCAGAGCCCGGCGCAGCGGTACGCGTCCTTCCGCGAGCGCACCGCGGGCCAGGGCCCCGCTCTGCTGGACTTCCGCACCCTCTACGACTTCGAGCTGGACCCGTTCCAGATCGAGGCGTGCAAGGCGCTGGAGGCCGGCAGCGGCGTGCTCGTCGCCGCGCCCACCGGGTCGGGCAAGACCGTCGTCGGGGAGTTCGCCGTCCACCTCGCCCTCAGCAGCGGCACCAAGTGCTTCTACACCACGCCGATCAAGGCGCTGTCGAACCAGAAGTACGCCGACCTCGTCCGCCGCTACGGGCCCGAGAAGGTGGGCCTGCTCACCGGCGACAACAGCGTCAACGGCGAGGCCCCGATCGTCGTGATGACGACCGAGGTGCTGCGCAACATGCTGTACGCGGGCTCGCCGACCCTCACCGGGCTGGCGTTCGTCGTGATGGACGAGGTGCACTACCTCGCCGACCGGTTCCGCGGCGCCGTCTGGGAAGAGGTGATCATCCACGTTCCCGACTCGGTGCGGATCGTGGCGCTGTCGGCGACCGTCAGCAACGCCGAGGAGTTCGGCGAGTGGCTGCAGGAGGTGCGCGGCGACACGGCCGTGATCGTGGACGAGCACCGTCCCGTGCCGCTGTTCCAGCACATGCTCGTCGGGACCCGCCTGTACGACCTGTTCGTCGACACCGGCAAGGGCGGCGACCGGCAGACCCGGCTGAACCCGCAGCTCACCCGGCTGGCGGTGGAGGAGGTCCGCCGCGCCAAGATCAACCGGGGGCGGCGCACCGGCCGCCGCCGCGCGCCCCGCCCCCCGCGGTTCCGGCCGCCCGGGCGGCCCGAGGTCATCGAGCGGCTGGACCGCGCCGGGCTGCTCCCGGCGATCACGTTCATCTTCAGCCGCGCCGGCTGCGACGCCGCCGTCCTGCAGTGCCTGCACGCCGGGATCCGCCTCACCTCGAAGGAGGAGGCGGAGGAGATCCGCGCGCACGCCGAGCTGCGCACCGCCGACATCTCCCCCGAGGACCTGCGGGTCCTCGGGTACGGGGACTTCCTCGCCGCCCTCGAACGCGGCGTCGCCGCCCACCACGCCGGAATGCTCCCCACGTTCAAGGAGATCGTCGAGGAGCTGTTCACCCGCGGGCTGATCAAGGCGGTGTTCGCGACGGAGACCCTCGCGCTCGGCATCAACATGCCGGCCCGCACCGTCGTGATCGAAAAGCTCGACAAGTGGAACGGAGAGGCCCACGTCGACCTCACCCCCGGCGAGTACACCCAGCTGACGGGCCGCGCCGGACGCCGCGGCATCGACGTGGAAGGCCACGCCGTCGTGGTGTGGAGCCCGAACGTGGAGCCCGCGTCGGTGGCGGGTCTCGCCGGCACCCGCACCTACCCGCTGAACTCCAGCTTCCGCCCGTCGTACAACATGGCGGTCAACCTCGTCGCCGCCGTCGGCATCGAACGCGCCCGCACGCTGCTGGAGGAGTCGTTCGCGCAGTTCCAGGCCGACCGCGCCGTCGTCGGCCTGGCACGACAGGTGCACAAGAACGAGGAGGCCCTCGCCGGGTACGCCGAGGCCGCCGAATGCCACCTGGGCGACTTCATGGAGTACGCGGCGATCCGCCGCCGCCTGTCGGAACGCGAGGCCGAGCTGGCGCGGGAACGGGCCGGCGCCCGCCGCGCCGAGGCCGCCCGGTCCCTGGAGCACCTGCGGCCCGGCGACGTGATCGTCGTGCCGTCCGGGCGGCGCTCGGGCCCCGCGGTGGTGCTGGACCCCGGTGTCGGCCGGCGGTCCGACGGGCCCGCGCCGCTCGTGCTGACGGCGAACCGGTCGGTGCAGCGGCTGTCGATCCAGGACTTCCCGCGCGCCGTCGAACCCGTCGAGCGGCTGCGCATCCCCAAGTCGTTCAGCCCCCGCAACCCGCAGGACCGCCGCGACCTGGCGTCCACGCTGCGCGCCAAGGTGCCGCCCGAGAAGGTGCGGGCCCGCAGACGCACGCGCGGCGACTCTCCGGCGCCCGAGGACGCGGAGATCGCCCGGCTGCGCGCCGAGCTGCGCCGCCACCCCGTCCACGGCTGCGACCGGCGCGAGGAGCACGCCCGGTGGGCCGAGCGGTACCACCGTCTCGAACGCGAGACCGAGCAGCTGCGGCGCCGCGTCGAAGGCCGCTCCCAGGTCATCGCGCGGACCTTCGACCGGGTGTGCGCCGTCCTGCAGCAGCTCGGATACCTGGACGGCGGCACGGTCACCGAGGAGGGCCGCCGCCTCGCCCGCATCTACAACGAGCTCGACCTGCTCACCGCCGAGTGCCTCCGCGCGGGGCTGTGGGAGAAGCTGAACCACGCCGAGCTGGCCGCGTGCGTGTCCGCGCTGGTGTACGAGTCGCGGCAGCCCGACGACGCCGCACCGCCCCGCACCCCCACGGGTCCCGCGCAGGACGCCCTGGCGGCGATGGTGCGGCTGTGGGGCGAGCTGGAGGCCGTCGAACGCGACAACCGGGTGTCTTTCCTGCGCGAGCCCGACCTGGGGTTCGCGTGGACGGCGTACCGGTGGGCGCGGGGCGACGACCTCGACGAGGTCCTCCTCGAAAGCGACCTGACCGCCGGCGACTTCGTCCGCGCGGTGAAGCAGCTCCTCGACCTGCTCGGCCAGATCGCCGACGCCTCCCCGCCCGACGGCCACATCCGCAGGACCGCGCGCCGCGCCATGGACTCCATGCGGCGCGGCGTGGTCGCGTACTCGTCGGTGACCTAGCGGCCGGCCGGGTCAGGAGGCGCCGGGTCAGGAGGCGGCGGCGTCCAGTGCGGCGACCTGCTCGTCGGTGAGGGTGACGCTGGCGGCGGCGACGTTCTCCTCCAGGTGCGCCACGCTCGAGGTGCCCGGGATCGGCAGCATGACCGGGGAGTGCGCCAGCAGCCACGCGAGGCTCACCTGCGCGGGCGTGGCGCCCGTGGCCCGGGCGACGTCGTCGACGGGCCCGCCCGGTTCGGCGAGCTTGCCCGCCGCGATCGGGTACCACGGAATGAACCCGATGCCGTGCTCCTCGCAGTACTTCAGGACGTCCTCGGAGCCGCGGTCGGTGAGGTTGTATCGGTTCTGCACCGTGACGATCTCGGTGATGCCGCGGGCGTCCTCGATCTGGCCGACACCGACCTCCGACAGCCCGATCGAGGCGATCTTGCCTTCGTCGCGCAGGTCCTTCAGCTCCCCGATCTGGTCGGCGAGCGGCACCTCCGGGTCGATGCGGTGCAACTGGAACAGACCGATCCGCTCCAGGCCGAGGCGCCGCAGGCTCATCTCCACCTGCTGCCGCAGGTACGCGGGCCGGCCGAGCATGTGCCACTCGCCCGGGCCGGTCCGCACGAACCCCGCCTTGGTGGCGATCAGCAACCCCTCGGGGTAGGGGTGCAGCGCCTCCCGGATGATCTCCTCGCTGTAGAAGGGGCCGTAGGAGTCGGCGGTGTCGATGAAGTCCACCCCCAGGTCGACGGCACGGCGCAGCACCCGTACCGCCTCCGCGCGGTCGCGGGGAGGCCCCCACACGCCGGGCCCGGTGAGACGCATCGCGCCGTAACCGAGACGGTGGACGGTCTGGCCGGCAATGGTGAACTCGCCGGACACATGCGCCGGCGCCGAAGCGGGAAGTGCCATGGCGCAGAGCCTACCCGCGCGGGCCCCGCCCACCGCCGGGGTGGACCTGTGGGCCGGGTGGCGGATCCGCGCGGCCGGTGGGCCATTTCTCGCCGCACGGGTGGGGTGAGGACTCCACCCTGAGGAGGAACCGCCGCCGCCCGCCGGACGCTAGCGTGGTGCGTCACAACGTTCGTCCGCGAACCTACCGGGAAGTGTGCATGATCGAGGCCGAGAACCTCACCAAACGCTACGGCGACAAGACAGCCGTGGACGACCTGTCCTTCACCGTCCTGCCCGGGCGGGTGACCGGCTTTCTCGGCCCGAACGGCGCCGGCAAGTCGACCACCATGCGGCTGCTGCTCGGTCTCGACCGGCCGACCCGCGGCGACGCCCGCATCAACGGCGTCCACTACCGGGACCTGCCCGTCCCCATGCGGACCGTCGGCGCCCTCCTGGAAGCGAGGGCCGTCCACTCCGGCCGCAGCGCCTACCATCACCTTCTCGCCCTCGCCCAGATGCAGGGCATCGACAAGAAGCGCGTGGACGAGGTCATCGAGCTGGTGGGGCTGAGCGGCGTCGCCCGCAAGCGCGCGGGCGGCTTCTCGCTCGGCATGGGGCAGCGGCTCGGCATCGCCGCCGCGCTGCTCGGCGACCCGCAGGTGCTGATCCTCGACGAACCCGTCAACGGCCTGGACCCCGAGGGCATCGTGTGGATCCGCACCCTCATGCAGCGGCTCGCCGCGGAGGGACGCACGGTGTTCGTCTCCAGCCACCTCATGAACGAGATGGCCGTCACCGCCGAGCACCTCATCGTGATCGGGCGCGGCCGGCTCATCGCCGACTGCTCCACCGAGGAGTTCGTCGAGCGCAGCACCGAGAAGCGGGTGACGGTCCGCACCCCCGACGCCGCGCGGCTCACGGAGGTTCTCCAGGCCGAGGGCGCCAAGGTCAAGGCCGAGGAGGACTCGCTGCTCACCGTCATCGACATGGAGGCGCCCCGCATCGGCGAGCTCGCCGCCGCCGAGGGGGTCGTCCTGCACGAGCTGACACCGACCCGCGGCTCCCTGGAGGAGGCCTTCATGGAACTCACCCGCGAGAGCGTCGAGTACGACGCGACCGCCGCCGTCCGCGCCGACCAGGGGGAGGCCCGATGACCGCCGCCACACCCGCCGCACGGCCCGCGAGCGACTCTCCCTCCCTCGATCGGCCGGGGTTCGCGCAGCTCCTGCTCGCGGAATGGACCAAGATCCGCACCGTCCGTTCCACGCTGTGGTCGCTGGTCCTCTACGCGCTTCTCAGCCTCGGGTTCACCACGCTGCTGGTGAGCATCGTCACCGCGTCGTGGGACGACGCCTCCGCCGCCGACCGCCAAGCCATCTCCGCCGACCCGGCCAACTTCATCCTCAGCAGCGGCTTCTTCGGCCAGCTCGTCATCTGCGTGCTGGGCGTCCTGGTGATCTGCTCGGAGTACTCCACCGGCATGATCCGCGCCACGATGCTGGCGGTGCCGCGCCGGCTGCCGGTGCTGTGGGCGAAGGCCGCGGTGTTCACCGCCGTCGCCCTCGTCGCCGGTCTCGCGGTGTCGTTCGTGTCGTTCCTCATCGGCTCGGCGATCCTCGGCGGCACGGTGCCGGTGTCGCTCGGCGACGAGGGAGTGCTGCGCGCCGTGATCGGAAGCGGCCTCTACCTGGCGATGCTCGGGCTGTTCTCCCTGGCGATCGGCGCGATCGTGCGGCACACCGCGGGCGCCATCACCACCGTGCTCGGGCTCGTGCTCGTGGTGGGGCCGCTGGCCATGCTGATCCCCGGCAAGATCGGCGACTACGTGTACGGCTACATGCCGTCCGAGGCCGGCCACCTGATCACCAAGACGCGGCAGGGCCCGGACGACCTGCTGAGCCCCTGGGAGGGCTACGGCGTACTCGCGATCTGGACGTTCGTGCTCCTCGCCGTCGCCGCGTACCTGCTCAAACGCCGCGACACCTGACCCGCGCCCGTTTCGAGGCGCGGCCCCACGGGGGCCGCGCCTCTCCGGTGCCGGGAGCGATTCGTCGGGCGCCGGGGTGAACCGCCGCGGCCGCGCCGTGCGTACCAGCCGGACGAGACGTCTCTCCTCCCCGACCGAAAGGACGGCTGCGCATGCGTGGACCCGGCCCGGCCACCGTGGCGGCGTGCGGGCTGGCGGCGGCGCTTCTGGTGGGCGGCTGCGCGCCGATGGGCCGCCAGGTCACCGACGGCGGCGTCCAGCCGGTGCAGGCCACCGGCGACGACGAGGACGGCGCCCAGGAGCCCGTCCAGGCCGACGGGGGGACGCTGACCTCGGCCGACCGTCTCCTGCTCGTGCAGCTCCGGCAGGCCGCGCTGTGGGAGATCCAGGTCGGCCGTGAGGCCGCCCGCAAGGCGTCCCAGGAGGCCACGCGCAAGAACCTCGGCCAGATCGCCACCCGGCACATCCGGTTCGACGACGTGAACCGCAGGATGGCCGCCAGGCTGAACGTCCCGCTGCCCAACACCCCGACCGCCGAGCAGCAGAGCTGGCTGTCGGAGATCAGCGGGAAGTCCGGCACCGACTACGACAAGACCGCGGTCGCGCGGATGCGGACCGCGGAGGGCCTGCTGTACGCGCGGGCCGCCGCCGTGCGCGCCAGCACCCGCAACACGGCGATGCGGACGTACGCCCAGCGGGTCGAGGACTTCCTCAACGGGCAGCTGCGGCTTCTGGAGTCGACCGGGTTCGTCACCGTCGACACCCTGCCCGACCCGCCGACCGTCAGCGAGGCGCCCCAGCCCGGGCCGCCGGGGACGCGGGGGTCGCCCGCGCCCGCCGCGACGTCCGTCCTGTCCGGACGCTGACCGTCCGGACGCCGACCGTCGGGGCGGCTCGTGTTCCGGCCGCAGTGTCGGCCGGAGTCAGAGTGTCGGCCGGAGTCAGGGTGTCGGCAGGGGCCGGACGCCGAGCTCGGCGGTCAGCGCCTGCAGCGTCGCCCCGAGCGGCGCGTCCAGTTTCACAAGGGCGTGCTCGTCGCCCCTGGTCGCGCCCTGGTTGACGATCGCGACGGGTATTCCGTGCCTGGCGGCGTGCCGGACGAACCTGTACCCCGACAGCACCGCCAGCGACGACCCCAGCACCAGCAGGCAGCCGGCCCGCTCGGTCAGCGCGTAGCACCGCCGGACCCGGTCCGGCGGCACGTTCTCCCCGAAGAAGATCACGTCGGGTTTCAGCAGGCCGCCGCAGCGCTCGCAGTCCACCACCCGGAACGAGGCCGCCTCGTCGTCGCCGAGGACCGCGTCCCCGTCGGGGTTGACGGAGGCCTCGGCGACGCGTTCCTCCCAGCCGGGGTTGGCGGCCCGCAGCCGCTCGTCGAGCCGCTCACGCGGGGTCCGCTCACCGCATGCCAGGCACACCACCCGGTCCAGGGCGCCGTGCAGCTCGATCACCCCGTCCGCCCCGGCGGCCTGCTGCAGCCCGTCGACGTTCTGGGTGATGATCCCCGTGACGAGCCCGCACCGCCGCAGCGCGGCGACCGCGCGGTGTCCCGCGTTCGGGCGGGCGGCGGCCACGTGCCGCCAGCCGAGGTGGCTGCGCGCCCAGTAGCGGCGGCGCGCCGCCGCCGACCCGGTGAACTCCTGGTAGGTCATCGGGGTGGCCCGCCGCCGGCGTCCCGTCTCACCCCGGTAGTCCGGGATGCCCGACTCGGTGGACAGGCCCGCGCCGCTCAGCACCACCACCTCGCCGTCACCGACGAGGTCGGCCAGCATTCGCAGCCGCACCGCCTCACCGCCGGCCGGACGGTCCTGTGCAACCTGCGTCACCCCTCCATCCTGCACGACCGGAACAGGTGCCGCCGGGGGTGAGCCGCGGGTTCTGGCGCCCGGAATCCCACCATCGGGGTGGGACGGACGTGAGACGCAGTTAACGCACGGGTGACGTCCGTGATCTCCACGGGAAATACGGGCCGCCGAGGATCGGGCCCATGGGAGCCAGCGAACCGGACGAACGCCTGGTCGTGGTGGGTCACGGACCGGCCGCGCACCGCCTGGTGGAAGCCCTCCGCGAACGCGACACCGCCGGCCGGTGGGCGATCACCGTCATCGGCGAGGAGAACCGGCCCGCCTACGACCGCGTCGCATTGACCACGTACCTGGACGGCGCCGACCTCGCGCTCCCCGGGCACGGGGCCGGCGTCACCGTCGTCACCGGAGAACGGGTCACCGCGATCGACCGCACCGCCCGGACCGTCACCACCTCCGCCGGCCGCGTCGTCCCCTACGACGCGCTGGTCCTCGCCACCGGGTCGGTGCCCTTCGTCCCGCCCGTGGAGGGCCGCGACCTGCCCGGCGTGTTCGTGTACCGCACCGTCGACGACCTGGACGCGATCCGCGCGTACGCGCGGGGCAGGACGACCGGCGCGGTCGTCGGCGGCGGCCTGCTCGGGCTGGAGGCGGCCCGCGCGCTGCAGGGGCTCGGCGTGAGCAGCGGCGTCGTGGAGGCCGCCCCGTGGCTGATGCCCCGCCAGCTCGACGAGGGCGGCGGCGCGATGCTGCGCCGCCACATCGAGGACCTCGGAATGACCGTGCACACGGGTGTCCCGCTGGCCGCCCTGGAAGCCGGCGACGACGGCGCCGTGCGGCGGATCGTGCTGCAGGACGGCACGGTGGTCGACGCCGAGGTCGTGGTGTTCTCCGCGGGCATCCGCCCCCGCGACGAGCTGGCCCGCGCGTGCGGTCTGCCCGTCGGCGAACGCGGCGGCATCGTGGTGGACGCCTCCTGCCGCACCGAGGACCCCCGCGTGTGGGCGATCGGGGAGTGCGCCCTCGTCGGCGGGACGGTGTACGGGCTGGTCGGCCCGTGCT
>DATCLF010000270.1:0-5596 GCA_036564055.1 Spirillospora sp.
GATCCAGCCCGTGGACTGGGAGCCGCCGCCGGAGGAGCTCGAGGAGATCATGGCGGGGCTGCGGGACATTCGGGCGGACCTGGAGGCGCAGGAGGCGTGGATCTTCGGGAAGGCGCTCCGGGGGCCCGAGGCGAGCACGACGGTGTGGTGCAGGGGCGAGGAGACGGTCGCGTCGGACGGGCCGTGGGCGGAGGCCGACGAGTACGTCGGCGGGCTTGTGATCGTCGAAGCGGAGGATCGCGACGCGGCGTTGCAGGTCGCGGCCAGGTACGCGCGGGTGACGGGGCTGCGGGTGGAGGTGCGGCCGTTCCAGGAGGGAGCCTGATCGGCGGCCTCAGGCGGAGGCGCCTCTCAGACGGCTCACCTCGTAGAGGGCGATGCCCGCGGCGACGCCGGCGTTGAGGGATTCGGCCCGGCCCGGCATCGGGATGGTGACGAGCAGGTCGCACGTCTCGGCGACGAGACGTCCGAGACCCTTGCCTTCCGAGCCCACCACCAGGACGAACGGCTCGGTCGCGATCTCCATGTCGGCGACGGTGACGTCGGCGCGCGCGTCCAGGCCGGCGACGAAGCAGCCCGCCTTCTGGTACGCCTTGAGCTGCCGCGTGAGGTTCGTGACCTGCGCGACGGGGACGGTGGCGAGGGTCCCGGCGGACGCCTTCCACGCCCCGGCGTTGATTCCGGCGGCGCGGCGTTCCGGCACGACGACGCCGGCGGCGCCGAACGCGGCGGCGGACCGCACGATCGCGCCGAGGTTGCGCGGGTCGGTGATGCCGTCGACCGCGACGATCAGCGGCGTGGTTCCGGTGAGCAGGTCGTCCGGGTCCGCGTACCGGTACGGCTTGACCTGGAGGGCGATGCCCTGGTGGACGGCGCCGTCCGTCATCCGGTCGAGTTCGTGCCGGCCGGCCTCCAGCAGCGGGATGTTGCGGTCGGCGGCGATCTGGATCGCCTCGCGGACGCGTTCGTCGGTGCTGGACGACACGTACAGCGCGGTCCCCGGGACGCCCGCGCGCAGCGCCTCGACGACGGGGTTGCGTCCGGTGACGAGCTCGGGGGTCTCACCGTCGGCGCGCCGCGCGCCCGCGGGACGCGCCCGGCCGCGTTCACGCGCCTCGGCGGCGGCCTTGGCGCGTCCCCCCGGCCCCAGCGTCGGGGTGCCGGTGCGCCGGGCGTTCTTCTCGGCGCGGGCCTGCTGGCGTTTGGCGTACCAGTGCCGGTCCTTGGCCTTGGGCGTGGGTCCCCTGCTCTTGCGTCTGACCATCGTTTCGGTACGCCTCTCGCGACGGTTGCGGCTCGCTCGCCCTGGGCTGCCGGGCGGTTCGGATCTCAGGCGGGACGGCGGCGAACCCCCGCGGACGCCTGATTCTAATCTGCCGCGCACGGTGCCCGTCCCGTGCGCGGTGGCGGGCCCGGTCTAGTCGCGCTTCAGCTCCCAGCGGGGGCCCTGCGGGGTGTCCTCGACGAGGACGCCGGCCTTCGACAGGCTGTCGCGGATGGCGTCGGCGGTCGCGTAGTCCTTGCGGGCGCGGGCCGCCTGCCGCTGCTCCAGCGCCAGGGAGACGAGGGCGTCCACGACGGACCGCAGGCCCTCCTCGCCGGCGCCGCGCCACTGCGGTGACAGCGGGTCGACGCCGAGGACGTCCGTCATCGCCCGCACGTCGGCGAGGCGGGCGCGCACCGTCTCGCGGTCGCCGGACGCGAGGGCGCTGTTGCCCTCCCGGAGGGTCTCGTGCAGCACCGCCAGGGCCTGCGGGACGCCAAGGTCGTCGTTCATCGCGTCGGCGAAGGCGGCGGGAATCGCGCCGGGTTCGACGGCGCCCACGAGCTCGGACGCCCGCGTCGCGAACCCCTCGATCCGCTGGTAGGCGGACACGGCCTCGCTCAGGGACGCGTCGGTGTAGTCCATGAGCGACCGGTAGTGGGCCGAGACGAGGTAGTACCGCACCTCGACGGGACGGGCCCGTTCCAGCAGGTCGGACAGCAGCACGACGTTGCCGACCGACTTGCTCATCTTCTCGCCGTCCACGGTGAGCAGGCCGTTGTGCAGCCAGTAGCGGGCGAACCCGTCACCGGCGGCGCGGGACTGCGCGATCTCGTTCTCGTGGTGGGGGAAGATCAGGTCGACGCCGCCGCCGTGGATGTCGAACGTGGGGCCGAGGTACTTGGTCGCCATGACCGAGCACTCCAGATGCCAGCCGGGACGGCCGGGGCCCCACGGCGTCTCCCACGTCGGTTCGCCGGGCTTGGCGCCCTTCCAGAGGGCGAAGTCGCGCGGGTCGCGTTTCGCGTCCTCGTTGGGCATGTCCCCGGCGGGCAGCATGCTGTCCAGCCGCTGGTTCGACAGCGCTCCGTACTCGTCGGCCCACGACTTGACGTCGAAGTACACGTCCCCGCCCGAGGCGTAGGCGTGCCCCTTGTCGATCAGCCGCCGCATCAGGACGATCATCTCCGGGACGTGCCCGGTGGCGCGCGGCTCGACCGTCGGGGGCAGGCAGCCGAGCGTGTCGTAGCCCTTGGTGAAGAGGCGCTGGTTGCGCTCGGCGACCACGAACCACGGCACGCCCTCGTCCGCGGCCGCCTGGAGAATCTTGTCGTCGATGTCGGTGACGTTGCGGACGAACGTCACCTCGTAGCCCGACGCGCGCAGCCAGCGCACGAGCACGTCGTAGATGACGCCCGAGCGCAGGTGCCCGATGTGCGGTGAGGACTGCGGCGTGGCACCGCACACGTACATCCCCACACGTCCCTCTTCCAGGGGCTCGAACGTGCGGACGCTACGTGTACCGGTGTCGTAAAGGCGCAGACTCACGGCCCCAGGTTATTGGATTCACGCACAGGCTCGCGTCCTGTCGCGAGCATCGCCGCGAGAACGACCGGGGACGCGAACCGCGGCGGGCGCCGTCCCGTCACCGTTGCCCGGCGGCCTTGAGGCGGGCGGCGCGGGACTCCAGGTAGCGGCGTTCGGGGAGGCTGGTGGTGCCGCGGGCCGCCCGCCGGTACGCCTCCAGCGCGCCGGCGGTGTCGCCCGCCATCTCCAGCAGGTGGGCGCGGACGGCCGCCAGGCGGTGGTGCCCGGACATGCGCTCGTCGCCCTCCAGACTCCGCAGCAGGTCGAGCCCGGCGGACGGTCCGTGCACCATCGCCAGCGCGACGGCCTGGTTCAGCGTGACCATCGGGTTGGGCTCGACGTGGGACAGCAGCCGGTACAGCGCGAGGATCTGCCGCCAGTCGGTGTCCTCCGGCCGCGCCGCCTCCGCGTGGACGGCGGCGATCGCGGCCTGGAGCCGGTACGGGCCGGGCGGTGACGCGGCGAGCGCCTCGGTCACCAGCGCGATCCCCTCCTCGATCGCCGCGCGGTTCCACAGCGTCCGGTCCTGCTCGCTCAGGGGGATCAGCGCGCCGCCCGGTCCGCTCCTGGCCGCCCGGCGGGCGTCGGTGAGCAGCATCAGCGCGAGCAGCCCGGCGACCTCGCCGTCCGCGGGCAGCAGCCGCCGCAGGGCCCGGGTGAGCCGGATCGCCTCGGCGACGAGGTCGGGACGCTGCAGGTCGGGGCCGCCGGACGCCGTGTACCCCTCGTTGAAGATCAGGTACAGGACGTGCAGGACGGCCCGCAGCCGCTCGTCCCGTTCCTTCGGCGGCGGCATCACGAACCGCGCGCCCGCCGCCTTGATCCGCTGCTTGGCCCGGGAGATGCGCTGCGCCATCGTCGGCTCGGGCACGAGGAAGGCGCGGGCGATCTGGGCCGTGGTGAGCCCGCCGACCGCCCGCAGGGTCAGCGCGACCTGCGAGGACGGGGACAGCGCCGGATGGCAGCACAGGAACAGCAGCGTGAGCGTGTCGTCGTGGTCGCCGGGGCGGTCCTCGTCCGCGGCGGGTTCGTCCCGCGGTGAAGGATCGCGGACGAACACGGCGGCCTCGCGGTCGCGGCGGGCCCGCTCGCTGCGCCAGTGGTCGGCGAGCCGCCGCGTCGCGACGGTCAGCAGCCACCCGCGCGGGTTCTCCGGGATGCCGCCGCTCCCGGCCGGGTCCTCGTCGTCGCCCGTGGTCGTCGTCCACTGGACGGCCGCGGCGAGGAGGGCCTCCTGGACGGCGTCCTCGCAGGCGTCGAACGCCCCGTGCCCATGCCGCCGGACGAGCACGCCGAGGACCTGCGGAGCGAGAGTGCGCAGCAGGTCCTCGACGTCCCGGGGCACGGGCTCGGGCACCGTCACATCTCCGTCCCGGTCTGCTCCATGATCGCCCTGACCTCCATGGCGCCGCCGTAGCGGACGTCCGGCCAGCGCGAGGCGATCTCGACGGCGCGTTCGGCCGACTCGCAGTCGACCGTGATGTATCCGGCGAAGTGCTCCTTGGCCTCCAGGAACGGGCCGTCGGTCACGGCGGGCCGCCCGTCCTTGTGCCGGACGGTCCTGGTCGCGGACGGGTCGGCGAGCGCGTCCCCTCCGACGAGCTCACCCGACTCGGTCAGCTCCTTCATCAGAGCGTCGACCTCGCCGAACAGCTCCTCGCGCTCCTGCTCGGTCAGCTCCTCCACGAAGCCGGGACGGTTGTAGATCAACAGCATGTACTTCATGTCTTTCACTCCACTCCGGACGTGCCGTTCGGGCGTGTGAGGCGACCGGGTGGCCGCGTTCTCACCGAAGGGTCGGAGCGGAGGCCCCGTTCTCGACATCCCCCGCGAGAGAATCCTCAGGAAGGGTCGGCGAGGTCCCCGACCTGCCGGCACAGCACGGCGAACGCCGCCGCGTCCGGCGTCTGCGAGGCCATGGCGACCAGGTCGGCGCGGCCGTCGCACGCACGCACGGTCACCAGCCCGTTGTCGATCACGACGTCGTCGACGGCGCTCCAGGCAAGCCGCTCGCCGTCCTTCTCGACGCCGTCGAGGTCCACCGTGAAGGGCCCCATCCGGACGGACTCCCCCGCCTTCACCTCCGCGAGGCGGCGGGGCACGATCCGGGACGCCACCTCCCGGGCGACGGCCTCCCCGAGCGTCCGCACGTCCGGGATCTCGTCGGTGAACCGCAGGACGCTCCCGTCGTCCGCGACGACCGTGAAACGCCAGCGGGTGGGCGCGTCCGGATCGGTGCGCACCCCTGACACGGTGACGGACACGAGCTCGTCCCACACGTACTCGGTCTCGCCGCCGGGGCCGCTGACGGCGATCCCGCCCGTGTGGAGGCGCACGACCCGGCCCCGCCCGCGCAGACGGACATGCCCTGCGAGCCACCCGGCGGTTCCGGCGGACGCCATGGACAGCAGCAGCGCAGGAATCCCCGCCCACAGCTCGCGGTCGCGCAGGTGGGCGATGGCCAGCGGAACGAACGCCAGCGACACCGCGGCCAAGGGCACGACCCACGCCCAGGTGCGCCGCCCGCCGGCACTGCCGTCGAAGACCTGGACCGCCTCCCCGAGCCGCTCCTGCCGGGACGTCACCGTCACGTCATCCGGCCTCGCGGGACCACATCTCGTGCACGGCCCGGCTGTCCGGCATCGCTGCCTCCCCGATGCTGTCGACGTCCGTTCACGGCTCGCTCATACGGTACGTCTCCTCACATATCACGCCCAGCGAAAAAGTGATCGCCCGTAAGTGGAG
>DATCLF010000271.1:0-8259 GCA_036564055.1 Spirillospora sp.
GGGCCCGCGTGGACATGGCAGTCGAAGTTGCGCTTGAACGTGCGCGCGGCGGCCTCGTCGATCTCCACCGCGAACACCGGCTCGAAGCCCTTGTCGGCCATTTTGAAGCCGAGGCTCAATCCGCCCGCCCCCGCGAACAGGTCGATCGTGCGGATGACTTCCCCGGCCATGCCACCTCCGTGACGGACTGAGCTGCTGCAACTATAGGGGTCCGTGTGATCGGGGCGCCGATCGCACCGTCGCGATGCGGACGGTCGTGCCCGGACGGTTCCCACACGGGTGACGGCGCGGGCCGTCCGCCCGCGCCCGGGCGCGCGAACGCGCGGGGCCGGCGCCCCTCGGGGCGCCGCCTCCCTCACGGGACGGCGGCTGCGCTTTCGGCCCCGTTCAGCGCCGCTCGGCGGGAGCGGACGATCTCGGCGATCCGCTGCGCCGCCTCGTGAGGGTCCTCGTGCTCCCAGACGCGGATGACGAGCCAGCCGGCCTCGGTGAGCAGACGGTCGGTCTCGGCGTCGCGCTCTCGGTTGCGTTCGACCTTCTCGGCCCAGTACTCGGCGTTGGTGCGGGCCTTGGTGTGGTGCTGCGGACAGCCGTGCCAGAAGCAGCCGTCGAGGAACACCGCCACCTTGACCTTGGTGAACGCCAGGTCGGTGGTGCGGCGGACGCTTCGCAGGGGACGGTAGGAGACCCGGTAGCGCAGGCCGAGGGCGTGCACCGCGCGTCGAAGGGCCAGCTCGGGCTTGGTGTCCCGGCTCTTGTTCGCCTGCATGCTCTTGCGGACGCCCTCGCTGGAGGCGCCGACCGGCCTGACCGCTGCCATGGTCACCACGTTATGGACATCCGGCCGCGCGCGCGGCCGAATCGCGAGATCATGATCGAGGGTTCCGCGTCGCCCGGTCGGTTCCCGATGCGACGGACGGAGGCGGTGGTGAGAAGGTTCACGAGCCTTGAGATCTGCGCCGGGGGCGGCGGTCAGGCGCTGGGGCTGGAGCGGGCCGGGTTCGACCCGGTGATGCTCATCGACGACGATCCCGACGCCTGCGCCACTCTGCGCAGGAACCGTCCGGACTGGGACGTCAGGAGGCTCGACCTCCTGGAGTTCGTGGGGAGCGATCATCCGCAGGTCCTGGACGTCGATCTGTTCGCCGGCGGACTGCCCCGGCTGCCGTACTCGATCGCGAGCACGCGCGGGACCCCTGACAGGGCCGACCGGGACCTGTTGCACGCGGCGGTCTGGCTGGCGACGGAGGTCCGTCCGCGGGCGATCATGCTCGAGAACGTTCCCGCCCTGGCGAAGGCCCCCCGCTTCGCCGAGACGCGCGCCTTCGTGGAGGAGGAGCTGGGCGGCAACGGCTACGAGGTCCGGTGGAACGTCCTGGACGCCCAGTGTTTCGGCGTCCCCCAACGACGGGAGCACGCTGTGCTCGTGGCCATGCGCCCCGACGACATGGCCCGGTTCGAGTGGCCGCGGCCCTCCTCCGAGCGCGCCGCCACCGTCGGCGAGGTCCTCGGAGAGTCGATGGCGAGCCGCGGCTGGCCGGGCGCGGCGGAGTGGCGGCGCACGGCCGACGAGGTGGCCCCCACGATCGTGGGCGGCTCCAGGGATCGCGGGGGCGCCGACTTGGGGCCGTCGAGGACGAAGAGGATCTGGGCCAGGCTGGGGGTCAACGGCGGGAGCCTCGCCGACGACGTTCCGGGGCCGGACTTCGTCTGGGAGCCGGGGAATCCGAAAGGACTCCCCAAACTGACCTTGCAACAGGTGGCGAAGCTCCAGGGCTTCCCCGAGGACTGGGTCTTCGAGGGGCGTAAGACGTCCCGCTATCGGCAGATCGCACACGCCTGCCCGCCGCCGCTGGCGACCGCCGTAGGACTTCGGATCGCCCGGGCGTTGGCGGGCTGAGACCGCCCACGGCGGACGACCATCCCCTTCGTCGTCCTTTCCCTCCCTCGACGCGACGCCGAGGGAGGAGGACATGACCGTCGGTTCCTGCGACCCCACGGACGCCGTCGGCTGGTCCACGGGCCGCATCGGTCGAGGGCGAAGCCCTTTCACCCGTCCGATGCGGGAATGCGTCGCCGCGCGTCCTGGGCCCGTGAGAGTTCAATCTTTCGAGCGTCTCCGATCCCGGACCGGGGCCTCGGAGAACAGCCGCTTGAACAGAGGCACGAGGGCGTTCACGGCGCCGAGAGGCGCGCGACCGTCGTCGGGACCGTACGGCAGGGACTCCAAAGGCGCCAGCGCGGTGTCCGCCTCCTCGATCCAGGCGAGGCAGGCCTCGGGCTCGGGATCGGCGTCGGGGGCGATCGCCTCGAAGCACAATGTGGTGCCGGCCGCGTTGACCGCCTTGGCGAGCGCGTTGACGTCGTCGCCCGTGCGCACCGTTCCGTCCTCCAGCAGACGGAGCATCGCCTGCGCGGTGGGACGGTGGAGGATCACCTCCAGGCGGAGCACCGTGTTCAGCATGTCCTGGTTGCCGCAGGCCACGACCGCGGGCCGGTAGTCGTAGCCGTCGCGGAACAGTTCGGCGGCCCACCACAGGCGCGCGAACGCCTGGGAGTGGAAGGGACCCGAGAAACGGTTCCGGTTGACCGCCGGCGTCGGGTTGGACTCGGTCGGCCGGGCCAGATGGCGCCAGTGCACGTAGTCCGGGGCGACCCGCAGCGCCAGATGGTTCCACAGCCGGCCGTCGGCGGCCTCGCGGCGCGTCATGCGCAGCGTGGCGTGCAGGCGGGGGGCCAGCCAGGCGTCGGCGTCGGTCCGGGTCTCGTCGAAGCGTTTCATCGCCTCGTCGAGCAGCTCGCGCACGGGTCCGGCGGCCCAGCGGATCTCGTCGGGCAGCGGTTCGCAGGCGCGGTCGATCGCGGCCGCGGGCGGCGTCTCGCGGTTCTGCAGGACGGCAGTGGTGAGGAATCGCGCGGCGGTCTCGTCCGGCAGCAGCGCGAGGCGTTCGGGTGCGGTGCTCATGCGTCCTCCTGGCCGGTTCGGTGCAGCGCGCGGATGAATCCGCCGAGATTGCGGGGGAGTCGGGCCTGTTTGGCCGCGGCGTGCAGGACACGGGTCTGCAGGTCTCCGCCGCCCTCGCCGCCGGTCCTGCGGGCCAGGACCTCGGCCAGGGCGTCGTCGGGGGAGCGGTCGGGGAACACGTCGGGCAGGAGCCGTCTGAGGACGGACTCCCGCCATCCGCCGGGCCATTGCGGGGAGCCGTCTTCGGATTCCACGGCGTAGACCGCGGCGTTGAACAGCGCCGTCCACACGTCCTGGGCGATCTGCGCCGCGATGGCCTCGCGGGCCGCGCGGTCGGCGGCTCGGGGATCCTCCAGGATCGCGCCGAGGCCCTCGAAGCCGCGGTTGAGGTACAGCACGGGCTCTTCGCCGACCGCCTCGACCGTCCACGGATCCGAGGCGAAGGGGCGCAGCCGCGGATTGCGCTCGTCCCTGAAGTCGGCCCAGACGGTCCTGATCGAGTCGCTCTTGACCGGGGCGCGCGCCTGCAGGTCGATCGTCCACGCCCCGTCCGTGGACCCGATCATTCGACCGGCGACGCCGTCGACGGCGGCGACCACCTGGCCGGTCAGCTGCACCCGGCCCACGTGCCGGTCGCGGTGGAGGACGACGTCGCCGGCCCAGACGCCGGGGGTCTCCTCCCGCAGCCGGGTGAACGTCCGCACGTTGGTCTTCCGCTCGAAGAGCACCGCCAAGCAGGAGACCTCCGACCATGGCCCGTGCCGCAGTTCGTGCTCGGGCGTCCGGAGACGCACCGAGAGCCGTGCGGTCTCCCAACGGTCGCGTTCCGCCTGATGCAGGGCGACCACCCGCTGCTCGGCGGAGATCATGGCGAAGGGCAGGGCGAGGTCGTCGAGCCGGGCCTCCCGGACCTCCAGAGTGACGTCGCCGACGAGGACGGGGTAGGGGATCAGTCGCTTCATCGGATCTCGCCCTTCGTCTGCACCAGGTCGATCTCGGCCATGGCCATGTCGGCGGCGACGGGGTGGCTGCCCACGTCGCTCACGCAGGAGAACGCGGCCGTCCGCGCCCCCGCGGCGAACACCAGGCGGTGGTCGTCGGTCACCTCGCAGTTGGACTCCGCGGTGATCTGGGCCCACTCGGCCTGGGGGCGGGGGCCGGATCGGGTGGCGAACCTGAGCACCGGCCGCACCGTCCAGGGGTCCTCCCGCTCGGGGAGACGCACCTCCACGCGCACCCGCCAGGCGCCGTCGGCGCCCACCGCGCCGATGGCGCTCTTGACCGTGGGGAATCCCGGCCGGCTCGCGGGTTTGGACGGCGCGTCGAGCCGGAGCAGGTCCCGAAGGACCGGCGGCGTCTCGTCGACCTTCACCTCCGGCGGCCTGACCATGGCACGGACCCGCTCCAGCATCGCCCGGCGGAACTCGCGGAGCCGGGTGGCCGCCCCTCGGGCGTAGGTGGCGGTCAGGTCCTCGGTCGGCTTCCAGTCGGTGTGCTCGGGGGGCTCGGCGGTGCGCAGGAACCTCTCGGCGGCCTCGGCGTCCGGACTCTTCGACCCGGTGGCCCGGCCGGCGAGCAGGACCGCCTGGAACGGGGGGGAGCCCAACGGGACGTCGCCCACGGGCCGCTCCATGATCACCATTCGGTTGCCGCGCATGCACACCAGCCGGTTGGCGGGCTCGTCGCCCTGATCGGCGGGGGTGATCAAAAGCACGGCCTCGTGCTCGACGGGGCCGCCGGACCCGGCGTCCTTGAGCGGGGGGACGGTGAGCGGGACCGTCGTCTTCACCACGCTCTCCGCGGTGGTCATCTCCTCGACGGTCTCCCCGTCGAGGAACGCGCGTACCGCACGCGACCGGGCCGGTTCGTAACGGTGCGGGTCCACCCGCTCCTCGGCCACGACCACCCGCCCGTCGCGCCGGGCCTCCACCGAGGCCTCCAGCATGGGGCCGCCGGCGCGCCCGGAGACCATGCAGGCCCAGAAGTTGTGCGCCAGGCTGCGCACCAGCACCTCGTGCATGGACTCCAGGTCGGTGGCCTCCCCGGCGGCGTCGTGCACCCCCACGATCAGGAACGAGGTGCCGGGGTCGCCGCTCTCCCGCGTCAGGTGCAGTTCCTCGACGGTCCGCTCGTCCGCCCACCAGGAGCGCGGGGCGCCGTCCCGGTCCGGGTCGGGCTCGCCGAGCCAGGCCGGACCGGCGTACTGACGGTCGTCGACCTCGCGCCAGGGCAGGTCCAGCCGGCCGATCACGCGGCGCTCGCGCCGTCCCTCGAACGGCTCCGACAGCGTGCTGTGCATCAGCACCAGGCCGAACTGGCTGGCCGCCCACAGCGTCGCCTTGCCCAGCCCGTAGGAGCCGCCGGCCGTTCCGCTCTTGTGGCTGTCGAGCTGCCGCCGCACCACCGCCGCGAACTTGCCGTCGTCGTACTCGGGCCCGGTGAGCCCGGAGGCGTTGTAGTCGTCCACCCGCAGCAGGACGAGGCGGCCGCTCTCCCGCAGCTCCCGCAGGCCGTTCGCCAGGACCCGGCCGACCTTCTGGCCGGGGTCGGCGGCCGCCTCGAAGTGGGGCAGCAGGTCGTTCCAGCGGATCGCGCCCAGGAAACGGTGCAGCCGTTCCCCGGTGAGCTCGTGCAGGATGTACCGCACCCGCACGGGCCGGCTCTCGTCGAAGCGTTCGTCGAGGCTGTTCTGCGTGGCCTCCCGCGCCAGGACGGCCAGATCGGAGTCGAAGGCGAAGGCCGCGGCGTTGCCGAGCTCGCGGCCGCCGTCGGCGTGGGCGGGACGGTGGTACCACTCGACGGCGCCCCGGGAGTCGGGGGCCTCGTCCCCGGACATGGAGGATCCGGAGGCGACCCCCAGGATCTCCTCGATCTGTCTGACCTTCTCCATGCGCGGTTCGGCTCGGCCGGTGATCCACGCGGAGACGGCGGCGCGGGTGACGTCCAGCCGATTGGCCAATTCGGCCTGACTCATGCCCTTGCGCCGCAGCTGCCGGCCCAGCCAGGCCCCGAACTCCTTCGCCTGTTCGCTCACCCGAATCCCTTCGTCTTCACGGCCTTCGGAGCCTTTGTCAACGCTCCTTTGACAAGGAAGGATATGTCAAATCTCGTTTGACGTACGCAGAATGATGGTTGCTCTATATGTCTCTCCGGTACGAGGAGCGCGGGTCCTGTGTCGACGGGGCTCGAGGGGGGAAGCCAGCCCGAACCGCTTGCGCGAAGGGCGATCCGTGTGCTCTACTTGGTCGCATCTCGCTCGCACCTCGAGATCGGGGTCGATGAAAAGGCCCCGTTTTCTCCGTGGGTGATCTGTGCCTTCATGCCGGTCGGCGCGAGAAAGGAGAGTCCGGAGTCCCGTCTCGCACAATCGAATATCGATTCCATATCGGCTGGCGCATTCACGGGCGCTTCATCTCCGCATGCCCTAAATTGCGATCCGCTCTGCTGTGAATCCCCTGAAGGAGCAGTTCCGACCGTGAACCCCCCGGAAGAAAAGCCCACGGTCCTCCAGGTCGTCCTCGAGCAGACGCGACGCGTCCTGGAGACGTACCGCATCGATCCCGGTCTCATCCAGGAGCACGCCAACGGCGAACGTCGCATCACCCAGGGAGGATACGGCGATCGCCAGATCTACGAGCTCGTCCAGAACGGCGCGGACGAGCTGCGGAACGACGAGGGCGGCGAGATCTGCGTCGTCCTCACCGAGACTCACCTGTACTGCGCCAACCAGGGCACCGCGATGACCCCCGAGGGCGCCGACACCATCCTGCGGATGGGCGTCTCCCGCAAGCGCGGCGGACAGATCGGACGGTTCGGGGTCGGGGTGAAGTCCGTTCTGAGCGTCACCGACTGCCCGCAGTTCTTCAGCCGGGAGGACGACAAGAGCTTCGGGTTCGACCGGAAGTGGGCCGAGGAGCAGATCAGAGCCGTTCAGCCGCGGGCCGAGGACGTCCCCGTGCTGCGGATGGCCCAGCCGCTGGACCGGGACGAGGCCATGGCCGCGGACCCCGTCCTGGCCGAGCTGCTGCAGTGGGCCACGACCGTCGTGCGGCTCCCGCTCAAGCCCGGCGCGGCGGACCGGCTCGGACGGGACCTGAGGAACTTCCCGGTCCAGTTCCCGCTCTTCTCCCCGCACGTCGGCACCGTGACGCTGGAGGACCGCCGTCAGGGGAAGCGGGTCAAGCGCCAGATCTTCCACCGCCGCGAGGGAGACCGCCACGCCGTCCAGGTGGACGAGACGCCCGGCGGCGGCAGGACCGAGCGCTGGCGCGTCTTCACCAGGACCCACCGCCCGTCCGCCAAGGCGCTCCGCGAGGCCGGGGAGCTGCACGACAGGCCGGAGATCGACGTCTCCTGGGCCGTGCCCGACAAGGCCGGGAGGGACTCCAGGCTCGGCCGGTTCTGGGCGTACTTCCCCACCAACTTCACCACCACGCTCCGCGGCATCGTCAACGCGCCGTGGAAGACCAGCGAGGACCGGCAGAACCTCTACGACGCCAACGCCTTCAACCAGGAGCTCATCGAGGTCGCCGCCGAGCTGGTGGTCGACTCGCTGGAGAAGCTGTCGACCCCGGAGGACCCCTGCGCCCATCTCGACCACGTCCCCGCGCGCGGCCGCGAGGAACCCCAGTTCGCGGCGACCGAGCTGGTCGCCGTGATCTGGAGGACCGCGGCGCGCAAGCCGGTCCTGCCCGACCAGGACGGCCGGTTCGACACGGTGAAGCGGGTCCGGCTGCACCCGGAGAACCTGCGAGACGAGTGGCGCGACCTGTGGGCCGGATACCCGGGACGGCCCCGGAACTGGTGCCACCACTCGGTGGAGAAGACCCCGCACCGCCGGCAGAGCGCCGAGCGTGCCCTCCGCGAGGCGGGGGTCTCGGTCGCGTCGGTGTGCGAGTGGCTGGAGGCGCTCGTCGAGGACGGCTCCCCGGAGGCCTCCGCGCGGGCGATCATGATCGTGGCGGACATGCAGCGGCGCGGGCACGCGCTCGCCGAGGAGGCGAAGAAGGCCAAGATCATCCTCACCGAGCGGCACGGCCTGGTCGCCCCGTCGTTCAACGTCTTCCGCCGCAGCTCCACCGACCGGCTGGCGGACGACATGGTGTACGTGGACGAGAGGGTCCTGGCCGAGGACGCGGTCCTGCGGGCCCTCGACGAACTGGGCGTCCACGAGGCCGACGCCGCCGGCCGCTTCGCCTCCGTCGTCGAGAAGGGCTTCGCCGGATACGGGGAGGCCCAGTGGGTCGACTTCTGGGAGCTGTCCCGACAGGCCGGCCCCGCGGACACCCTGGCAG
>DATCLF010000272.1:0-6737 GCA_036564055.1 Spirillospora sp.
GGCCTCCATCCGGTCGGCGGCGGCCTCGGCGCGCATCCGGTGCACGCGCGCCTGGCGTTCGTGGCGTTCCGCCTCGCCGTCGTCGTGCCCGGCGCGCGCCTCGTGCGCGAGCGCGAGCTCGGCGTGCATCTGCTCCCACGCGCCGAACGTCTCGGCCTGCCAGGACGCGATCTCGGCCTCGACTCCGTCCAGCTCGGCGGCCCTGGCCTCCGCGGCCACCGCCATCGCCCGCTGCTCGCGGGCCCGTGCCCGTTCCGCCGCCGCCTCGGCCAGCGCGGCATGGGCCTGCGCGTCGTCGCGGTCCGCGGCGGTCAGCGCCTCCACCCGTTCCCGCAGGGCCCGGGCGCGTTCCTCGGCGGCGGCGGCCCGTTCGAGGGCGGCGAGGCGCTCCCCCGCGCTGCCCGCGTCCTGTGCGGCGAGCCGCTCGTCGTGGGCGGCGGCCTCCTCGGTGAGGCGTTCGGCGTCCCATTCGGCGGACTGGGCGAGAACCTCCTCCACCCGGAGCCGTTCGGCGGCGGCGCGATCCCCGTCGTCCGCCTGCGGTCGCAGCTCGTGGATGACGGCGCGGTGCTCGGCGGCGCGCGCCCGGTGCTCCTCGGCGGTGCGGCGGGCCTCCAGCGCGGCGCTGCGCTCGGGCCGCACGTCCGGCGCCCCCGCCTCCGGCCGGGCCCCGGGACCGGCCTCGGGCCGGGATTCGGACGGCGCCTTGCCCGGCTCCTCCTGCATGGCCTCCTGCGCGGTGAGCGGCAGGGCGATGTTCTCCAGCGAGGCGCGCTCCGCCCGGACACCGAAGATCAACTCGGCGATGCCGCCCAGCGCCATGATCCCCGCGCCGATGAAGAACCCGATCGCGATGAGGCCGCCCTCGCCGGTCTCGATCAGATTGCCGAACAGCAGCGGGCCGGTGATGCCTCCGGCGGCGGTGCCGATCGCGTAGAAGAACGCGATGGCCAGCGCCCGGGTCTCCATGGGGAAGATCTCGCTGACCGTCAGGTACGCCGAGCTCGAGCCCGCCGAGGCGAAGAAGAACGTCACACCGATCAGCGCCATGAACGTCCACGTCGTCAGCGAGCCGGTCACCAGCAGGACGCCGAGCAGGACGGTGAGGACCGAGGACGCGAAGTACGTCCCCGAGATCATCGGCACGCGGCCCACGGTGTCGAACAGCCGGCCGAGCACCAGCGGCCCGAGGAAGTTGCCGACCGCGAAGATCGCGAAGAAGTACGGCACCGTCCCCGACGCCACGTCGAACAGGCCGCTCAGGATGGTGCCGAGGTCGAACGTCACCGCGTTGTACAGGAACGCCTGGCCGACGAACAGGGCGAAGCCGAGGACCGCCCGCCTCGGGTACAGCTTGATCGCGACCTCGGCGATCCGCCGGAACGGGATGGTCCTGCGCTGCCGGACCGTGATGCTCTCGCCCGGTTCCTCCAGCTCCCGGCCGGTCTCCTCGCCGATCGCGCGTTCGATGCCGTCGACGAGCCGTTCGGCCTCCTCCTCACGGCCGTGGATGAACAGCCAGCGCGGGCTCTCCGGGACGTGCCGCCGTACGAGCATGATCGCAAGACCGAGCACACCGCCCAGGCCGAACGCCAGCCGCCACCCGAGGCCGATCGGGACGAGGTCGGTGTCGAGCAGCAGCACCGACGCCAGCGCGCCGCCCGCGGCGCCCAGCCAGTAACTGCCGTTGATGATGATGTCCACCCGGCCGCGGGCCCGGGCCGGGATCAGCTCGTCGATCGCCGAGTTGATCGCCGCGTACTCGCCGCCGATGCCCATCCCCGTGATGAACCGGAAGACGAAGAAGTACCAGGGCGCGAACGCGAACGCGGTCGCCACGGTCGCGACGACGTAGACGGCGAGGGTGAGGATGAACAGCTTCTTCCGGCCGAACCGGTCGGTGAGCTGCCCGAAGAGCAACGCACCCGAACACGCGCCCGCGACGTAGATCGCCGCCGCGTACCCGATGTCGGCGGCGCCCAGCCCGGCGCCGCTGCCCTCCTCGGTGAGGCGCGCGGCGATGGAGCCGACGATGGTCACCTCGAGGCCGTCCAGGATCCAGACCGTCCCGAGCCCCACGACGACCATCCAGTGGAAGCGGGACCACGGCAGCCGGTCCATGCGCGCCGGGATCCGGGTCGTCAGCGTGCCGAGGCGCACATCCTCCGCCATGCGTCGCCCCTCCATCGCGGCAGTCGGTCATCACGCACCGCTATCTCGCTACCCTCCTGCCGGAGATCACACCTGTCCGGACGACCAAGGTCGAAAACGCCGGTCCCGATCCCGGCCGCCCGGCCCCCGCCGGGGGAAGATGCCCGTACGGGGGGCCACGGCGCGGACGGGGAGACGCCATGACGTTGCAGCACCTGTTCACGGTGCTGATGATCGGCGGCTCGGTCCTGCTGGCGAGCATCACCGCGGCCCGCGTCGCGCACGGGCTGGGACTGCCCACCCTGCTGTTCTTCCTCGCCGTCGGCCTCGTCCTCGGCGAGGACGGGCTGGGCCTGCGCTTCGACGACGCCCAGCTCGCCCAGGCCCTCGGCACGGGCGCGCTGGGCCTCATCCTCATCGAGGGCGGCCTGTCCACGTCCTGGGCGAGCATGCGGCGGCTGCTGGCGCCCGCCGGCATGCTGGCCACGGCCGGCGTCGCCGTCTCGATGCTGGTCACCGCCGCCGGCGTGCACCTGCTGCTCGGCATGCAGTGGCGGCCGGCGCTGCTGCTCGGCGCGATCGTGTCGTCGACGGACGCCGCCGCGACGTTCGCCGTCCTGCGGGCCCTGCCGCTGCCGGCCGGGCTCAAGGGGCTGCTGGAGGCCGAGTCGGGCCTCAACGACGCCCCCACGATCATCCTTGTGCTGGTGTTCAGCAGCGCCGGCGACCTCCCCGGCCCCGGTGAGGTCGCCGGCGACCTGCTCTACCAGCTCGGCGTGGGAGCCGCCCTCGGCCTGGTCACCGGACGCCTCGGCGTCCTCGCGCTGCGGCGGATCGCGCTGCCGTCCACCGGCCTGTACCCCCTCGCCACCTTCGGTTTCGGCGTCGTCGCGTTCGCCGCGGCCGGAACCGTGGACGCCAGCGCCATCATCTCCGCCTACCTGTCCGGCGTGGTGCTGGGCAACGCGCGGCTTCCGCACCGCGTCGCGAGCCGCTCCTTCGCCGAGGGTCTCGGCTGGCTCGGGCAGATCGGCCTGTTCGTGATGCTCGGCCTGCTGGTCGACCCGAGCGCTCTGCCGGACGCGGTCGTGCCGGGCGTGGTCGCGGGCCTGGTCCTGCTGCTCGCCGCACGGCCCGTGTCGGTGCTGGTGTGCCTGCCCGGTTTCCGCATTCCCTGGCGCGAGCAGGCGTTCCTCTCCTGGGCCGGGCTGCGCGGCGCGGTCCCGATCGTGCTGGCCACCTACCCCATCGTCTCCGGCGTAGAGGGGGCGCTGGACCTGCTGCACGTGGTGTTCGTCCTGGTCGTGGTGTTCACCCTCGTCCAGGGGCCGAGCCTTCCCGCGGCGGCGCGGCTGCTGCGCGTGACCCAGCCGGGCCAGGCCCGCGAGGCGACCGTCGAGGCCGCGCCCCTGGACGTGCTGCACGCCGACCTGCTCACGCTGACCGTCCCGGAGGGTTCCCGGCTGCACGGCGTCGAGATCGCCGAGCTGCGTCTTCCGCCCGCGGCCGTGGTCAGCCTCATCGTCCGCGACGGCACCCCCGTCGTCCCCGGCCCGTCGACCGTCCTCGCCGAGGGCGACGAGGTCCTCATCGTCACCGCCGAGGACGTCCGCGAGGAGACCGAACGCCGGCTGCGCGCCGTCGGCCGCCGCGGCCGTCTCGCCTACTGGCTCGGCGAGCACGGCGACCCCGAGCCCAACCCCTGACCCCGGGACCGCGCGGTGGGACGCGGCTTATCCGCACGGCGGCCGGGTAGGGATCAGCCGATCCGGTCGCCCGGATGCCGGCCGCCGCTTTCCCGGACAGGTGTCTTTCCGGACAAGTGTGACGTTGGGGGACGAGCCGATGACACAACCGGTCCCGACCACGCGGAGGAACCGCGCGAGCCTCACCTACAAGCTGCGCTACGCCGTCCGGAACCCCGACAAGATCAAGGTCTATCTGGCGAGGACGGCGCGCGACCTGAAACTGCGCGCCACCAGCCGGAACCACATCGCCTACTACCGGGCCGTCATGAAGTCCGACGTGGAGACCAAGAGCGCCGAGGCCGCCGTCGGGAGCCCCACCCGCGAGCGCTGGTTGAAGCTCGGCCAGATGCAGTTCGACTACCTGCTCAAACACGGCCTCAAGCCCGACGACCGCATGCTGGAGATCGGCTGCGGCAACCTGCGGGCCGGGTGGCGTTTCATCGACTACCTGGACACGGGCAACTACTACGGCATCGACATCTCCCCCGACATCCTGCTCGCCGCGCAGCGGACCCTCGTCCGGCAGGGCCTCGGGGACAAGCTCCCGCACCTGATGCTCGTCGACGATCTGCGGCTGCATTTCCTGCCGTCGGAGCACTTCACCGTCGTGCACGCGCACAGCGTGTTCAGCCACTCGCCGCTCGACGTCATCGAGGAGTGCTTCGCCCACGTGGGCCGCGTCATGGCGCCCGGCGCCTTCTTCGACTTCACGTTCGACCGCACCGAGGGGCCCGAGCACCACGTCCTGCGCGAGGATTTCTACTACCGCACCGAGACGCTCACCGGGCTCGCCGAGAAGCACGGCTTCACCGCCCGTTTCATGGAGGACTGGGAAGCACTCCCGCACGGCCAATCCAAGATCCGCATCACCAAGCCCGCCTGAGCGCCTGCGGTACCCGCGTCCGAACCCGGCTCGGGGTCTCGCCATCGAATCCGGTATGCGGCGGTTGATGTTGGTCGCGCTGGGCACGGCCCTGCTGACCCTGGGCGGCCTCACGGCGGCGTTCCACTGGTCCGGCGACCGCGCGCGGACGGGGGCGGACGAAACGCCGGTGGACGCGGAATTGATCATGTTCCACCAGTCCGGCGGTGCCGATCTCCCCAGCCTGGCGACGGTTCTGCGCAGCGGCACCGATGCCAAGGCCGCGCGTGCGTGGTTCGCACAGTCGGACAAGAGTGACGAGTTCGCGGAGAGCGTCGAGGGACGCGACTACCGTCGCGAGGCCGTCCTCGTGTTCTCCTTCCAGAGCGGCTGCACCAGCGGGAAGGGGGCGAACCTGTACGCCGAGGGCTCGAACCTCAGCGTGAAGCTCACCCACAGGAGGACCCTTCCGGAGTGCGAGGCGCCCTATCGGAACCTTGTGGTGTTCGCCGTGGACAAGGCGAAGGTGCCCGAGAACGTCACCCTTGCCAACGCCCGGTTCGGACGACCTGACGACCCGAGCCCGGCCCGGCTCGTGACGTTCACGAAGCTCTCACGGCGGCCGGCGGGTTCGCAGCGCGCCGCCGAGGTCAGCCAGCCCGACCAGCTCGACGCCTTCGTCAAGACGCTCCCGGTGCTCCCCGGCGCGACCCTCGGCATCGACGACGACCGCGGCCCGGGCGACCGCCGCTTCGCCTTCGTCGTCTCCGCGTGCCGAGCACGGACGGCGATCCTGACGATCAGCGATCGACGCCTCGCCGCCGAACCGGTCGGAGCGGACGCGGAACGATGCACCGCCCCCGACCACTACGTGGCGATCTTCGATATCGAAGGCCGGTACGTCCCCCCCACCGCCACGATCGGCTGACCGCCGCCGGCCGCCGGCCAGGCGGGAGGAGTGCAAGGTGAATGTCGTCTTCTCTGTCTTGGGACCTGTCGCGGCGCACGCGGACGGCCGTCCGGTACCGCTGGGCGGCGGGAGGCAGCGCGCGCTGCTCGTCTCCCTGCTGCTCAACGCGGACCGCGTCGTCTCGATCGACCGGCTGGTGGACGAGCTGTGGGGCGACCTGCCGCCGGCTTCCGCCCGCACCCAGGTCCACACGCTGGTGCACCGGGTGCGGCGGTCGCTGGGCGACGCCGGCGTCCTGATCGAGACCAGCCCGCCCGGATACGTGCTGCGCACCCGGTCGGCGCGGTTCTCCGTGTCGGCGGACGTCGCCGAGTTCACCGAACGGATCGAGCGCGCCCGCGACCATGCCGCGGGCGGACGCCTCGACGAGGCCGTCGCGGAGTTCCGCGCGGCGTTCGACCTCTGGCGCGGGCAGCCCCTGGAGGGAGCCGGCGCAGCGTTCGTTCCCCGCGAGATGGCACGGCTGGAGGAGCTGCGCCTCACCGCGACCGAGGAATGCCTGGGCCTCGAACTGGATCTGGGACGGCACGCGGCCGTCGTCGCGGAACTGTCGGCGCTGGTGGCCGAGCACCCCCTCCGGGAGGAGCTTCGCGCCAGGCTGATGCTGGCCCTGTACCGCTGCGGACGGCGCACCGAGGCGCTGGAGGTCTACCGCGACGGACGCAGGCTGCTGGTGGAGGAGACCGGTCTGGAACCCGGCGCCCGTCTGCAGGAACTTCACGCGAGCATCCTGTCGGGTGACTGCGACCCGGAGCCGCCGGCGCCCCACCCGGAACGCATTCCAGAACGGCCCACGCCCCCGCCCGTCCACACCGCGTCCCCGACGGAAGGCGCCCCCCTGGCCGCAGGCCCGGACACGGCCCGTCCCGTCGCCGCCGGCAACCGGCTCAGGACGATCGGGGTGGGAACGGCGATCGCGCTGCTGATCAGCATCGGCGGGACGTCCGCGGCGGACAGGCTCCCCTTCCACGACCCCCCGAGCGGGCCGAGCGTGCAGGTGGTCCCC
>DATCLF010000273.1:0-11470 GCA_036564055.1 Spirillospora sp.
CGTCGGCCATCGTGAACCGGCCCGAGTTCCGCAGCGGCTCGGCGACCAGCAGCAGCGCCACCAGCCATGCCACCAGGAACCCGATCGAGTACAGCAATCCGTCGTATCCGTACAGCGCGATGAGCCCGGCGATGCCCAGGAACGAGGCGGCCGACATGTAGTCGCCGCCGATGGCGAAGCCGTTCTGGACGCCGGAGAAGGTGCGGCCGCCGGTGTAGAAGTCGACGGCCGTCTTGCTGTGACGTCCTGCCCAGATGGTGATGCCCAGCGTGGCCGTGACGAAGAGCAGAAAGAGGGCGATCGCGAGCTGCTCGTGGCTGACGGCCGGCACGACATCCCCCCGTCCTCCGTCTTCGCGTGACGCAAGTCACGCCACGGTAGAACCAGCGGTTGCTTTTTCAACACTTCGTCGAACGACCCAATACGACGAACGGCCCCGGGCGATACGTCGAACGGTCGGCACGTGCGACGAATGGTCGCATATTTGCGATGAGCGGTGCCTCGTCCACTCTTGGATAGGTCCGTAACTTTTCAGTCTCGTCCATCGCGCGGGCGGTGTGCGCACCATGAGAAACAGAGCCGGTGGCCGGCGATCGCCGGCCACCGGCTCTCCCTCCGTCCGTTCCTCGCCGCCGCGGAAGGCGTTCAGAGCGGCCGAGGGCGTCGTAGAACGCCGTTCAGGCAGAGGCCCGTGCCGCGGCCCGGGCGGCGTGCGGAAGGGCGTCCAGAACGCGTTCCAGCGCCCGCTCGCCGTGCGCCGCCGACAGGAACCACACCTCGTACGCCGACGGCGGGAGATACACGCCGCGTTCCAGCGCCGCGTGGAAGAAGGCCGCGTACGCCTTGACGTCCTGGCGCTGCGCGGCCGCGAAGTCGCCGACCCGGTCCCCGGTGAAGAAGACCGAGAACAGGTTGCCGGCGTTCTGCACCGTGTGGGGGACGCCCTCCCGCTCCAGCGCCTCCGACGCCGCCTTCGCCACGATCTGCGCCGAACGGTCGATCGCCGCGTACACCTCGTCCGTCGCGTTCCGCAGCGTGGCGAGCCCGGCGGCCGTGGCGAGCGGGTTCCCCGACAGGGTGCCCGCCTGGTAGACGGGACCGGCCGGGGCGAGGTGGTCCATGACGTCGGCGCGTCCGCCGAACGCGGCGGCGGGCAGCCCCCCGCCCATCACCTTCCCGAACGTCATCAGGTCGCCGGCGACGCCCTCGACGCCGAACCATCCGGATCGGGACGCCCGGAACCCCGTGAGCACCTCGTCGATCACCAGCAGCGCCCCGTGCCGCTCGCACAGCCGCTTCAGCAGCGCGTTGAAACCGGACAGCGGCGGCACCACCCCCATGTTGCACGGCACGGCCTCGGTGATGACGCAGGCGATCTCTCCGCCGTGCTCCTCGAACGCGTTCTCCACCGCCGCGACGTCGTTGTAGGGCAGAACCAGCGTGTCGGCGGTGGCCGCCCCCGTCACGCCCGGCGTGTCGGGCAGGCCGAAGGTGGCGACGCCCGAGCCCGCGGCGGCGAGCAGCGCGTCGACGTGACCGTGGTAGCAGCCGGCGAACTTCACGACCTTGGAGCGTCCGGTGAAGCCGCGCGCCAACCGGATCGCCGACATCGTCGCCTCGGTGCCGGAGTTGACGAGCCGGACCTTCTCCACCGGGGTCCGGGCCACGATCTCCTCGGCGAGCTCGACCTCGCCCGGCGTCGGCGTCCCGTAGGACGTGCCGCGGGCCGCCGCCTCCTGCACCGCCTCCACGACGGCCGGGTGCGCGTGCCCGAGGATGAGCGGCCCCCACGAGCACACCAGGTCGACGTACTCGTTGCCGTCGGCGTCCGTCAGGTACGGCCCGCGTCCCGACGCCATGAAACGCGGCGTCCCGCCCACGGCCCCGAAGGCCCGCACCGGAGAGTTCACACCCCCGGGCACGAGCGCGGCGGCGCGGTCGAACAACTGCTGCGAGCGATCAGAACCAGTCACGCGGTCCAGTGAACCATCCCCGTCCGGAACGCCGTGCGCCGCCGCCGCAACGCCCGCCGGGACCGAAATACCCCGTCCGTCCGTTGCAGTTCGGCGACTTGCCTTGACCAGGCACCGTACGGGCCGATATTCCACCAAGTACGACATCGGCGCCCTGTCTCTCTCGCGGTCTCACGGCGCCTCCCAACACACCGGCAGTATTCACCGGCCGTACTCTTTGACGGGCCGTATCGGAGGGATGGCTTTCAACGTGGTTGACGGCTGGACGGTCCCGGGTTTCACCTTCGACCGGGAACTGGGCGGCGGCGCCTCGGGCCGGGTGGTGCTGGCGACCGACGACCTGACCGACACCAAGGTCGCGATCAAGTACCTCGACGCGAAGCTCGTCGCGGACGAGGCGTTCCTGACGCGGTTCCGCACCGCGGCGCGGACCCTCTCGCAGGTCGAGGACCCCAACGTGATCGACCTGTACGACTTCGTGGAGACCGCGGACGGCGCCGCGATCGTCATGCAGTACGCCGAGGGCGTCACCCTGCGGCGCGTGCTCGCCGCGCAGGGACCCACCGGCCCTCTGGCCGCGTTGTCGATGCTGGGCGGCGTCCTGCTCGGGCTCGCGGCGGCCCACGACCACGACGTCGTCCACGGGGCGCTGCGCCCGGTGAACATCTTCGTGGACGCGAAGGGCAACGCGCGCGTCACCGACTTCGCGACCTCCCCCACCGGGACCGAGGCGCAGGCCGGCCCCAAGTACGCGGCTCCGGAGCTGTGGGACGGGGCCCCCGCGACCATCGCCACCGACCTGTACGCCGCGACCGCGATCTTCTACGAGTGCCTGACGGGACGGCCACCCTACTCCGGGCGGAACATGGCGCGGCAGCACCGCGAGGCGCCGATTCCCGCCGAGGAGGTCCCCGGCCCGCTGCGCGACCTGATCCGCCAGGGCCTCGCCAAGGACCCGGCGCAGCGTCCGAAGTCCGTCGCCGACTTCCTCGGCTCGGTGGAGGAGGCCGCCGTCTCCGCGTACGGCCCGTCCTGGGAGGCGCAGGGCCGCGAAAGGCTCACCGAGCTCGCCGCGCAGGCCGCGAACCATCCCGAGCCGCCGCCGGCAAAACCGGCCCGCATCAGCGGCCGCAACCGGTTGCCCGGCGGCAGGCACGCGGAGAGCGGCGGGTCACGGACGCGCTGGCTCCTGGCGGCCGCCGCCGTCGTCGTGATCGGCGGTGTCGCCGCGGGCGCCATGACCCTGCTGGGCGGCGACGAGAAGGCGCCGCCGGCCCCGGCGCCGGCGCAGAGCAGCACCCCGCAGGCGTCACTTCCGGCCGGGGGCGTGGACCCGGCGCCGCTCATCGCGCGGATCGACCAGGCCGTCGCCAATGCGCCGGGCGCCCAGTTCTCCTACCAGCAGTCGGGCTGCTGCGGCTTCCCCGCCACGGCGAGGGGGACGTTCGGGCTGGGGCAGGACGGCCGGCCCTCCTATTCGCTGACGCTCGCCTCGACGGGGTCGGCGCGCAAGCCGGTGCGCGCACTCATCGTCCAGGACACGCTTTACATCCGCGTGGGCAAGCAGTGGAAGGCGTCGCCGCTCGGGGGACGCGGTTACCCGGCGGCGGCCGGTCAGGTGCGCCAGGGCAGTTCCGTCGCCAACCTGACGGCGCTTCTGCGGTCGGCGAGCAAGCTCACCAAGGGCGAGCCGACCAAGACGGGAACGATCTACGAGGGCGAGGCCCCGGCGGCGACGCTGACGCAGGTGCCCGGTGTCGGCCCGTTGTACGCGCAGATGACGCGGGCGACCGGGGCGCAGATGGTCACCTTCGCCATCAAGCTCGATTCCGCGTCCCGGCCCGTCGGGTTCTGGGTCCGTGCCGGTGCGGAGGACGGACGCAACCAGACGATGCGCGGTTCGTTCACCAAGTGGGGCCGCAAGCCCGCGATCCAGGCGCCGCGGGCGGCCTGACCCGGCACCCCCGCCGGCTCGGCGCCCCGCCGGCTCGATGCTCCGTTCGGCCCGGTGCTCCGCGGGGGCCCGCCCCTGCCCATGACGCCCGGCGCCCCGGCAGTCGCGCCGGGCGCCCTGGGCGGGCCTAGCCGACCTCTTCGCAGCTGTCGGCGAGGACTTCCAGGAGCCGCAGCGGGTCGGGCAGCGGCTCACGGGACGGCGGCTTCAGCCAGGCGACCTCACGGCCGTACGGCAGCACGGACGGCGGCGCGACCACGTAGCTGTCGCGGCAGTGCCACCGCATGCCGGGCGTGTCGGCGACGTTCTCCGGCACGGTGTCCAGGTGGCACGACCACCACTCGTCCTCGTCGACGGGGGCGCCGCGGGTCGCGACGAAGAACAGGTGCCGCTCGTCGCCGAACGAGGCGACCGGCCCCACGGGCAGGCGCTCGGCCTCGATCCGGTCGAGGGCGAGGGCGCCCGCCTCGGCGGGGACGTCGAACACGTCGAACACGCGGCCGGTCGGCAGGATGATGTTGGCCTTGGGGTATTTCGCCCACCAGCCGTCGATGACGGAGACGTCCACGCTGGCCTGGTGCGCCCAGGTCGGCGACACCGGGTGCGCACCCGGGTCGGGACAGCCGATCCGGTCGCAGGAGCACGCCCGGTCGCCCCCGTCGGGATGCGCGCCCGGGAAGCACGGCCAGCCGAGTTCGGCGTACTTCCGGGCCGCCGATGCCATCCGGTCCCGCGTCGCCTTCTGCCGCCTGCTCCCCGACACCACGAGCATCTCCGCCCCCATTACCCAAGACCGACGTGGGTTCTCGACTAACGATGATGCCCGGCGCGCAAAACTCAGGACACGCCAACCCCCGGAAACGACCCCAAGTGACTAGAGAGCGTCCCGGGACACGGATTCGACGGCACCGGCGGGCGGGCCGTCCGACGCGGTGTTCGGCGCCGTGCCGGTCCTGGTGTCGGGACCGTCCTAGCGTTGGGATTTCAGAGCGCGCGCCACTTCCGTGGCCCAGTAGGTGAGGACGAGGTGGGCTCCCGCCCTGCGGATCGACAGGAGCGACTCCATGATGGTGCGGTCGCGGTCGATCCAGCCCTTCTCGGCGGCCGCCTCGATCATCGCGTACTCGCCGCTGACCTGGTAGGCGGCGACGGGGACGTCCACGGCGTCGCGCACGCGGCGGACGACGTCGAGGTAGGCGCCGGCGGGCTTCACCATGACCATGTCGGCGCCCTCGTCGAGGTCGAGGAGCACCTCGCGCAGCGCCTCGTCGGAGTTGGCCGGGTCCTGCTGGTGGGTGGAGCGGTCGCCGAACCGCGGCGCGCACTCGGCGGCGTCGCGGAACGGCCCGTAGTACGCCGAGGCGTACTTCGCCGAGTACGCCATGATCGCGACATCGGGGTGGCCGGAGCGGTCGAGGGCCTCGCGGATCGCGGCGACCTGGCCGTCCATCATGCCGCTCGGGCCGACGACGGCCGTGCCCGCCTCGGCCTGCGCGACCGCGATGGCGGCGTAGCGCTCCAGCGTCGCGTCGTTGTCGATCTCACCGGAGGCGGTGAGGACGCCGCAGTGCCCGTGGTCGGTGTACTCGTCCAGGCACAGGTCCGACATGAGGACGGTCGCGTCGCCGAGGTCGGCCCTCAGGTCGCGCAGCGCGAGCTGGACGATGCCGTCCGGGTCGTCCGCGGCGGAGCCGACCGGGTCCTTGGCCGCGGGGACGCCGAACAGGATGATCCCGCCGACGCCGGCCTCGACCGCCTCGTGCGCCGCCTTGCGCAGGCTGTCGCGGGTGTGCTGGACCACGCCCGGCATGGACGCGACGGGCTGCGGCTCGGCGATGCCCTCCTTGACGAACATCGGCAGTATCAGCTCGGCGGGGCTGAGCCGGGTCTCGGCCGCGAGCCGGCGCAACGCGGGCGTGCGGCGCAGCCGCCGCGGCCGCGCGACGGGGAACTGTGCGGACATGATCCTTCTTTCCGGGTTCTCTCCGGTTACGGCGTCACCTGCGGCGCCGGGCCCCCCGGCGCATCTGGCTGGGCTTGCGGAGCGGGTCGCCCGCCTCGATCTGTGCCGCCCTCCGTTTGGCACCGTACTCCGCGAGCGCCGCCGCGAGGACCGATACCGACGGTTTCTCCGCCTGGACGTCGACGCGCAGGCCGTACTCCTGCGCGGTCTTGGCGGTCTGCGGCCCGATCACCGCGATCACCGTGACGTTGTGCGGCTTGCCGGCGATGCCGATGAGGTTCTTGACCGTGGACGAGGAGGTGAACAGCACGGCGTCGAACCCGCCGCCCTTGATCGCCTCGCGGATCGGCGCGGGCGGCGGCGCGGCCCGGACCGTCCGGTAGGCGGTCACGTCCTCGCACTCCCAGCCGAGCTCGGTCAGCCCGGCGATGAGCACGTCGGTGGCGATGTCGGCGCGCGGCAGCAGCACCCTGTTGATGGGGTCGAGGTCCTCGTCGTACGGCGGCCACTCCCGCACCAGCCCCTCCCCGGACTGCTCCCCGGAGGGCACGAGGTCGGGCTGGACGCCGAACTCGACGAGCGCGGCGGCGGTCTGCTCGCCGACGGCGGCGACCTTCAGCCCGGCGAACGCGCGGGCGTCGAGACCGTAGTCGACGAACTTCTCCCGGACGGCCTTGACCGCGTTGGTGGAGGTGAACACCACCCACGCGTACCGCCCGGTCACGAGGCCCTTCACCGCGCGGTCCATCTGCTGGGGGGTGCGCGGCGGCTCGACGGAGATCGTGGGGACCTCCTCGGGGACGGCCCCGTACCCGCGGAGCTGCTCCGACAGCGACGCGGCCTGCTCCTTCGTCCGCGGCACGAGCACCCGCCAGCCGAACAGCGGCTTGGTCTCGAACCAGGACAGCTTGTCGCGCCAGCCGACCACGTCCCCCACGATGATCAGCGCGGGCGCCTCCATGCCCTTCGCCGCGGACGCGAGCCTCTGCAGCGTCGACACGACGGTCTCCTGGTTGGTGGTCGTGCCGAGGCTCGTCATCGCGGCCGGGGTGGAGGAGGGACGTCCCGCGGCGACGAGGCCCTTGCAGACCTCCGCCACCGAGCCCTCGGCCCCCGTGATCACCAGTGTCATCTCGGGGTCGGCGAAACGCTCCCAGTCGACGCCGCCCTCCGAGACGTCCACGATCCGGACCTCGCGGTGGTCGGCGTCGGTGAGCGGGATGCCCGCATAGCCCGGCACGCCCGTCACCGCGGGCACGCCCGGCACGATCTCGAACGGGACGCCGGCCTCGGCCAGCGCGGCGCCCTCGGTGGTCAGCCCGCGGCCGAGCCCCGGGTCGCCGCTCAGCAGCCGGACGACGCGCCGTCCCTCCCTCGCGGCGCCGGCCGCGATCGCGACCGGGTCGCCCTCCGCCGCGTCGACGACCTCCACGTCCGGCCGGCAGTGCGACAGGATCGTGGCGGGACATCGGTCGCGGCGCACGATGACCAGGTCGGCGCGTTCCAACGCGGCGACGGCGCGCAGGGTCAGCAGATCCGGGTCGCCCGGCCCCATCCCGACGATCGAGACGGCGCCCTCGGCGGACCCGGGCCCGGCCGGCGTGCGGCTCGCGGCCGCCTCCTGCGCGCCCGCGGCGGCGGACTTCCGGCTCCGGGCGCCGCGGGTCTCGGTGCTCGTGGCGGCGCTCTTCGCTGCGGGGCTCACTCTCGCACCCCCATCAACTGGTCGGCCCCCTGGGCGAGCAGACGGTCCGCGAGGTCGCGGCCGAGCTGCTCCGCGGCGGACGGGCGGCCGCTTGCGGACAGCCTGATCTGGCGGCTTCCGTCGTAGGCGGCGACGGCGGCCGTCAGATGCAACATTTCATCTACTTGGGCAGCGTACGTCCCCACGGGCGCGGAGCAACCCGCCTCCAGCACCGACAGCACCGTCCGCTCGGCGGTGACGGCGTTCCTGGTCGCGGGGTCGTCGACCGTTCCGAGCAGCTCGATCAGGTCGGTCCGGTCGGAGCGGCACTCCAGCGCGAGCGCGCCCTGCCCCGGGGCGGGCAGCATCTGGTCGGGGTCGAAGACCTCGCCGACCGCGTCCAGCCGGCCGATCCGCCTGAGGCCCGCGTGCGCGAGGACCACGGCGTCCAGCTCGCCGCCGGTGACCTTCGCGAGCCGGGTGTCGGCGTTGCCGCGGATCGGGACGATCTCCAGGTCGGCGCGCAGCGACCGAAGCTGCGCGACCCGGCGGGGCGAGCCGGTGCCGACGCGGGCCCCGCGCGGCAGGTCCGCCAGCTTCGCCGGGCCGCACAGGGCGTCGCGGGGGTCGTCGCGGGGCGGGGTCGCGGCGAGGGTGATGCCGGGCGTCTCGGACGTCGGCAGGTCCTTCAGCGAGTGCACAGCGAAGTCCACCTCGCCGGAGAGGATCTTGTCGCGCAGCGCGTTGACGAAGACCCCCGTCCCGCCGATCTGGGCGAGCAGGGCCTTGGAGACATCACCCTGCGTCGTTACCCCGACCAGCTCCACGGCATGCCCGGTGCGCTCCGTCAGCAGCTCGGCGACGCGCCTGCTCTGCGTGGTCGCCATCAGGCTCTTGCGGGTCCCGAGCCGCAGGGGGCGCTCCGCGGCGCCCCGCTGCCGGCCCCATCCCTGACTCAATGACTCGCTCCGCTCGGCTTCCGGCGGACGGCGTCGCCGCCGCCCGCGATCACGTTGTGCTTCCGTCGCGCCCGGTCACGGCCTCGCGGGCGCCGACGGCCCGCACGCTCTCGTCCTGCGCGTTCACCGCCTGCGCGTTCACACCCTCGGCTCCGTGGGCGGTGACCTCGTGCGCGGCGACCTGGTGCGCGTTGACCTGATGCGCGTTGACCTGGTGCACGCTGACCCCGTCCACGGCGGGCTCCTGTGCGTCCGCGTCGCGCGCGGCCCCGGACGGCGACGGGGTGCTCAGGCAGTCTGCCTCGGCGCACGCGGGGTCCAGGGCGCCGGCCCGGGAGGACGAACCGTTCCGCGGCGCCCGGACGCCCCCCCGCTCCTCCCGGCCGGGCACGTCGGCGCGGGCGACCGCCTCGGGAGCCTTCGGGTCCAGGTCGAACAGCTCGCGCAGCGCGTCGGCGTAGGAGTCGCCCCCCGGCGCCGCCGCCAGCTCCTTCACCCGCACGGTCGGCGCGTGGAGCAGCTTGTCGACCACGCGCCGGACGGTCTGCTCGATCTCCTTGCGGGCCCGCTCGTCGAGCTCGGGCAGCCGCCCGGACAGCCGGTCCAGCTCCGCCCGTACGACGTCCGCCGCCTTGCTGCGCAGCGCGACGACCGTCGGGGCGACGGCGGCGGCGCGGGCGGCGCCGAGGAACGCCTCGACCTCCTCGCGCACGATCCGCCGGACGGCCTCGACCGCCTCGGGGCCGATGGCCTGCGCCGCCTCCTGCTCGGTGCGCAGGTCGTCGAGGCCGACCAGCCGCACACCGGGCAGGTCGCCGGCGGCGCGCTCGATGTCGTGCGGCAGCGCGAGGTCGAGCAGGAAGCGCCTGCGCCCGTCCGACCCGACGCCCTGCGCCCCGAGCCGCTCGGCCGTGAGGACGAGACCGGTCGCGCCGGTGCACGAGACCACCAGGTCGGCCTCCGCGAGCACGGTGTCCACCAGCGGCAGCTCGACCGCCCGGGACGGCACGTCCAGCGACTCCGCGAGCCGCACCGCCCGCTCGTGGGTGCGGTTGGTCACGATGACCTCGCGGGCGCCGGCGCGGCTCAGCGTCGCCGCCGTCAGGGAGCTCATCGAGCCGGCGCCGACGACGAGCGCGCGCACGCCGTCCAGCGGCCCGAGGTACCGGGCGGCGACGTCCAGCCCGACCCCGACCAGGGACGCCCCCGCCTTGTCGATGCCGGTCTCGTGGTGGGCGCGCTTGCCCACCCGCAGCGCCTGCTGCAGGACGTCGTGCAGGTCGCGGCCCAGCGTGCCCTCGTCCTGGGCGAGCCGGAACGCCTGCCGGATCTGCCCGAGGATCTGCCCCTCGCCGACGACCATCGAGTCCAGCCCGCAGGCGACGGAGAACACGTGCTGGACGGCGCGTTCCTCGTAGTGGACGTACAGGTGCCGGGACAGGTCGTCCAGCGGGATCGCGGAGTGCAGGGAGAGCAGCTCGGAGATCGCCGAGACGCCACCGTGGAACTTGTCCACCACCGCGTAGATCTCGACCCGGTTGCACGTCGAGACGATCGCGGCCTCGGCGACGTTCGCGGAGTCGTGCACCGCGTGGAGCAGCTTGACCAGGTCGTCCCCGGCGACCGCCGCCCGCTCCAGCACCGTCACCGGTGCGCTCCGGTGGCTCAGCCCCACGACCAGAATGCTCATTCGGCCTCTCCCGCGTCTCGCTGGTTACCCGCGTCCCCCGGTCGGTCTGCCCCGATCATGCCTCTACAGTCTCTATGTACTGCGATGTTCCGGGAGGCCCATCCCCCGCGGGAAGGGGCCCGAGGCCGTCCGGCCCCCCGGCCTTGCGCTGCTCGTGGAACGCGAGGATCTGCAGTTCGATCGACAGGTCGACCTTGCGCACGTCGACGCCCTCGGGGACCGACAGGACGACCGGCGCGAAGTTCAGGACGCTCGTCACCCCGGCCGCCACCACGCGGTCGCATACGCTCTGCGCGGCGCTCGCGGGCGTCGCGATCACGGCGATGGAGACGCCGTGCTCGGCGATGATGTCCTCCAGCCGGTCGATGTGCTGCACCGTCATCCCGGCGATCTCCTGGCCGACGATGGCGTCGTCCACGTCGAGCAGCCCCGCCACGCGGAAGCCGCGGGACGCGAAACCGCCGTACCCGGCCAGCGCGCGGCCCAGGTTACCGACGCCGATGATGGCGATCACCCAGTCCTGGGTGAGTCCGAGTTCGCGGGAGATCTGGTAGACGAGGTACTCCACCTCGTAGCCGACGCCGCGCGTGCCGTAGGAGCCGAGGTGGGACAGGTCCTTGCGGAGTTTGGCCGAGTTGACGCCGGCCGCGGCGGCGAGCTCCTCGGAGGAGACGGTCGCCACGCCGCGCTCCTGGAGGGCGTGGAGGGCCCGGAGGTACACGGGCAGCCGCGCCACGGTGGCTTCGGGGATGCCGCGGCCCGCGCGTTCACGGGGTCGGTTCTGTCGAGATGTCACGGCCTGCTCTTCGGGCTCGACGCTGGGCACGGGGTCACGCCGACCCCTGGCTCCGGGTGCGGGGTGCGGCCGAGAGGGCGGCCTCACGCCGCGTCCCGACCGCTCCGGGGCTGTCCCTCAGGTTAAGCCTTTGTGAATACGCGCACAAAGTCACCCCCCGGTTACGCGGACAACGTCCAGGCCGTGCACGGCCGCGAAACACCGCCCATCAGGGACTTTTCCAGCGTACGCCGCGGCCGTGCGGCCGCCGCCGGGTGTGACCGACCACATATCGGTCAGAACGGAACGGCCGTCGCGACGAAGCGGCGCCCCCCGGCGGGGACGCGCCCGGCACGGGCGTCAGGCGGGTTCGCGCAACTTGGCGATGGCGGCGCGGAGCCGGTTCTCGTCGACGCGCCAGAAGTCGTGCTGGACGCCGTTGACGAACGTGACCGGGATCTGCTCCCAGTAC
>DATCLF010000274.1:0-41890 GCA_036564055.1 Spirillospora sp.
GTCTACTACCACGGCGGCGGATGGGTGCTCGGCGACGTCGACTCGCACGACACCGTGTGCCGGTACCTGGCGGTCCACGCCGAGGTGCGGGTGCTGTCGGTCGGCTACCGGCTCGCCCCCGAGCACCCCTACCCGGCGGCGGTGGACGACGCCCGCACCGCCTACGCCTACGCGGTCGAGAACGCGAGGGAACTCGGGGCCGACCCGGACGCCGTCGCCGTCGGCGGCGACAGCGCCGGCGGCAACCTCGCGGCGGTCGTCGCGATCACCGCGGACCGGCGCCCGGACTTCGCGCTGCTGTTCTACCCGGTGACCGACCTGTCGACCCGCAGGCGCTCACGGACGCTGTTCGGCGAAGGGTTCCAGCTCACCGACGCCAACATGACGTGGTTCAGCGACCACTACTGCCCGCCGGAGCGCAGGACCGAGCCGGATGCGTCCCCGCTGCTCGCGGAGGACCTCTCCGGGTTCCCGCCCACCTACCTGGTCACCGCGGGCTTCGACCCCCTGCGGGACGAGGGCGAGGAGTTCGCGCGGCGTCTCGCGGAGGCCGGGGTGTCGGTCGCGCTGCGACGCCAGGACGACCTCATCCACGGGTTCGCGAACATGTGGTCGCTGGGCGGACGGTTCCGGGAGGCGGTGGCCGAGGCGGCCGGGGCCCTGCGCACCGGTCTGTACGCGCGTCCGTCCGTGCGCGGGGCCCCGGGACGCTCCTAGAGCGGCAGCCCCGTGAGGACCATGACCTTCTCCTCGGTGTAGTCGGCGATCGCCGACCGCAGGCCCTCGCGGCCCACGCCCGAGTCCTTCATGCCGCCGTAGGGCATCTGGTCGGCGCGGTAGGACGGGACGTCGCCGATCACGACGCCGCCGACGTCGAGTTCGCGGTGGGCGCGGAACGCGATGTCCAGGTCGCGGGTGAAGATGCCGGCCTGCAGCCCGAACGCGGAGTCGTTGACGAGGGCGAACGCCTCGTCGACGCCGTCCACCGGCTGGACGAACATGACCGGGCCGAAGACCTCCTCGCGGGCGACCTTGGCGTCGGCCGGGACGTCGGTGAGGACGGTCGGCGCGTAGGTGGCCCCCTCGCGGGTGCCGCCGGTCAGGATCTTCGCGCCCGCGGCCACGGCCTCGTTCACCCAGGACTCGACGCGCTTGGCGGCGTCCTCGCTGACGAGCGGCCCGACCTGCGTCTTGTCGTCCCAGGGGTCGCCGGTGACCAGGGCGGAGACCCTGTCGATGAGCTTCGGGACGAACTCGTCGTAGACGGACCGGTCGACGTAGACCCGCTGGACGGCGATGCAGCTCTGCCCGGCCTGGTAGTTGGCGAACAGGCTGATCCGCCGGGCGGCCCAGTCGAGGTCGGCGCCGGGCAGGACGACCGCCGCGCCGTTGCCGCCGAGTTCGAGCGTCACGTGCTTGCGGGGCACCCGGTCCCTGATCGACCAGCCGACGGGGACCGACCCGGTGAACGACACGATCGGCAGCCGCGGGTCGTCCACGAGCGCGGACGCCCGGTCGTTGGGGACGGGCAGGATCGAGAACATCCCGGCGGGCAGGTCGGTCTCGGCGAGCAGCTCGCCGAGCAGCAGCGCCGACAGCGGGGTCGCGGGCGCGGGCTTGAGGACGATCGGCGCGCCCGCCGCGATCGCCGGGGCGATCTTGTGGGCCGCGAGGTTCAGCGGGAAGTTGAACGGCGAGATCCCGAGGACCGGGCCCTTCGGCACGCGGGTGACGTAGGCGACGCGGCCCTCGGCCGCCGGGTCGGTGTCGAGCCGCTGCACCGTGCCGCCGATGCGGCGGGCTTCCTCGGCGGCGAACCGGAAGGTGGCGATCGCGCGGGTCACCTCCCCGCGCGCCCACAGCAGCGGCTTGCCGTTCTCGCCGGTGATCAGGCGGGCGATCTCCTCGGCCCGCTCGGAGATCCGCTTCGACACGTGCGCCAGCGCCTCGGCCCGCACGTGCAGCGGCAGCGCCGCGGCCTCCTTGCGCAGGGCGTCGGCGGCCGCGACGGCCTCCTCCACCTGCGCGGGAGTCGGCACGGCCACCGTTCCGACCACCCGGCCGTCGTAGGGGTTCGCAACGGTCAGCTCGCCGTCACCGGTCTCGGGCCGGCCGGCCAGCCAGAATGGTGTCGTGTTCATGCCCCTCACGCTATCTCCGGCGCGGGGGATTGCGAGCCTCCACGATGTCCAATCGGAGGTTCCCGGCTCGACGTGATGGCCAGCGCGAGCCACAGCTCCGCGCGGACCCCCGGGTCGTCGGGGTCGCGGCCGAGAACGTCGGCGGCCTTGCGCATGCGGGCCCGCAGCGTGTGCCGGTGGACGCCGAGCGCCCGCGCGGCCGCCTCGCCGTGCCCGTTGGCGGCGACGTACGCCCGGACGGTGTCGACCAGGCCCTCCGCGCGCAGCGGGGCGAGGAGCGCGTCGGCGAAGGCGCGTGCGAGCGCCGGGTCCATGAGCCCGAGGACCCCCTGCCCGGGAAGCTCGGAGTGGTGCAGGACGTCGCGTCCCGAGCGGACCGCCGCCGCCAGCGCGTCCTCGGCCTGCCGCAGCGCGACCCGCAGGTCCTCCGAGGACGGGTCGCTGACGCCGATCGGGCCGGTGCCCGCCAGCAGCGACTCGACCGTCCCGGTCAGGCGGTCGGGGACGACCACCGCGACGTGCCCGTCGAGGGGCACCGCGGGGCAGCGCTCCCCGGCGGGGTCGGACTCCAGGGCGTCCAGGACGGCGTCGCCGCCCGCGCAGGCCAGCACCCGGACGGGACCGCGCGGCACCGCGGGCCCGTCGCCGGGACGCCCGAGCAGCAGCGCCGCGAGCGAGGCCCGCAGGTCGCGCCCGGTCCGCGGCGTCTCCGACTGCAGGGTGAGCAGCGCCACGGCCGCGCCGACGATCGTGTGCGCGACGTGGGGGAGCGGCGTTCCGGTTCCGACGGCGAGATAGCCGCGGGGCCGCCCGCCGAGCCCGATCCGCTGCACGACGATGTGCTCGCCCGGCAGGGAGAGCGCCACGCTCGCCGACGGGACGTCCGCGCCCTGCGCCGCGGGCGACCTGCGCAGCCGGGCCAGCTCGGGCGCGAGCGCGGGGGCGCGGTCCGCGGCGGTGGCGGGCTCGGCGTGTCGGACGCCGCCGGACGGGTCGAGCAGCAGCGCCCAGCCGCCGAGCAGCCGGGCGAGCCGGGCGACCAGCGCGCCGGGTCCGGTGAGCGCGGCGCGGGTCAGCTTCCGCTGCGCCTGGAACGCGCGGGTCACGTCCTCGTACCACTCGGCGGCGAGCATCCGCGACACCGCCTTGCCGATGGCGATGAACGGGGTTGGACGCGGCACCTCCAGCAGCACGAGCCCCTGCTCGCGGGCCGCGGTGAGCAGCGCGTCCGGGACGGTGTCGTGGATGACGCCGACCGCGAACCCGAGCCCGGCGACGCCGCGTTCCACGAGCCGGGACACGTACCCGGCGGCGTTCGACGGCGTCAGCCGCATCCCCGTGGTGAGGAGGAGTTCGCCGCCCTCCAGGAACGGGGTCGGGTCCTCCAGTTCGCTGACCGCGACCCACACGACGGGCGTGTCCGGGAGGGGGCCGGTGAGCGAACGGAGGCCGAGCTGGGGCAGCGCGGCCACGGAGGCCAGGGTGGGCGGCATCGCCATCCTTGTGCAGGGTGTCCAATCCGCGAGGCGGCATTCGCCGTCCCGTACGGTTCATCGTAGGCGCCGCCCGGCTTATGTTCGGTGCTATGACCAGCAGCAACGATGCGTTCACCGTCCGTCGCCTGCCGCAGGAACGCCGTGTCGTGACCGAGATCCCGGGCCCGCGCTCCCGGGAGCTGCAGGAGCGCCGCGCCGCGGCGGTGGCGCCGGGCGTGGCCAGCGTCCTGCCCGTGTACGTGACCGACGCGGACGGCGGTGTCGTCGTCGACGCCGACGGCAACTCGCTCATCGACTTCGGTTCGGGCATCGCGGTCACGAACGTCGGCAACGCCAACCCGCGGGTGGCGGCCCGGGTCGCCGAGCAGGCCGCCCGGTTCACCCACACCTGCTTCATGGTCGCGCCCTACGAGGCGTACGTCGCGGTCTGTGAGAACCTCAACCGGATCACGCCGGGCGACCACGAGAAACGATCGATCCTGGTCAACAGCGGCGCCGAGGCCGTGGAGAACGCCGTCAAGATCGCCCGGTACGCGACCGGGCGGCAGGCGGTCGTCGTGGTCGACCACGGTTACCACGGCCGGACGCTGCTGACGATGACGCTGACCGCGAAGAGCATGCCGTACAAGCACGGCTTCGGCCCCTACGCGCCCGAGGTGTACCGGGTGCCGGTCGCCTACCCGTTCCGGTGGCCGACGGGCCCGGACCGCTGCGGACCGGAGGCCGCCGCGCAGGCCATCGACCAGATCACCAAGCAGATCGGCCCGGCGAACGTCGCGGCCGTGGTGGTCGAGCCGATCCTCGGCGAGGGCGGGTTCATCGAGCCCGCGCCCGGGTTCCTTCCCGCGATCGCCGAGTTCTGCCGCGCGCACGGCATCCTCTTCGTCGCCGACGAGGTGCAGACCGGCTTCGCCCGGACGGGCGACATGTTCGCCTGCGAGCACGAGGGCCTCGTCCCCGACCTGGTCGCCACCGCCAAGGGCATCGCCGGCGGGCTGCCGCTCGCCGCCGTCACCGGGCGCGCCGACATCATGGACAAGGTCCACGCCGGGGGTCTCGGCGGCACCTACGGCGGCAACCCCGTCGCCTGCGAGGCGGCGCTCGCCGTCCTCGAGGAGATCGAGGAGGGCAAGCTCACCCAGCGCGCCCGCCGCATCGGGGAGGTCATGCTCCCCCGCCTGCGGTCCCTCGCCGAGCGGCACCCCGCGGTCGGGGACGTCCGCGGGCGCGGCGCGATGCTCGCGATCGAGCTGGTGCGGCCGGGCACGAAGGACCCCGACCCCGAGCTGACGGCGCGGGTCGCGCGCCGCTGCCACGAGCGGGGCCTGCTCGTGCTCACCGCGGGCACCTACGGCAACGTGCTGCGGTTCCTGCCGCCGCTCGTCATTCCCGAGGAGCTTCTGGTCGAAGGTCTCGACGTCCTGGACGAGGCGTTCGCGGCCTGACGGCGAGGCCGGGCCCGGCGGTCACAGGCTCGGCTCTCACCGGGGCAGGCCCGACGGGAGCGTGGTCACAGGCCCCAGGCCCGGCTCGCCACCCAGGCGCGCACGTCCTTGCGCGCCAGCAGCCACCCGCTCGCCAGAAGGCCCGTGGTGGTCGCCAGGCCCGTCGGGAGCCCGAGGAGGAGCCTCCCGCTCGCCTCGTCCGGCGTGGCGAGGACGGCGGCGGCGAGCAGGCCCTGCAGGAGGAGGCCGAGGACGCCGAACATCAAGGCGAGCTGAGCCGTCCTGGCGACGGCGAACGCCCCACCCGCCCAGACTCGGCTGAGCAACAGGGCGACGAGAGCGGTCCAGCCGAGCACCAGTCCCAGGGTTGCGGGGTCGTCTCCGTCATTGACCAGGGGGATCGCCATCAGGTAGGCCCAGTGGCCCGCGATGAACGCCACGCTCAGCTTGACGGCCCGGGGACGGTCGCGGGGAGCGGGGATCTCGGGTCCGTTCCGGATGTAGATCCCGGCGGCGCAGCGGCGGAGGGCACGGTCGGCGGGGCCGACGACCGGCTGGGCGTGGCCGAGCGGAAGCCGGTAGCGGACCTCGTGCCCGCCGGGCACGATCAGGTGCTCCATCTCCGGATGGGCCTCGCGGAAGGCCGGATCCGCCGGACGTAGAGTGAGGTTGACCCTGGAGGCGAGCTTCCCGCCCTCCGCCGCCGGGGGCGGGTAGGTGAGCGTGATCTCGGCCAGGTCCGCCCAGCCGACCGACCACGTGGTTCCCCGTGGGTCGTCCCAGCGCACCCCGTCCGCGTCGAACACCAGCCGCCGCGGCCGGAACGCGATCCGCCGCAGAATCAGCGGCAGCAGTGCGAACAGGCAGAAGACGAGCCCGAACGCCATCACCCCCGCCCGGGTGCCCGTCCCGCCGCTGACGTCGCCGGTGAGGGCGCCCGCCACCGCGAGCAGCCCGAAGACCCCGGCCACCACCGAGCCCACGATCATCTGCCGGGCCTGGACGGCGCCGACGTCGATGACCACCGGTCCGCGGGGAGTGATCGCTCTGCCGTCGGCGGCCGACACGTCAGGCTCCTCTCCGGCGCCGCTGGGGGCGTGTCAGCGGCCCTGTCCTCGTCCCGTGTACCACTGCTTCACGTCCTCGCGCGAGAGCAGGCGGGCGACGAGGAGGAAGACCCCGCCGGTCACCAACCCGGGAACGAACCCCCGCAGATCTGTGAGCTCCATCGGCCCGGTGGACGTGAACCCCAGGTAGGCGAACGCGGCCATGGCGACGAGGGACAGCGCGCCGAAGGCCGTGGCGAACTGGACCATGCGGTTGATCGCCATGGGGCCGCCCATCCAGATGCGCAGGAACCAGATGCCGACCACCAGCGTCCAGAACGCCAGCATGGCCGCCGTCCTCAGATCGCCGACCTGGCCGATCGCGAGGTTCGCCGCGATGATGGCGACCCAGTAGCAGGAGAGGATCCCCACGCTCACCTCGACGGCGCGTGGACGTTCGCGCCGCACCGGGAGCTCGGGTCCGACCGGGTGGTACAGGCCGGGCGCGAAGACCCGCAGCGCCTCGTCGATCGGGCCGACCGTCGATTGCGCGGGGGTCAGCGGCAGCCGGTAGACGACGCCCGCCTGACCGCCGGTGTCCACGGCGAGGTGCCGCATCTCGGGGTGATCATCATGGAAGGCCGGTTCCGCCGGACGCAGCTGGAGGGTCACCCGGGGGCGCAGACCCGGCCGGCCGGTGTCTGGTTTCGAATGGAAGAAGGCGACCTCGGCGAGGTCCGTCCAGTTCACCGTCCACGGAGTTCCCCGCGGGTCCTCCCAGCGCACCCCGTCCGCGTCGAACACCAGCCGTCGCGGACGGAGCGCGATCCGCCGCATGAGCAGCGGCAGCAGTCCGATCGCGCTGAAGACGAGGCCGAGAACGAACGCCGTCACCCGGACGCCCGTTCCGCCCTCCACGTTCCCGGTGATCGAGGCGATGATCCCGATCGCGCCGAAGGCGCCCGCCGCCAGTCCGCCCACGATCATCTGACGCGCGTGGACACGCCCGACGTCGACGGTCACCGCCTCACGGGGAACGTCACTGGAAAAGAGTGCATCGCCGCCCATGCAGGGAACTTAAGGCATTCGGCCGTCATTCTCCGGAGCGTCGCCGCTCCACCGGCCACAACGGCGGGCCTTCGGCCGGGGCCGGGTCCTCAGCGCGGGCGGAGCGACGTGCCGTACAGCTCGGCGAGGATCTCGTAGGAGCGCCGCCGGTCGGCGTGGTCGTGGACCTGGGTCACGACCATCACCTCGTCCACGCCGGTCCGCTCGATCAGCGCGTCCATCTCCTTCCGGACGGTCTCCGGGCCGCCCACCACCTGGTCGGCCAGCCGCTCGTCGACGATCTGGCGTTCCAGCGGGGTGTACGGGTACGCCTCCGCCTCCTGCGGGGTGGGCAGCGGTCCCGGCCTGCCCTGCCGCAGCCGCAGGAACGACAGCGCCTGCGGCATCGCGAGCCTGCGCGCCCGCTCGCCGTCGTCGGCGGCCGTGACCGAGACGCCGATCATCGTGTACGGCTCGTCCAGCGCGCCGGGACGGAACGACTCGCGGTACAGCCGCAGCGCGGGCAGCGTGTTCTGGGAGCTGAAGTGGTGCGCGAAGGCGAACGGCATCCCGAGCAGGCCCGCGAGCCGCGCGCTGAACCCGCTGGACCCGAGCAGCCAGATCGGCGGCTCGTTCCCGGCGGCGGGCGTGACCTTGCTGTCGGCGGCGAAGTAGCCGCGCAGTTCGGCGACCTGCTCGGGGAAGTCGTCGGCCGACAGCGAGTCCGGCGACCGGCGCAGCGCCCGAGCGGTGGCCTGGTCGGTTCCCGGCGCGCGGCCGAGACCGAGGTCGATGCGCCCCGGGTACAGCGCCTCCAGCGTCCCGAACTGCTCGGCGATCACCATGGGCGCGTGGTTCGGCAGCATGACCCCGCCGGACCCGATCCGCATCGTGGACGTCGCCGCGGCGACCTGCCCGATGAGCACGGCGGTCGCGGAGCTGGCGATGCCGGGCATCGCGTGGTGCTCGGCCAGCCAGTACCGGTGGTAGCCGAGGCGTTCGGTGTGCCGGGCCAGGTCGAGGGTGTTGCGCAGCGCCTCGGCGGACGTGCCGCCGCTGACGACGGGCGCGAGGTCGAGGACGGAGAACGGCACGCTCATACCGTGCCGTAACCCGTGGGGAGCCCGTCCTCTTCCCGCTCCGGCCGGATCACGGACGGGCCGTCCTCAGGCCGCCGCCTTCACGATGGCGAAGGTGACGCCGAAGACGACGCCGAACAGGGCGGGCGCGGCGATGCAGGCCCACGACCAGTTCACGAGCGTGCGGGCGCGGCCGGGGTCGTGGGGGAACACGGTCTCGGCCTTGGTGTACAGGAGGGCGGCCGCCACCATGAGCGGCATGCAGACGACCATCGTGAGGACGCCGAGGACGAACGCGATGACCTGCCCGGACCTGGTGTAGGCGCCGTCCGGGCCGATGCCGAACGCGAGCCGGGGAGCGGCCGTGGACACGGAGGCGGCGACTTTCATGGGGACGCACCGATCACTGGAGAGTGTGACTCGGATCATACGCTTCGTGTTCGGGCCATTCCAGAGGGGCAGGCCGTCATTTCGCGGACGGCAGGCGCGAATATCTCCCGAGACAGGTATGTCCTTGGTTCTTCCATGCATGTGATTTGTGTTTTTCGTCCAGATCCGAGTTGCGGGCGGCGGATCACGCAATGTGTCGCCGGCTTGCCGGGCGCAAGGGCGCAGGTTGATCAGCTCTTGGCGGAACACCGCTTTTCCTGTCCTGCGATAATCCCGCGAAGACGCGACAGAGAAGGAGAGCCGTGGCCGAGTCGCCGGTCGGATCCGGGTCGCCGGTCGGATCCGCGTACGCCCGCCCCCGCGACATCGTCGTCGCCCTCGTCGTCCTGCTCGCCCTCGCCGTCCTGCTCGTGATCGTCCTCGTCCAGGCGTGGCCGCCCGCCCCGGGCGTCGGCCCCGACGGGCGCACCGAGGTCCCGTCGCGCTCGGCGACCGTCGAGCTGTTCGGCTGGTCGCCCACCCTGTCCCGCGAGACGAGCCTGTTCGTGGTCGTGATGGCCGCCGGCGCGCTCGGCGCGGTCGTGCATGTCCTGCGCTCGTTCTACTGGTACGTCGGCAACCGCGCGCTGCGCCGCAGCTGGCTGGTGATGTACCTGCTGCTCCCGTTCGTCGGGGCGCTGCTCGGGCTGATCGTCTACCTGGTGCTGCGCGGCGGGCTGACCACCCCGGCGGGCGGGGCGTCCGACATCAACCCCTACGGCGTCTCCGCGATCGCCGCGCTGGTCGGCCTGTTCTCCCGCGAGACGTCCGAGAAGCTCCGCGGCGTCTTCACCACGCTGTTCGCCCAGGCGCCGTCCGGACGCGACCAGGCGCTCGCCCCGACGATCACGTCCGTCGAACCCGTGCGGGGCCCGGTCGGCACCGTGATCGCCGTCCGCGGCACCGGCCTGAACGCGGCCACCGCCGTCCGGTTCGGCACCGCCCAGTCGCGGATCTCCGAGGCGACCGACACGCTGATCCGCACGGCCGTCCCGCCCGGGGCCGCGACGGGCGCGCCTGTGGTGATCACACCGGCCGGCGCGGTCGCCGCCCCGGCCGTCTTCACCGTGGAGTGACGTCCCCAGACCAGTGCGGATGCCAGGTGTCGTAGGCGGCGCCGGGGAACACGCGGGGCAGCTCGGAGGTCGGCAGGCGGCCGAGCTCGGCGCCCGTCCGCGCGATGCCGAACTGGGTCTCGGTCGCGTAGCAGTCGCGGTCCAGGCTCTGGGGGCCGGCCACGAGGCACGTGTAGCGCGGCCCGGGCACGCGGGGTTCGTCGTCGGGGATGGCGGCCCCGACCGCGAGGCTGTTGGACACCACGACCCAGCTCCCGAGGGCCGACACCTCCTGCTCGGCGCCCCTGTGCTCCCAACGGTGGGCCAGGATCGGCTTGGAGAAGATCGGGACGAGCAGGTGCGACACCCCGCACGCCTCCAGGTCCCGTTCCCAGCCGGCCGACCGGCCGAGGTCCTCGCAGATCAGCACCGCGAGCCGGCCGAGCGAGGAGTCGAGCACGCGGACCCGCCGGCCGCGGCGGATGTACTCCGCGGCGGTCCCGGAGGACGGGGCGTCCGGCAGCCGCCACAGCCTCATCTGCTCGGCGTCCAGGGTGAAGCCGGACATCTTGTCCTGGACGAGAAGCTCCTGGCCCGTCCACCGGTCGATGAGGACGGCGCGGTTGGGCGGCGGGTCCCCGCCGCCGAGGGGACCGCTGCCGAGCAGCAGGAAGCGCAGCGGGCGCCGGTCCCGGTCGCGTCCGGCCGTGTCGAACGCGACCTCCTTCCAGTGCTCCAGCAGGGCGTCCGACAGCGACGCCTCCGGCATCACCGCGAGCTGGGCGCCGGACTCGTCCAGCCGCCGGACGATCGCCTTGATGCGGCTGCGTATCCCGGAGGAGTCCATGGGGCGCAGCCGGTACACGGTCGTGCCGTGCCGCCGCTCGAACCTGATGTCGACGTCGTCGTAGGTCTCCAGCACCGGCGCGCAGCCGACCGCGACCGGCTCGTCGCGGCTGAAGTGCGGGTCGTTCACCGCGGGCAGGACGGTGTGCTCGATCCGCTCCCACTCCGTCTGCCCGATGCGGTGGACGCCGAAGAACTCCGCCTTGGACCGCGTTCCGCGCGGCCTGCCCGGGAACGCGCAGCGGGGCAGCAGCGCCCCCGTCGTGCCGGGGCCGTTCATTTTCCCGTCGGTCAGGTAGGTGACCAGGACCCTGGCGAGCGCGGGGGCGTCGTGGCAGGGGGCGTAGGGGCTGGCGTGCGCCAGCGCGATGTCGAGCCCGAGCAGGATCGTGAACGCGCCGCGGTCGCCGCGCTCGGCGATGATCCGCGCGGTCCGCGAAGGGTCGAGGACGCCGTGCTCCACCACCGTCTCGGCGATCTCGTTCGCCTCGCGGCGGACGTTCTCGTCCTCGTACCAGCGGGTGGCCGTCAAATCCAGGAAGACGTCGTCGTCGATCGCGTCATAGAGATGGACGAAGAGATCAGCTGGTTCCGCCGGAAATGCGGCCGCGGCCAACTGATCTGTCATTGGCGCCCCCGGGGGATTTGACAGGCTCGATTACGGGTGGTGCACCGATGCTAACGCTCCCGTGCACGACTTTTCGTGTCGGCGGCTACAGAAGGCGCTCTCGTCTCACTTGACATTCACTTGGCAAGGGCGCACGCTGAAGGGGTCCGGCGGCCACGCCGACACGGGGGTGGCGCCGACAGGGGGAGGGTGACATGGACACGACGACCGGGACGGCCCACGACCGTCGGACAGAGGTCCGGCGCCTCATCGACTCCATGGAGAACGCCAAGGTCATCAGCGACGGGCACTTCAGCGCCCTCGGCATGCTCATCACCGACGCGTCGCTGAGCGCCGACGAGCCCGCGTTGATCGAGTGCCAGGACGGCCTCCAGTGGCTGCACCGCCACTACCTCGACGTCGACGCCCTCGACGGGCCGCAGCGCGAGCAGCGCGGACGCATCCTCGGGCTGATCGACGTCGTCCACTGGGCGCTGAGGCGGCTCCCGTCGGGTCTCCAGCTCTCCCTCCAGCCGAACTCCCACGCCGCGCGCTTCCTCGTCGCGGTGTCCCGCCGGCCCGGCCTGTCCAACCGGGAACTCGCCGCCGAGCTCGGCACCGACGAGACGGAGATCAGCCGCGTCGGCCGCAAGCTGCTGTCCGCCGGCGTCGTGTGGCGCCGCAAGGAGTGGCGGCACAACGCCTGGGACCTCACGCCGCGGGGACGCCGGTACCTGGAGTCCTCCGGCCTCGCGAACGCCTAGCCGCGGGCACGCCGCCCAAGGGCGCGCGTCCGGGCCGTTTCGCCGTCTCCGGCCCGGGTACCGCCCGCACCGGAGGCGGCCATGGATCATCACGCGGGTGCCGTCGCCGACGGGCGACGGCGGATCGCGCGGACCGACGTGCTGCTCGCCGAACCGCGGCTCGCCGAGGCGGCCGGGCGGCTCGGGCGCGCGGTGGTGAAGGCGGCCGTCGTCGCGGCGCAGCGCAGGGCCAGGGCCGGGGAGATCCCGCCGGAGGCCGTGGCCGACGCCGCGGTGGACGCGCTGCCGCCGACCGCCTCCGGCCTGCGTCCCGTGATCAACGCGACGGGCGTCCTGCTGCACACCAACCTGGGGCGGGCACCGCTGTCGGACGCCGCCCGTGAGGCGGTGGCCATGGCGTCGGGGGCGACCGACGTCGAGCTCGACCTGGACACCGGCCGCCGTGCGCGGCGCGGACGGTCGGCGCTGGCCGCGCTGCTGGAGCGGGTGCCGCAGGCGGAGGCCGCGCACCTCGTCAACAACGGCGCGGCGGCGCTCGCGCTGGCCGCGGCCGCGCTCGCCGCGGGCCGCGAGATCGTGATCAGCCGCGGCGAGATGGTGGAGATCGGCGACGGGTTCCGCATCCCCGAGCTGCTCGCCGCGACGGGCGCGCGGCTGCGGGAGGTCGGGACGACGAACCGCACCGTGCCCGGCGATTACGCGGCGGCGGTCGGCGAGGACACCGGCTTCATCCTCAAGGTCCATCCGTCGAACTTCCGCGTCACCGGCTTCACCCGGGCCGCCGACGTCGCCGAACTGACCGGGCTGGGCGTCCCGGTCGTCGCCGACATCGGCTCCGGCCTGCTCGCCCGCGAGCCGCTCCTGCCGGACGAACCCGACGCCGCGTCCCTGCTCAAGGCGGGCGCGCACCTGGTCACCGCCAGCGGCGACAAGCTGCTCGGCGGGCCGCAGTGCGGGATCGTCCTCGGCGACGAGGACCTGGTGCGGCGCCTTTCCCGGCACCCGCTGGCGCGGGCGCTGCGCGTCGGCAAGATGACGCTCGCCGCGCTGGAGGCGACCCTCCGCGGCCCGCGCACCCCGACCGACGAGGCCCTGCACGCCGACCCGGCCGCACTGCTGGAGCGGGCCCGGCGGCTCGCCGCGCGGCTCCGGGACGCGGGCGTGGACGCCCGGGCCGCCGGGAGCGAGGCCGTCGTCGGAGGCGGCGGCGCGCCCGGCGTCGTGCTGCCGAGCGCGGCGGTGTCGGTGCCCGGCGCGTTGGCCGCGCCGCTGCGCCGGGGAACCCCGGCGGTCATGGGGCGGGTCGACGACGGGCGCTGCCTGCTGGACCTGCGCACGGTCCCCCCTGACCGCGACGACGCGATCGCCGAGGCCGTCCTGGAGGCCGCGCCGTGATGCACGTCGTCGCGACCGCCGGGCACGTGGACCACGGCAAGTCCACGCTCGTTCGCGCCCTCACCGGGATGGAACCCGACCGTCTTGAAGAGGAGCGCAGACGCGGCCTGACCATCGAGCTGGGTTTCGCGTGGACGACACTGCCCGGCGGCGCGCGCCTCGCGTTCGTCGACGTCCCCGGGCACGAGCGCCTCGTCGCCACGATGCTCGCGGGCGTGGGGCCGGCCCCCGCCGTGATGGTCGTCGTCGCGGCGGACCAGGGCTGGCAGCGGCAGTCGGAGGAGCACCTCGCGGTCCTGGACGCGCTCGGCGTCCGGCACGGTCTGCTCGCGGTGACCCGCCGGGACCTCACCGGCCGGGCGCAGGCCGAGCGGGTACGGGACGAGGCCCTCGCCCGCATCGCCGCCACCTCGCTCGGCGAAATCGACGCGGTCATGGTCAGCGGCGCCACGGGCGAGGGCCTGGACGAGCTGCGCGCGGGGCTGGAACGGCTCACCGGGTCGCTGCCCCGGCCCGACCGGGACGCCGACGTCCGGCTCTGGGTCGACCGCGTGTTCACCGTCCGGGGCCGGGGCACGGTCGTGACCGGAACGCTCGGCGCGGGAACGGTCTGCGTCGGCGACCGCCTCGACGCCGGAGGAGGGATCGTCCGCGTGCGGGGCCTGCAGTGCCTCAAGGAGGACCACCGGGAGGTCGGGGCCGTCGCCCGCGTCGCCGTCAACCTGCACGGCGCTCCCGGGCCGATCGGCCGGGGCACGGCCCTGCTCACGCCGGGACGATGGCTGACCACCGAGGCCGTCGACGTGCGGCTCCGCGGCGACCCGGCGCGCGACCTGCCGCCCGAGCTGATGCTGCACGCCGGGACGGCGGCGGTTCCCGTGCACGTCCGCCCGCTGGGCGACGACACCGCGCGCCTGTCGCTGCGCGGGCCGCTGCCGCTGCGGGCCGGTGACGTCGCGCTGCTGCGCGACCCCGGACGGCACCGCGTCCCGGCCGGGGTGACGGTGCTCGACGTGCGGCCCGAGCCGTTCACCAGGCGCGGCGCCGCGGCGGCACGGGCGCGGGAGCTCGCCGCCCTGACCGGGCCGCCCGACGGCGCCGCCGAGCTGCGCCGGCGCCGGCTGATCAGGCGCGCGGAGCTGGTCGCGATGGGATTTCCCGTCCCGTGCGAACCCGTCGCGGGGGACTGGCTCGCCGACCCCGGCCACTGGAAGGACCTGCGCGAACGGCTCGTCGCCGCCGTCGACGCGCACGCCGCGGAGAACCCGGCCGACCCCGGGCTGCCCGCCGAGGCCGCCCGGCGGGCCCTCGGCCTGCCCGACCGCGTGCTCGTGGAAGCGCTCGCGCAGGGACTGCGGCGGCGCGACGGTCGCATCTACGGGCGGTCCGACGTGCCCGCGCTGCCGCCGCGGGCGCGTGCGGCGGTCGACGCCGTCCGCCGCGACCTGGCCGAGCATCCGTTCCGCGCCCCCGACGCGGACCGGCTGGCCGCGCTCGGTCTCACCCCGAAACTGGTCGCCGCCGCCGCCAGTGCGGGAGAGCTGCTGCGGATCGGCGACGGAATCGTGCTGCTGCCCGGCGACGACGCCCGCGCCGCCGCCGTCCTCGCCGGTCTCGGCGAGACGTTCACGCTGAGCGAGGCGCGCCGCGCGCTCGGCACCACCCGCCGCGTCGCCGTTCCGCTGCTCGAGCACCTCGACGACGCGGGCTACACCGTCCGGGTGGACGACCTCCGGCGGCGCTGCACAGAAAGCTGCACGGAAAGGACGCCATGCCCCAGCCCGCGACCGGCCGCACGCCGGGAGAACCGACAGGAATCGAGATCGCCGCGAGGCCCGCGGAAGGGCCGGCCGAGAACCGGCGGACGGACAGGAGACTGACGCAGTACGCGCACGGCGGAGGCTGCGCCTGCAAGATCCCGCCCGGCGAGCTGGAGGAGGTCGTCGCCGGGCTGAACGCGTTCCCCCTCGACCCGCACGGCGACCTGGTCGTCGGGCTCGACACCGGCGACGACGCCGCGGTCGTCACGCTGCCCGGCTCCCCGGACGGCCTCGCCGCCGTCGCCACCGCGGACTTCTTCACCCCCGTCGTCGACGACCCCTACGACTGGGGACGCATCGCCGCCGCGAACGCGCTGTCGGACGTCTACGCGGTCGGCGGACGCCCGCTCGTCGCGGTGAACCTGCTCGCCTGGCCCCGCGACGTCCTGCCCTTCGACATCGCGCGGGAGGTGCTGCGCGGCGGCCTCGACATCGCCGCCCGGGCCGGCTGCCACGTCGGCGGCGGGCACAGCGTGGACGACCCCGAGCCGAAGTACGGCATGGCCGTCACCGGGATCGCCGACCCCGCGCGCCTGCTCCGCAACGACACCGGCCGGCCGGGCATGCCGCTCTCCCTCACCAAGCCGCTCGGCGTCGGGATCCTGAACAACCGGCACAAGGCGACGGGCGAGGCGTTCCCCCAGGCGGTCGCCGCCATGACCGAGCTGAACGCCGCCGCGTCCGCCGCCGCCCTGGACGCGGGCGTCGTCTGCGCCACCGACGTGACCGGCTTCGGGCTCCTCGGCCACCTCTACAAGATGGTCCGCGCGTCCGGTGTCACCGCCGTGGTCGACGCCGCGGCCGTGCCCTACCTCGACGGCGCCCGCGAGTCCGCCCGCGCCGGGTACGTCAGCGGGGGCACCCGCCGCAACCTCGACTGGGTCGCCCCCCACACCGACTTCGGCCGGGCGGACGAGGTGGAACGGCTGCTGCTCGCCGACGCCCAGACCTCCGGGGGCCTGCTCGTCGCCGGAGAGATACCCGGAGCGCCCGTCATCGGCGAGCTGATCCCCTCCGCCGACCACCGCCTGGTCGTCCGCTAGAGGCCGGTGCCGGTCTCCTCGGTGATGCCGGCGCGTCGGCGGTGGTCACGGACCAGCGCCACCGCCGCGGGGCCGCGCGGGCGCCGTCCCGGCCTGACGTCGACCGAGATCGCCTTCGCCTCCTGGATGTGGGTGTTCGGGTCGAGGGCGAGATGCAGCAGCTCGTTCGCGGCGTCGCCGGTGCTGTGCCCGTTCGGGCCCCAGTGGTAGGGCAGGCCGATCTGGTGCACGGTCCGCCCGTCGACGGTGAGGGACGGGATCCGGTCGGTCACCAGCACCCTCGCCTCGATCACGTTGCGGGGGCTGATGATCGTCGCCCATCCGCCGTGCTCCAGGCCGCGTTCCGCCGCGAGTTCGGGCGAGACCTCGCAGAAGAACTCCGGCTGGAGCTCGGACAGGTAGGGCTGCCACCGCGACATCCCGCCCGCCGTGTGGTGCTCGGTGAGCCGGTAGGTGGTCGCCACGAACGGGTACACCTCGGCACCCGGAGACATGCCGCTCGGCGCGAACCGGTCGTCGGGATGCGGCCGCGGCAGGTACCGGACGGGGTTGCGCTGCCGCCCGTACAGCGGGTTCGTGAACGGCGACTCCTGCGGCTCGTAGTGCGCGGGCAGCGGGCCGTCCGACAGGCCCGTGGGCACGAACAGCCACGCCTTGCCGTCGGCCTGCATGATGAACGGGTCGTCGCCCGCGAGCGCGTCCGGGCCGGTCGCGCCGCGCGGGGGCCTGTGGCCCGGCGGCCGGTCGGCGATGAAGTCGGGGTTGTCGTGGCCGGTCCACCGCCTCTTGCCGGCGTCCCACCAGACGAGGGCCTTGCGCTCGCTCCACGGTCGGCCCTCCGGGTCCGCGGACGCCCGGTTGTAGAGGATGCGCCGGTTCAGCGGCCACGCCCACCCCCACTCGGGGGCGACCCAGGTCTGCTCCCGGCCCGGTTTGCGGCGCGCGGTCTGGTTGACGCCGTCCGCGTAGCAGCCGCAGTAGATCCAGCACCCGCACGCGGTGGACCCGTCGTCCTTGAGCTGCGTGTAGGACGACAGCGGGTTCCCGTCGGCGTCGACGCCGTTGATCTCGGCGAGGACGGCCTCGGCGTCCGGTTCGTCCAGGTCGCCGACCGTCGGGTAGTCCCACGTCAGGTCGAGGACGGGACGGTCCATCGGGTCGGGCGACTCCGCGAGCTTCTCCCGGATGATCCGGCCCAGGTGGTAGACGAACCACAGGTCGCTGCGCGCGTCGCCGGCGGGTTCCACGGCCTGGTGGTGCCACTGGAGCATCCGCTGGGTGTTGGTGAAGCTGCCCTCCTTCTCGGTGTGGGCGGCGGCGGGCAGGAAGAACACCTCGGTGCGGATGTCCTCGGTCCGCATCTCGCCCGACTCGATCTCCGGGCCGTCCTTCCACCAGGTCGCCGACTCGATCCGGGAGAAGTCGCGCACGACGAGCCAGTCCAGGTTCGCCATCCCGAGCCGCTGGATCTTGGCGTTGGCCGACCCGACGGCCGGGTTCTCGCCGAGGAGGAAATAGCCCTTGCAGACGCCGTCGATCTGCGCCATCGCCGTGTCGTAGGTGCCGTGCGCCCCGGTCAGACGCGGCAGGTAGTCGAAGCAGAAGTCGTTGTCGGCGGTCGCCGCGTCGCCCCAGTACGCCTTGAGGAGGCTCACCATGTAGGCGCGCATGTTCCCCCAGAAGCCCTTGCGCACGGACTCGCCCTTGATAAAGGCGTCGAGGTCCTCGTTGGTGTGGGCGTGCGGCATGGGGATGTAGCCCGGCAGCAGGTTGTACAGCGTCGGGATGTCGGTCGAGCCCTGGATGGAGGCGTGCCCGCGCAGCGCCAGGATGCCGCCGCCGGGACGCCCGATGTTGCCGAGCAGCGTCTGCAGGATCGACGCCGTGCGGATGTACTGGACGCCCACCGAGTGCTGCGTCCAGCCCACCGCGTACGCGAACGCGGTCGTCCGGTCGCGTCCCGAGTTCTCGGTGATGGTCTCGCACACCCGCAGGAACGTCCCGCGTGGGACGCCGCAGACGCGTTCCACCATCTCCGGGGTGTAGCGGGAGAAGTGCCGCTTGAGCACCTGGAAGACGCACCTGGGGTGCTGCAGCGTCGGATCGCGCTGGGGGTCGCCCACGCCGATCGCCGGGCCGCCGGATCCGTGGGTCTCCCCGCGCGCGGCCTCGTCGATGGACCTGAGGAGGTCCGCGTACGCCATGTCCCGCTGGCCGGACGCCGCCTGGACGGTCATGCCCTCGTACTGCCACGTCCGGTAGTCGTACGTCCGGGTCTCGGCGTCCAGGCCGGAGAAGACGCCGTCCAGGTCCTCGGTGTCGCGGAAGTCCTCCGTGAGGATCACGGAGGCGTTGCTGTAGGCCACGACGTAGTCGCGGAAGTACTTCTCGTTCTGCAGGACGTAGTTGATGATCCCGCCGAGGAACGCGATGTCACTGCCCGCGCGCAGCGGCACGTGGACGTCCGCCATCGCGCTGGTCCGCGTGAACCGCGGGTCGACGTGGATCAGGGTGGCGCCGCGGGCCTTCGCCTCCATCACCCACTGGAACCCGACCGGGTGGCACTCGGCCATGTTCGAGCCCTGGACGACGATGCAGTCCGCGTTCTGCAGGTCCTGCTGGAAGGTGGTCGCGCCGCCGCGTCCGAACGAGGTTCCCAGACTGGGAACGGTGGAGGAGTGTCATATGCGCGCCTGATTCTCGATCTGTATCGCGCCGAGCGCGGTGAACAGCTTCTTGATCAGGTAGTTCTCCTCGTTGTCGAGGGTGGCGCCGCCGAGGCTCGCGAAGCCCAGCGTGCGCCGCACCCGCACGCCGTCCTCGGTCTCCCACTGCCAGCCCGCCCGGCGGGCCTCGATCACCCGGTCGGCGATCATGTCCATCGCCGTGCCGAGGTCGAGCCGCTCCCAGTCCGTGCCGTGCGGGCGGCGGTAGAGCACCCTGTACTCGCGCGCCCGGCCGGTGGTGAGCTGGAGGCTCGCCGAGCCCTTGGGGCACAGGCGTCCCCGGCTGATCGGCGAGTCCGGGTCGCCCTCGATCTGGGTGACCCTGCCGTCCTCGACGTACACGTTCTGCCCGCAGCCGACCGCGCAGTACGGGCAGACGGACTTCACGACCTCGTCGGCCGTGGTCACCCTCGGGTCGAGCCGCCGGCTGCGCTCGCTCCTGGCGGCCGCGCCGCGGCCGAGCGGGTCGCCGCCGGTGACCTGGCGGTACACGGGCCACGACTCGATCCATCGGCGAACGCCCATGTCACCGCCCTCCGTCGCCCGGGGTCTGTGCGCGGGTGCCCGTACCCGGCGCCCCGCCCGTCAAACGCGGGCCGCGAGGGACCGGTGGTCGTGCGGCGGAGCGGCTCACCCGGACGGGCGGCGGCCGAGAACCGCCTCTCCCGTCCTGCCGACCCGTTCGGCGAACTCGGCGCGCTCGGCCGGCGACAGGGCCCGCTCGTACGCGGCGGCGCAGAGCCTGTCGGTGAGCTCCTCGGCCTCCTCGCGTCGCTTCTTGAGGTGGCCGCAGTCGGGAAGGTCGCCCTGCCAGCCGAGGAACCGCGCCCGCTCCGGCGGGTTCGCGGCGAGGACGGCCTCCAGCGGCGAGAGCCCCATCGCGGTCGTCGCGACCAGGTGCAGCCCGCCCCGCAGCTCCCGGAGCAGGTGGAGGACGTGCGTCAGCCGGGCGGGGCCGTCGTCGGGAAGCGGTTCGGCCCGCCATCCGCTGAACAGCGGCAGCCCCGATCCCTCGGCCGCCTCCACGACCCGCTCGCCAAGCTCGCACAGGCGCGGGTCCTCGGGGACGTGCTCCCGGCCCCAGTCCGCGAGTGCGAGCGCGTACCGGCGGGTGGCCTCCCGCGCCCCGGCGACCGCGATGCCCTCCTCCCACATGGGGCGGACGAGGTTCGGCGCGAACCAGCCGAGCACCGCGTACACGACGTCGGCGTCGACGTCGCCGAGGACGCCGCATCGTCCGGCGAAGTAGTGCGCGAACGGGTTGGCGTAGCCGTTCCTCTTCCCGTGCTCCCAGGTCTCCTTGTCGAGCATCCACGTCGACCCGATGTCATGAATGATCTTGTCGGCGGCGCGCACGGTGTCCATCGCGCTCAGCTCGGCCATGGGGGGACCTCCTCGGCTCGTAGTAAGCGCAAGGTTACTCGCCGGTCGTGCCTCCGGCGCGGGCGGGGGCGGCGCCCCGGCGCGGTGTTGACAACCCGTCGCGTTAACGCAAACATTCGCGTGTAGGCTCGCATTACTCGGGGAGGCGATGTGGCCGCCGAACCACCGGAGACGTCCGACGGCCGGCGGCTGGCGGTGATGGAGGACGTGGCCGCGATGGCCGGCGTCTCGGCGATGACCGTGTCCCGCGTCCTCAATGCGCCCGAGAAGGTGCGCCCGCAGACCCGCGCCCGGGTGGTGGCCGCGATGCGGGCCCTGGACTACCGGCCCAACTCGGCGGCGCGGGTGCTGGCCACCGGCCGGTCCGGAGTCCTCGGTGTGGTCAGCTTCGACACCACGCTGTACGGCCCGGCCTCGACCCTGTTCAGCATCGAGCAGGCCGCCCGCGAGCATGACTACACCGTCAGCATCGTCAGCCTGAGCTCACTGAACCGCCGCACGATCGGCGAGGGCGTGAAGCGGCTGCGCGGCCAGTCGGTCGACGGGATCATGGTCGTGGCCCCGCACGAGTCGGCGGCGGAGGGGCTGAGGGAGCTGCCGTCCGACACCCCGCTCGTCGCGGTCGGCGCGAGCGTGGACGTGCCGTTCCCCGTCGTCGCGGTCGACCACCGGGCCGGTGCCGAGCGCGTGGTCCGGCACCTGCTCAGCCTCGGGCACGAGACCGTCGTGCACCTGGCCGGCCCGGCCGACTGGGTGGACGCCAGCGGACGGGTCGAGGGCTGGAGGGCCGCGCTGGAGGCCGCCGGGCGCGCGGCTCCGCCGCCGCCCGCAGGCGACTGGAGCGCCCGATCCGGTTACGAGCTCGGCCGGCGGATCGCCGCCGACCCCGAGGTCACCGCCGTGTTCGCCGCGAACGACGCGATGGCCCTCGGCCTGCTGCGCGCCCTGCGCGAGGCCGGGCGGGACGTGCCCGGCGACGTCAGCGTCGTGGGCTTCGACGACGTCCCCGAGGCGGCCTACTTCCCGCCGCCGCTCACCACCGTCAGGCAGAACTTCGCCGAGGTGGGGCGGCGGGCCTTCGACCTGCTCCTCGGCATGATCGGCGGCGCGCGGGCCGAGCCGGTCCACCGGGTCGTCGAGCCGGAGCTCGTCGTCCGTGACAGCACGGGGGTTCCCCGAAGGACCTAGCGCGGTCGTTCCGCACGGGACCCGCCTTCGCCCACGATCGAGATGTTAGCGCTAACAGATCGGAGTCGAGATGCCACAGCCGGACGGCGGGATCGCGGCGCTCCGCACGGAGCTCGCCGGCCTGCACCAGAGCCTCGTCGAGTGCGGGCTGGTCGTGTGGACGGCCGGCAACGTATCGGCGCGGGCCGGTGACGACACCTTCCTGATCAAACCGAGCGGCGTACCCTACGAGCGGCTCACGCCCGAGTCGATGGTGCTGTGCGACCTGGAGGGCAAGCCGGTGGACTCGGAGGGCCTCAAGCCGTCCAGTGACGTGTTCGCCCACGCCTACGTGTACCGGCACCGTCCCGACGTCGGGGGAGTGGTGCACACCCACTCGACCTACGCCACCGCCTGGGCCGCGCGAGGCGAGCCGATCCCCTGCGTGCTGACGGCGATGGCGGACGAGTTCGGCGGCGAGATCCCCGTCGGCCCGTTCGCGCTCATCGGCGGCGACGACATCGGCCGCGGCATCGTCGAGACCCTCGGCGGGCACCGCAGCCCCGCCGTGCTCATGCGCAACCACGGCGTCTTCGCCATCGGCGCCGACCCCCGCGCCGCGGTCAAAGCCGCCGTGATGTGCGAGGACGCCGCCCGGACCGTCCACCTGTCGCGGCAGCTCGGTGAACCGCTGCCGATGGACGCCGGCGACATCGACCGGCTGTACGACCGCTACCAGAACGACTACGGCCAGAAGGACCGGGCATGAGCTTCCCGGACCGAGAGATCTGGTTCCTCACCGGCAGCCAGGGCCTGTACGGCGAGGACGTGCTGCAGCAGGTCGCCGAGCAGTCCACGGAGATCGCCGCGCGGCTCGGTGAGGCGCTGCCGGTCCCGGTGCGGTGGACGCCCGTCCTCACCGACGCCGACGCGATCCGCCGGACGTGCCTGGACGCCGGAGCCGACGACGCGTGCGTCGGCGTGATCGCCTGGATGCACACCTTCTCCCCGGCGAAGATGTGGATCGCCGGCCTGGACGTCCTCACCAAGCCCCTGCTCCACCTGCACACGCAGGCGAACGTCGTGCTGCCGTGGCGGTCGATCGACATGGATTTCATGAACCTCAACCAGGCCGCCCACGGCGACCGGGAGTTCGGATACCTCCAGTCGAGGCTCGGCGTGGCCCGCAAGACCGTCGCCGGGCACGTCACCGACCCCGCCGTCGGGGCGCGCGTCTCAGGATGGGCGCGGGCGGCCGTGGGCATGCACGAGCTGCGGCGGCTGAGGCTGGTCAGGTTCGGCGACAACATGCGGGACGTCGCCGTCACCGAGGGCGACAAGGTCGAGGCGCAGCTGCGGTTCGGCGTCTCGGTCAACACCTACGGGGTCAATGACCTGGTCGAGGTCGTGGACGCCGTTCCGGAGGCCGACGTCACCGGGCTGGTCGAGGAGTACCAGGACCTCTACGACGTCGTCCCGGAACTGCGGTCCGGAGGCGAACGCCACGAGTCGCTCCGCTACGGGGCGCGGATCGAGCTGGGGCTGCGCACGTTCCTCGACGGCGGGGGCTTCGGGGCGTTCACGACGAACTTCGAGGACCTCGGCGGGCTGCGGCAGCTTCCCGGTCTCGCCGTCCAGCGGCTGATGGCCGACGGCTACGGCTTCGGGGGCGAGGGCGACTGGAAGACCGCGGCGCTGCTGCGCGCGCTGAAGGCGGCGTCGGCGGGCCTGCCGGGCGGAACGTCGTTCATGGAGGACTACACCTACCACCTGGAACCCGGCAACGAGCTGATCCTCGGCGCGCACATGCTGGAGATCTGCCCGTCGATCGCCGTCGGCCGCCCCTCGCTGGAGATCCATCCGCTGAGCATCGGCGGGCGGGAGGACCCGGTCCGGCTGGTGTTCGACGCCGCGCCGGGCCCCGCCATCGTGGTCGGCCTCGCCGACATGGGCGACCGGTTCCGGCTCGTCGCCAACGAGATCGAGGTCGTGCCGCCGCCGGAGCCGCTGCCGAGGCTGCCGGTCGCCCGCGCGGTGTGGCGGCCGCGGCCCGACCTGCGCACCTCCGCCGAGGCGTGGCTGACCGCGGGCGGGCCGCACCACACCGTGCTCACCGCGGCGCTCGGCGCGGAGGAGCTCAACGACCTCGCGGACATGGCGGGGGTCGAGCTCCTCACGATCGACGCCTCCACCACGCTGCGGCAGTTCACCAGGGAGGTCCGCTGGAACCAGGCCTACTACCGGCTGGCCGGGGGCCTGTGACGCGTTTGAGGAACGGGTGTGACGAACCACCGGGAGGGCCCATGAGCGAGGACGATCGCTACGTCGTCGGCGTCGACTTCGGCACGCTGTCCGGGCGGGCGCTGGTCGTCCGTGTGCGCGACGGCGCCGAGGTCGGCGACGCCGTCCACGAGTACGCCCACGGAGTGATCGACGAGGCGCTGCCGTCGGGAGCCCGCCTCGAACCCGACTGGGCCCTCCAGGCGCCGCGGGACTGGCTGGACGTGCTGCGAACCGCCGTTCCCGAGGCGCTGGCCGCGGCGGGCGTGGAGCCCTCCCGGGTCATCGGCATCGGCACGGACTTCACCGCCTGCACGGTCCTGCCGGCGACCGCCGACGGCACGCCCCTGTGCGAGCTGTATCCGGAACGGCCGCACGCCTGGCCGAAGCTGTGGAAGCACCATGCCGCCCAGCCGCAGGCCGACCGGATCAACGCGCTGGCGGCCGAGCGCGCGGAGCCCTGGCTGCCTCGCTACGGCGGCAAAATCTCCTCGGAGTGGGAGTTCGCCAAGGGTCTCGAGCTGCTCGAACAGGATCCCGAGCTCTACGGCTTGGCCGAACGCTGGATCGAGGCGGCGGACTGGATCGTCTGGCAGCTCACCGGACGCGAGTCGCGCAACATCTGCACAGCCGGGTACAAGGGCATCTACCAGGACGGGCGGTACCCGTCCCGGGAGTTCCTGGCCGCCCTGAACCCCGGCTTCGCCGACTTCCCCGCCAAGCTCGGCCACGACCTCGCCCCCCTCGGCGGCCTCGCCGGGACGCTGACCGCGCGGGCCGCCGCCTGGACGGGCCTGCCCGAGGGCATCGCCGTCGCCGTCGGCAACGTCGACGCCCACGTCACCGCGGCCGCGGCCGACGCCGTCCGCCCCGGGCAGATGGTCGCGATCATGGGCACGTCCACCTGCCACGTCATGTCGGCGGAGCGGCTGGTCGAGGTCCCCGGCATGTGCGGGGTCGTCGCCGACGGCATCGTGCCGGGGCTGTGGGGGTACGAGGCCGGGCAGTCCGGCGTCGGCGACATCTTCGCGTGGTTCGTGGACCACTGCGTGCCCGCCGCCTATGAGAGGGCCGCCGCCGCGGCCGGGCGCACGGTCCACGAGCACCTGACGGCCCTGGCCGCGGAGCAGCCGGTCGGACGGCACGGGCTGGTCGCGCTCGACTGGAACAACGGCAACCGGTCCGTCCTCGTCGACCACGACCTGTCCGGCCTCCTCGTGGGCCAGACCCTCGCGACCAGACCGGAGGACGTCTACCGCGCTCTCATCGAGGCCACCGCGTTCGGCACCCGCATGATCGTGGAGACGTTCGAGGCGGCGGGCGTCCCCGTCGCGGAGATCGTCGTCGCGGGCGGGCTGCTGAAGAACCGCTTTCTGATGCAGGTCTACGCGGACGTCCTGCGGCGCCCGCTCTCGATGATCGGCTCCGCCCAGGGACCGGCCCTCGGCGCGGCCATCCACGCCGCCGTCGCCGCAGGAGCCCACACCGACATCAGCTCTGCGGCCGCCGCGATGGGCCGCCGTGTGCCGTCCGCCTACGTGCCCGACCGCGCCCGCGCCGACGCCTACGACGCCCTCTACGAGATCTACCGGACCCTGCACGACCAGTTCGCCGACGGTGCCGTCATGCACCGGCTGCGCCGCCTCCGCTCGGGCGGGACGAGTGGTTCCGATGTGGTCGGTGGTCGAACGATGTCATCGGTGGTCGAACGCGGTCTCGGTCGGTGACCGGGTGGTGGGGTCGGGCGGCGGGCGGCCCGCTCAGCGACCCCTGCCGCTGCGGCGCTTGGCCCAGATGTCGAACGCGACCGCCGCGAGCAGCACCAGACCCTTGATCAGCATGACCCGCTCGCTCGGCGCACCGAGCAGCGACATCCCGTTGTTGATCACGCCCATGATCAGCCCGCCGGTGATCGCACCGACGATCTTGCCGACCCCGCCCTGCACGGCCGCGCCGCCGATGAACGCCGCCGCGATCGCGTCCAGCTCGAACATGGTCCCGGCGGTCGGGCCCGCCTGGTTGAGCCGGCCGGCGAACACGATTCCGGCGACGGCCGAGAGCACGCCCATGTTGACGAACAGCCAGAAGGACACCGACCTGACCTTGACGCCGGACAGCTTGGCCGCGAGCGGATTGCCGCCGAGCGCGTAGACGTGCCGTCCGAACACCGCCCGGTTCATCACCAGCGTGGAGCCGAGCACCAGGGACCCGAGCAGGACGAGCACCCACGGCATGTTCTTGAACCGCGCGAGCTGCACGGCCATGAACATGACGACCACGACCGCCAGCGCGTTCTTGGCGGCGAACACCGGCAGCGGGTCGACCTTCTGGCCGTGGCGGAGACGCCCCTGCCGGCCGCGCCAGCCGAATCCGACGTATCCGGTGACCAGCGTCACCGCGACCAGAAGCGTGAACAGGTCGGCGCCGCCGAGCGGCCCGAGCCCGACGTTGCCGAGGTAACCGGGCAGGAAGCCGTTCGCGATCGTGCGGACCTCGTCCGGGAAGGGGCCGATGCCCTGGTTGCCGAGGATGGTCAGCGTCAGCGCCCGGAACACGAGCATCCCGGCCAGCGTCACGATGAACGCCGGGATCTCGAAGTAGGCGACCCAATAGCCCTGCCACGCGCCGATCGCCGCGCCCGCCAGGAGGGTCAGCGCGATCGCCACCGGCCACGGCACGTCGTGGTTCACCATCAGCACGGCCGCGATGGCGCCGGTCACCGCCACGACCGACCCCACCGAGAGGTCGATGTGCCCGCCGATGATGATCATGATCATCCCGATGGACAGGATCAGGATGTAGGAATTCTGGACGATGATGTTCGAGATGTTCTGCGGGGACAGCAGCCGTCCGTCGGTGAGGACCGCGAACAGCGCGACGATCAGGGCGAACGCGATGTAGATCCCGCTCTGCCGGAGGTTGACGGGCAGGGCACGGGACCCCGCCTCGCGCGGCTCGGCGGCCGGCGGGGTCACGGCCGGGTCGGCCGGCGCCACGCTGCTCATGCTGTGGTCTCCTCGCTCCGTGTCATGTCTCGGTCCGGGTCATGAGCTGCATCAGCCGCTCGGGGGTCGCCTCCGCGCGGCTCACCTCGCCGGTGATCCGGCCCTCCGCCATCGCGTACACGCGGTCGCAGATCCCGATCAGCTCCGGCAGCTCGGACGAGATCATCAGCACGGCCCGGCCCTGCCCGGCCAGCCGGTTGATGATCGAATAGATCTCGTACTTGGCGCCCACGTCGATGCCGCGGGTCGGCTCGTCGAGGATGAGGACGTCGGCATCGGTGAACATCCACTTCGCCAGGACGACCTTCTGCTGGTTGCCGCCGCTCAGCTCGCCCGCCGGGGTGAGCACGCTCGGCGTCCTGATGTTCATCTCGGCGCGGTAGCGCTCGGCCACGAGGTACTCGCGATTCGCGTTCACCCAGCCGGCCTTGGCGAGGCTGCGCAGCCCGGCGACGGAGATGTTGCGCCTGACGTCCTCGATGAGGTTCAGCCCGTAGGTCTTACGGTCCTCCGTGGCGTACGCGAGGCCGTGCCGGATCGCGTCGGTGACCGTGCGGACGCTGATCTCCCGGCCGTCCTTGTAAATCCGGCCGGTGATGCCGGTGCCGTAGCTGCGGCCGAACACGCTCATCGCCAGCTCCGTCCGTCCGGCGCCCATCAGTCCCGCCAGCCCGACGATCTCGCCGCGGCGCAGCGTCAGCGCGGCACGGTCCACCACGACCCGGCCGCCCTGGGTGGGGGAGCGGACGGTCCAGTCCTCGATCCGCAGCACTTCGTCGCCGATGTCGGGGACGCGCTCGGGGAACCGGTGACCGAGGTCGCGGCCGACCATGCCGGCGATGATGCGGTCCTCGGACACGTCGTCGCACATGTCGAGGGTTTCGATCGTCCGGCCGTCCCTCAGGATGGTGATCCTGTCGGCGACCGCGCGGATCTCGTTGAGCTTGTGCGAGATGATCACGCAGGTGATGTCGTCGTCGCGCAGGCCGCGCAGCAGGTCGAGCAGGTGCGCGGAGTCGGCGTCGTTCAGCGCGGCGGTCGGCTCGTCCAGGATCAGCAGCTTCACCCGCTTGGACAGGGCCTTGGCGATCTCGACGAGCTGCTGCTTGCCGACGCCGAGGTCCATCGCGGGCGTGACGGGGTTCTCCCGCAGCCCCACCCGCTTCAGCAGTCGTGCCGCCTCGGCGTTCGTCCGGTTCCAGTCGATGAGCCCGAACCGGCCTCGCCGCTCGTTGCCGAGGTAGATGTTCTCGGCGATCGACAGGTACGGGCTGAGCGCCAGCTCCTGGTGGATGATGACGATGCCGCGCCGCTCGCTGTCACGGATGCCGGAGAACCGGCACGGTTCACCCTCGAACTCGATGTCGCCGCTGTAGGAGCCGTAGGGGTGGACACCCGAGAGCACCTTCATGAGCGTCGACTTGCCCGCCCCGTTCTCGCCGCAGATCGCGTGGATCTCGCCGCGCCGGACCTCCAGGTCGACGTTCTCCAGCGCCTTCACCGCGGGGAAGGTCTTGGTGATGCCGCGCATCCGCAGAATCACGTCGGTCATGCTCCTCCTCGGGGGCGGCGGGCGCCCGCGGGCGCCCGGCCCGGTGGCGCCTACTGCAGCTGGCGCTCGGTGTAGTAGCCGCTCTCCACGAGCTCCTTCTTGTAGTTGTCCTTGGTCACGATCACCGGTTCGAGGAGGTGGGACGGGACGACCTTCACGCCGTTGTCGTAGTCCTTGGTGTTGTTCACCTCGGGCTTGCCGCCCTTCAGCACGGCGTCGGCCATCTTGACCGTGGTGGTGGCGAGCTGCCGCGTGTCCTTGAAGATCGTCGAGTACTGCTCACCCGCGATGATCGACTTGACCGAGGCGACCTCCGCGTCCTGGCCGGTCACGACCGGGTACGGCTGGCCCGGTGTCCCGTAGCCGCTGGACTTCAGGGCGGACAGGATCCCGATCGACATGCCGTCGTAGGGGGACAGGACGCCGTGGACCTTCGTCCCGCCGGTGTAGTGCCGGGTGAGGAGGTCCTCCATGCGCTTCTGTGCCCGTTCGGGGTCCCAGCGGAGCGTCGCGATCGTCTTGAAATCGGTCTGGCCGCTCTTGACCACGAGGGTCTTGCCGTCGATGTACGGCTTCAGTGTGTCCATCGCGCCCTTGTAGAAGAACGTCGCGTTGTTGTCGTCGGGCGAACCGGCGAAGAGCTCGATGTTGAAGGGCCCTTTCTCGGAGCCCTCGGACCCGTCCTCCTTCTTCAGCCCGAGCCCGACGAGCAGCGAGGTCGCCTGCTGGACGCCGACCTTGTAGTTGTCGAAGGTGGCGTAGTAATCGACGTTCTCGGAGTTGCGGATCAGCCGGTCGTAGGCGATGACCGGAATGTTGTTGTCGGCCGCGTTCTGCAACTGGGTGGTGATCGCGGTGCCGTCGATGGAGGCGATGACCAGCAGCCGCGCGCCCTTGGTGATCTGGTTGTCGATCTGGTTGGCCTGGGTGGGGATGTCGTTCTCGGCGTACTGGAGGTCGACCTTGTAGCCGAGCTGCTCAAGCTCCTTCTTGAGGTTCTCGCCGTCGTGGATCCAGCGCTCGGACGAGCGGGTCGGCATCGTGATGCCGACGAGGGCGCCCTTCGCGGACCCGTTGTCCGCCTTCTCCCGGTCGATGGTCTTCTCGCTCGACCCGCACGCGGTCATGCCGAGCGTGAGCCCAAGGCCCAGTGCCAGGCTGACGAGCTTCCTGCGCTTCACGTCTTCACCTCGGGGGGTGGCTGCCGGTGGTCCGGGCCAGGCTGTTACCGGTCACACAGCCAGGTGGACAGAGGACCCCGTGGGTCGCGTCACACCCGTGACCCTGTTCGCCCCCGATTGTTAGCGTTATCACTACGCGCGTCAACACCGGAGTGCACGGCTCTTGCGAAGGGAGGTGCCGATACGCGGACCGCCAGCAGATAGGCGTCCTCGGATGCGGATTCCCCGGCGCGCCACGTGGTTATCGCAAACATTCGGGCGTGTCGGGGGCGGACGTCAGCGGAGGCGGAGGCCGAGGGCGCGACCTGCGTCGCGGAGCTCGTCGCGGACCGAGGGGTGGGCGACCTCGTCCACGATCTGCTGTGCCTGGGACGTGGAGTCATGCCCCCAGACGGCCGCGGTCCCCTGCTCGCTGACGATGAAGCTGTGCTGGAAGGAGGTGACCGGCCCCGCCAGCCGCGGGATCACGGTGGAGACGTCGGCGCGGGGATGCCAGGACGGCAACGCGATGATGGCCTGCCCTCCGGGGGAGTGCAGGGCGCCGACGACGAAGTCGGTCTGCCCGCCGAATCCGGAGTAGACCTCTCCGCGGACCCGGCTGGCGTTCGCCTGGGCGAACAGGTCGACCTGGAGGGCGGAGTTCACCGACACCATCCGGGGCTTGCGGGCGATCAGGCCGGGATCGTTGGTCTTCTCGGTGCGCAGCATCCGGACGCGCTCGTTGCGGTCGGCCCAGTCATAGAGTTCGCAGCTTCCGAACGCGAACGACGCGGTGACGGGCACGGACGGGTCGAGCGCACCGGCCTTCTCCAGGGCGAGGACGCCGTCGCTGAACATCTCCGACCACACCCCGAGGCCCCGCCGGTCGAGCAGCGAGGCCAGCACGGCGTCGGGGACGGCCCCGATTCCCAGCTGCAGCGTCGCGTGCTCGGGAACGAGCGCGGCGACCCGCCGTCCGATCTCCCGCGCGATCTCGCCCGGGGACCGCGGGACGGGCGTGGCGAGCGGCGCGTCCGCCTCGATGGCGTAGTCGATCTCCTCCAAGGTGAGGAGGGAGTCGCCGTAGGTGTAGGGCATCCGCGGGTTCATCTGCGCGATGACGAGCCCGCCGCGTTCCCTGACGGCCTCGATCGCGGCGGGCAGGATGTTGACCTCGATGCCGAGCGAGACCGTCCCGCCCGAGGGCGTGGAGGTCTGCACGATGACCACGTCCGGCGGGAGCGGTCCCTTGAGCAGGTTGGGGACGAGGGAGAGCCGCGAGGGGTAGTACCGCAGCCTCTCGCGGCCGCGCATTCCCGGGCCGACGAACGGGGTCTCCAGTTCCACGCCCTCCCGGTCGGGCAAGTCCTCCTGGGCGTTGAGCATGAAGAGCCGGTACTCCGCGAGCGCCTTCTCCAGGACGGCCAGAGCCCGGGCGGGCGCGGCGAAGTTGCCGCCGGCCACGACCCGCGGCCGTCCGGGCAGGCCAGCCAGGACGGCGCCGAGGCGCTCCTCGGAAATGACGCGCATCGTCTTCGTCCTCCAACATCCGCGTCTTCGACGCTCTGCGACCGCCTCCAGGAAAAGAGGGAAAGACCGTGATCAGCCGGGGGACAGGCGGGGCCGGTGGTGCCAGACGTGCTCGGCGCCCGCGGGCCGGACGACGGCGAGGGCCCGCTCGACGGAGTCCTCGAGGGCGCCGCCGGTGTCGACCGTGACCGCCTCGGGCCACGGGGCGGCCTCGGCGCGCATGGCGGCGGCGATGTCGGCGTCGGCGTCGGAGATCCCGCGGGCGCGGGCGCGGACCCGCATCCGCTCGGCCGTGACGTCCTCGGGGGCCGCGCAGCGCAGGGACGTCAGGTGCGCGTGCTCACGACCGGCGACCGCGGTGATCATGTCCCGGGCGTCCTTGGAGGACCACGACGCGTCCAGGATGACCGTCTCGCCGAGCCGCAGCAGCCGCGCGGCGCGGTCGGCCAGCTCGCGGTAGGTGCGCCTGCTCCACTCCGGCGTGTAGATCCCGGTGCCGTAGGGGGCGGCGGCGGACTCCTCGGGCGGCAGGCCCGCCAGCTCCTTGCGGACCCGGTCGCTGCTGATCAGCGAGCAGCCGAGCCGGTCGGCGAGGGCCCCGGCGAGGGTGGTCTTCCCGGTGCCGGGAAGCCCGCCCACGAGGATGAGGTCGACCCGGCCGGCGCGCAGGTGCCGCAGCGCGACGTCGGCGTACTGCCCCGCCTCGGCCGCGGCGTCCCGGGCGCCCTGGCCGTAGCGCAGGCAGGCGACCTTGGCGCGCACGAACGCCCGGTAGGCGACGTAGTGGTGGCGCAGCGACGGCGGCGCCGGATCGGCGGCGAACTCGGCGTACCAGCTCACGAACCGTTCGGCGAGGCGGGGCGCGCCGAGGCGTTCGAGGTCCATGGCGAGGAACGAGGCGTCGTCGAGGCCGTCGAGACTGCGCAGCCTCTCGTCGAACTCCAGGCAGTCCAGGACGCGGGGGCCGTCGTCGAGGCAGAAGACGTCCCCGGCCAGCAGGTCGCCGTGGCCGTCGACCACGCGTCCGTCGGCGATCCGCGCGTCGAACAGGTCCTCGCGGCCCGCGAGGAAGGTGAGGGCGAGGTCTTCGATCTCGGTGGCCGCCGCGCCGTCGATGGCGCGGTCGTGGAACGGGCGTACCTGCTCGAAGCTGTCGGTCCAGCGGCCCCGGAGGGCGTCGCGGGTGCCCTGCGCGGCGATCCGGGGACCGCGCGGGGCCTCGGCGTGCCAGGCGGCCAGCACGCGGGCGGTGTCGCGCAGCGCGTCCTCGACGGGTTCCCTCCTCTCGACCAGCGTGGACAGGCGCCGGTCGGCGGGCATCCGCCGCATCATCACCAGGTGGTCGCAGACCTCGCCGTCCGGGCCGTGCACGTCGCAGACCCCGAGATAGACGTCCGGCGCGAACCGCCGGTTGAGGCGGACCTCCTCGTGGCAGGCCCGTTCCCGCAGCTCCCGGGTGCTGAAGTCCAGGAAACCGAGGTCCACGGGCTTCTTGAGCTTGTAGGCCCGGTTCCCGACGAAGAAGACGACGCCGATGTGGGTCTCGCTCACGGCCGCGGCGTTCATCGGCACAACCTCCAGCATGTTCCTGAACGGCGAAGTGGCGCGTTCCCGGATTCCCCTGCCCGAGACCGGCCCCGCTAAAGATCGGGGCCGTGCCCCCGCCGTTCTGCGGGGAACCCACCGCCTCCAGCGAACCAGCCGGGACGCGCGAAGCGCAGGGTCCGCCGGCCCCCGCCGCGGGGACGTTGGTCCTCGTGCCGCACCCTCAACGAGGGACCTTCGCCCCTGACACACCGGTGTTCACGCCCGTGATGCTGGAGATTGAGTCGCGGACCGGTAGCGGGGGTGAGAGACCGTGAGCATCATGACCGTCGCCGGCCTCGGCCGGGAACCGTTCCTGCGCGGCATGCGCGGCGCGGACCTGGCCAGGCTGGCGACCGCCGCGCGCGCCGCCCGGTTCCCGGAGGGACGGCGGATCCTCACCGAGTCCGCGCCGGCGGAGCGCTTCTGGCTGATCCGCAGCGGGGTGGTCGCCGTCGACCTGCGGCTGCCGGACGGCGGGACGACCGTGGTCGACACCCTCGGACCCGGCGCGGTGCTGGGCTGGTCGTGGATGCTGCGCCCGCACGAGTGGCGGTTCGGCGCGGTCGCGAGGACGCCGGTCGAGGCCGTCGAGTTCGACGGGCGGCTCGTCCGCGCGCTGTGTGCGATGGACCCGTCCCTCGGCTACGAGCTGACACGCCGTTTCGCGGAGGTGATGGCGGAACGGCTCCACGCCGCCCGGCTGCGCCTGATCGAGGCGTCCCTCAGGGGGGCCGGCCGATGACCCGCGCGGCGGTCACCTGCGCGGCGCGGCGCGCTGGACGTACTTGAGCAGTTCGAGGAGCCCGTAGGACACGACGGCGATCGCGATGATCCGCGCCCAGTGGGCGGGGCCCAGCGGGGCCGACCCGAAGACGTCGTTCATCGCGGGCGTGTAGGTGTAGAAGACCTGGATCGCGACGAGCGCGGCCGCGCTCGCGGCGACCCACGGGTTGCGGCGCACCGCCCGCCACAGAAGCGGGCGGTCCAGGGACAGGCAGTTGACCATGTAGGTCAGCAGCGTCAGCGCGAACACGTTCACCACGATCGTCTGCGCCTCGGCCGGGGTCGCGCCGCCGGCGCGTTCCCACTCCTGGAGCCCGAACGCGCCCGCGAGCAGGATCGCCGAGACCGCCAGGATCCGCACCGCCGTCGCCCGCGTGATCAGCGGCAGGGACGGGTCGCGCGGCGGACGGCGCATGATGGCCTCGTCCTTGGGCTCCACGGCGAACGGCAGGCCGAGCACCAGGATCGCGGTCATGTTCAGCCACAGGACCTGGAGCGGGAGGATCGGCAGCGCGGTGTCCGCGACGATCGCGGCGACGAGCACGAGGCCGAGGCCGATGTTGGCGGGCAGCGCCCACACGACGAACTTCACGAGGTTGTCGAAGACGCCGCGTCCCTCCTCGACGGCCTTCTCGATCGTGGCGAAGTCGTCGTCGGTGATGATCATGTCGGCCGACTCCTTGGCGACGTCGGTGCCGGTGCGGCCCATCGCGACGCCGATGTCGGCCTGTTTCAGCGCCGGGGCGTCGTTGACGCCGTCCCCGGTCATCGCGATGACGTGCCCGCGCTTCTGGAGGGCCTGGACGAGCCTCAGCTTCTGCTCCGGTGAGACGCGGGCGAACACGGCGGTGGCCTCGATCTTCTCGGGAGAGGCGTCCGCGCCGAGCTCGCGGCCGGTCATCACGCCGCCCTCCAGGCCGACACGGGAGCCGATCGCGCGGGCGGTCGCGGCATGGTCACCGGTGATCATCTTGACGTCGACGCCCGCCCCGCGGCAGGTGCGCACCGCCCGGGCGGCCTCGGCGCGCGGCGGGTCGATCATCGCCTGGAGCCCGAGGAACGTCAGGCGGGGCAGCTCGTCCAGCCCGGTGGCCGCGGTGCGGCCGCGGGCGAAGGCGAGGACGCGCAGCGCCTGCCGTCCGAACGCCTCGGCGCGGGCCATGGCGGCGTCCCTGTCGAGAGGGACGGGGTCGCCGTCCGGGCCCGCCTGGTCGTCGCACAGGTCGAGGATCCGCTCGACGGGGCCTTTTACGTGGACGACGCCGTCCTCGTGCAGAGTGGCCATGTAGCGGCGTTCGCCGGTGAACGGCAGTGTGTCGACGCGCGGCGGGACGGTGTCGATCCCGGCCTTGAGGGCGCTGGTCACCAGGGCGCCTTCGGTCGGGTCGCCGGTGACGCGCCAGCCGTCCTCGTCCCGGACGAGTTCCGCGTCGTTGCACGCCAGGCCGGTGGTGAGGATGTCGCGCAGGACGGGGTGCTGCGCGAGCGACACCGGCTCGCCATCGGCGCACACCTCGCCGTCCGGGTCGTAGCCGCTTCCGGTGACCGTGTAGTCGCGTCCGCCCGCGGCGATGGCGGTGACCGTCATCTGGTTCCGGGTGAGCGTGCCGGTCTTGTCCGTGCAGATGACCGTGGTGCTGCCGAGGGTCTCCACGGCCGGCAGCCGCCGGACGATCGCGCCCCGGCGGGCCATCCGCGCGACGCCGAGCGCGAGCGTGACCGTCATGACCGCGGGCAGGCCCTCGGGAATCGCGCCGACCGCCAGCGCGACCGCCGCGGTCAGCATCTCCGCCGCCCCGCGCCCCCGTGCCACGCCGAGCAGGAACGTCGCCCCGGCCAGGACCAGGATGCTCACCGTGACGAGTTTGCTGAACCGGGCGATCTTGCGGGTGAGGGGCGTCTGAACGGCGCGGGTGCCGTGCACGAGGCGGTGGATGCCGCCGAGCTCGGTGCGCTCGCCCGTCGCCACGACGACGCCCGCGCCCCGGCCGCTCGTCACCAGCGTCCCGGAGAAGGCCATGCCGGTGCGTTCGGCCGGTGCCGCCCCGGGCGTGGCGGCGGGATCCTTGGCGACCGGCACCGACTCGCCGGTCAGCGCCGACTCGTCGACCGACAGCTCGTCGGCCAGCACCAGCCGAAGGTCGGCGGGGACCTTGTCACCGGCCGCGAGCTCGACCAGGTCGCCGGGGACCAGCGCGGCCGCCGGCACGGTCCGCCGCCGCCCGTCCCGCACGACGGACGCGGTGGTCTCGGCGAGGGCGGCGAGCGCGTCCAGGGCCCTCTCCGCGCGGGACTCCTGGACGTGCCCGACCACCGCGTTCACGACCACCACGCCGAGGATCACCAGCGCGTCCACGAGGTCGCCGATCAGCACCGTGACGGCGGCGGCGCCGAGGAGCACGTAGATCAGAGGGCTGTTGAGCTGGGAGAGGAACCGGGCCACCGGGCCGCGGCCGCGGGCTGCCGCGAGGACGTTCGGCCCCTCCCGCGCCAGCCTCTGCTCCGCCTCAGCGGTGGTGAGGCCCCGTTCGGCGTCGCCACCGAGGGCCTGGACGACGACGTCGGCGGGAAAGGCGTGCGGAGCCTCCGCCGCCTTCGCGCCGGCACCGCTGTTCCCGGCGCCGGTTTCGTTCGTGGCGGCCGAGTCGTTCATGCCGGCAGGGTCGTTCATGCCGGCAGGGCTCGGTCCCGCGCCGGAATGCGGCGGCCGGTGACGAGCTCGGGGCGCAGGCGGATGTAGTGGTCGCGTTCACCGGGCGCCCACGTCCGCAGGGGCAGCCGCCGGAGCCTGCGCACCTCGGCGGGCGCGGTGACCCCGCGGGCCGGGCCGACCACGACGACCGACCAGCCCGTCTCGGCCGCGGCGTCGAACTCGTCGATCTCGAACGCCACGACGGTGCCGGTGGCGGCGGCCGCGAGCCGGGAGGTCCGGGACGTTCTGATCACGATGTGGGTGCCGTCGAACACGAAGTTGACCGGCTGGACCGCGGGCAGCGCGCGGTCCGTGAACACGATCCGGCCGATGGGGGCGCGCGAGAGCAGCGACAGGGCCTCCTGCCGGTCGAGGATCTCCAGGCCGCTCTGGTCGAGGTGCATGTCCCCAGCCTTTCCGGGGCGCGGGCGAGGCCGGCAGGGCCGTTGGTCCCGACGGAGGTCCCCACAGGGCCCTGTTCGACGGGGCCTTATCCGAAGGGGCCCTTGGACCGTTCGGCATCGGCCTTGAGCTGGGCGGCGAGCGCGGCGGCCTGGGTGCGGCGGCTCATCCCGAGCTTGGAGAACAGGGTGGAGATGTAGTTCTTCACCGTCTTCTCCGCCAGGAACAGCCGTTCGCCGATCTGCCGGTTCGTCAGCCCCTCCCCGATGAGTTCGAGGATGTTGCGTTCCTGCTCGGTGAGGCCTTCCAACGGGTCCTTCTTCTCCTGGCGTTCGCGCAGACGCTGCAGCATGCGCGCCGTGGACCTGGGGTCGAGCAGCGACTGGCCCTTGGCGACGGTGCGGATGGCGCCGACCAGGTCGGAACCATGGATCTGTTTGAGCACGTAACCGGCGGCCCCGGCCATCACCGCCTCGAAAAGGGCGTCCTCGTCGTCGTAGGAGGTGAGCATCAGGCACGCGAGGCCGGGCATCCGGGACCGCAGCTCGCGGCACACGGTCACGCCGTCGCCATCGGGCAGCCGGACGTCGAGGACGGCCACGTTCGGGCGCGCGGCGGGGATGCGGGCCAGCGCCTGGGCGGCGTTGGCGGCCTCACCGGCGATCTCGATGTCGTCCTCGGCCGACAGCAGGGCCGCGACCCCGCGTCGCACGACCTCGTGGTCGTCCACGAGGAAAACCTTGATCGGCTTCGTGTCACCCGGCTCCGTCATCGGATTCTTCTCTCTTGCTTGACGGTGACGACCCGACGGTACCCGCGGGACGTCCGATGACACAGGGAACGGACGTCCCGGCGACGGAGGGACGAAGGTCCCGAAACGGTGCAGGTCCGTAACTGCGGGGGATACTGACAGATGTGGCTGACGAACCTCGTGACAGCTTCCGTGACGGCCCTCGTGACAGCGCGGAGCGGGCGAAGCTGATCCTGCCGCAGCTTCACCTCGACGACCTGCTGACGGAGGTGCAGGCACGGCTGGAGGCGGCCCGTGCCACGCGCGACCGGGTGCACGCGCTGCTGGAGGCCGTGGTGTCGATCGGCAGCGACCTGGAACTGGCGACCGTGCTGCGGCGGCTCACCGAGGCCGCCACGACCCTCGTGGACGCCCGCTACGGCGCCCTCGGCGTGATCGGCGACGATCGCCGGCGGCTCGTGGAGTTCGTCACCACCGGCGTCACCGACGAGGAGATCGCCGAGATCGGGTCCTGGCCGCACGGCCACGGCATCCTCGGATTGCTGATCAAGGATCCGCGTCCCCTGCGCCTTGCGGACCTGACCGAGCACCCCGAGTCGTACGGCTTCCCGCCCGGTCACCCGGTGATGAAGACGTTCCTCGGCGTCCCGATCCGGGTGCGCGACGAGGTGTTCGGGAACCTGTACCTCACCGAGAAGGCCGGGGGCGCCGAGTTCACCGACGAGGACGAGATCGTGGTGACCGCGCTGGCCACCGCGGCGGGCGTGGCGATCGAGAACGCCCGGCTGTACGAGGAGACGCGGCGGCGCGAACGGTGGCTGGAGGCGTCGGCGGAGATCTCGACGGCGCTGCTGTCGGGGACGGGCACGCACCAGGTGACCGAGCTCGTCGCCGAGCGGGCCCGGCAGATCGCCGACGCCGCGCTCGGCACCGTCGCGCTGATCGACGAGTCCGGGGACGGGTTTGTGATCGACGCCGCCGACGGTGAGGGCGCCGACCGCCTGCGGGGGCTGCGCATCCCCCGCGACCACTCGGTCGTCGGAAGGGTCTTCGACGAGGACGTGGCGTTGCGGCTGACCGACGGCTCCGAGGCCGCCCGTGAGGCGGGGGTTCCGCTCGACGACCCCGTGGTCGGTCCCGTGGTGGCGGTGCCCCTCGGCACCGGGCCCTCCGCCCGCGGCGTCATCTCGGTGATCAACCCGGCGGGCGGGGCGCCGTTCACCGAGGGAACGCAGCGTCTGCTGGAGGCGTTCGCGGGGCAGGCCGCGGTCGCGCTGGAACTCGGCGACCGCCGCCGCGACGCCGAGCGGCTGGTGCTGCTGGAGGACCGCGACCGGATCGCGAAGGACCTGCACGACACCGTGATCCAGCGGCTGTTCGCCACCGCGATGACGCTGATGGCCGCACTCAAGATCACGGACAAGCGGGAGGTGGCCGTCCGGGTCCAGCGGGCGGTGGACGATCTCGACGACACCATCCGGCAGATCCGCTCGTCGATCTTCGCGCTCCAGACGTCGGCCGACGAGGAGTCGCTGCGCAGCCGGATCCACGCGCTGGTCGACGACGCGGCCGGGCAGCTCGGGTTCGCGCCGTCGATCCGCCTCGACGGCCTGCTCGACACCGCCGTGGACGACGAGATCGGCGAGCACCTCCTGGCCGTCGCCCGCGAGGCCCTCTCGAACGTCGCCCGGCATGCCCGGGCCACCGAGACCGCCGTGGTGATCGACGTGGGCGACGACGACCTCACGCTCCGCGTGGAGGACAACGGCGTCGGGATTCCCAAGGACGGTCGTCGCAGCGGCCTGCGCAACATGGCCGACCGGGCGGAGAAGCTGGGCGGGGAGTGCACCACACGGGACCGCCACGGCGGCGGCACCGTGCTGGTCTGGCGCGTCCCCCTCAGGAACTTCTGAGACGCCGGACGGCGAGCCTCTTCACCCAAGGTCCCTGGTCGGACGCCTCCTGGTCCGATGCGGTCCCGTCACAGCCGGGTGGTCGCCCGCTCCGGGTGCAGCGCGTTGGCGATCTCCTCCAGCCTGCGCGCCGCGGCCCGGGAGTCGGCGAGGGTGAGGGTCAGCCCCGGGTGGCGCAGCAGACCCGTCGGCTCCACGCCGCGGATCGGCCGGTGGAAGCGGACGCACACCCCCTGCTCGGCGTTGGTGCCGAACGTGAGGCCGCGGTCGGCCCACGATACCCGCACGCCGATCACCTTCCAGCCGGCGTAGGGCCCGGTGACCTCGGCGCCGGCGATGTTCTCCAGCGGCGAGCGCACCCGCCAGGGTCCGAAGCGGACGACGAGCCTTGACGCGGTGATCAGCGCGTAGCACGTGTCAGGACGGATTCCCAGCAGGGACAGCGGGCGCTGCATCCGGCGGTCGAAGGCGAACTCGAAGCGCTCGCCGTCCGATGGCGCGGGCATGGTGATCCCCCCTTGGTGAGCAGGTCTGTCACGGGTGCCGGTGACAGGTGTTCGCGTGGGTGACTACCCCCGGGAGGGACGACTACCGCGAACCTCGCCAAGAATTCGCAAGCCCTCGTCCCCCTCAGCGGGTGCCGGCGCGTCCGGCGAGGGCGGCGCCGGTCATCGCCTTCATGCGGCGGCACGCCCGCTTGTAGAACTTCACCTGCATGTACCGGCCGAACACCCGGAAACCGAGGCGCACGATCGGGTGCGGGTCGGGCGCGGGCTGCGAGAAGGCGTGGACGCGGAACTCCACCTCCCCGGTGTCGAGCCACTTGCGCACCTCCTGGTCCATCTGGCCGCGTTCGAGGTGCCCCTTCAGCGTCCGGTAGTTCCAGCCGTACACCCGCGCCCGCCGCCCGTCCCGCTCGACGATCCCGTCGACGACGCCTCCGACGCGCAGCCCGAGGTGGAACCGCAGCCCGTAGAAGCGTGCTTCGAGGAGCATGTCCCGGCCCGGCTCGGGGGGACCCGAGTGCAGGATCTGCCGGATGATGGCCGGGTCGGCGTACTGGTAGCCGCGGACGAGGTCCCGGGCGATCTCCCAGCTTCCCCCCGGAACCGGCGGGCCGGGCGGCTCGGACGGCAGCGGCTGCACGTAGTCGTCGACGTGCCAGCCGCTCTCGGGGCGGTGCACGTCGTGCCGTCCGGGATCGAAGTTGAGGGGAAGACGCCAGAGGTCGGCGTGTTTTCGCCGGAGGCGCCGTCTGGCATGCTCGGTCCTCTTCATGACGTCGCCTTTCAGGGATGCCGTCAGGGGCGCCGGCCGCGTCGCGGGGCGGCCGGTCGTCGGCCGGCGTCCTGAACCGCGGCGTAGACGGGACCGCGCACCCGCTGCAGCAGCCCCGACGGCGGCAGGTCCCGGATGGGACGCCGAGTCGGGTCGAACCGCGCGGGCTCGAACTCGTCGTCGCCGCGCGCCGGACCCGTGAGCACCAGCTCGCCGAACCGCTCCCACGGACCGAACTCGGTCGCCACCACCAGGTCGAACGGCAGCGGCCCCTCGTCGAGGGCCCGCGCGAGCGCCGCGAGACCGGCCGGGACGCGACGCCGCCGGGCCACCGCGCCGATCAGGACGCGGCGGTCACCGGCCCGGTAGGGGAGCAGCGAACCGTAGAAGGCGGGGCTCCAGCGGAGCCGCGGCCACAGCAGGCGGCGGCCGGCGAGCGAGCGCCCGGTCGTGGCCAGCAGCAGCTCGGCCGCGCCCCGCATGCCGGTCTCCCCGGCGTCCGCCCTGTCCGTCCCGTTCGCCTCGTCTCTCTCGTCCTCCTCGCCGGTCTCCTCCGGTTGCGGCCAGCGCAACGCCAGGCCCAGCACGTCCGGCAGCGGCGGCGGCAGCCCCGCCGCCCGGGACAGGCGCGCCTCGCCCCGAACGTCCATGGTGGCGTCCAGGAGGGGGACGCCCCAGTACCGGGACGTGCCGTGCAGGTCGAGCCTGGCGTCGGCCACGAGCCCGTGCGGGTGCAGGGGCCGTCCGCCGCGCAGCCGCGCCATCAGGGAGAACGCCTGCGCGAACGGGGCCGCGACCGCGCGGGTGAGCCGTCCGCGATCCTGCCCGACCTCCGCGCGTTCCGTCTCCACCGTGACGTCGCCGACGATGTCCCCGCCCGACAGGGCGGCGACGCGGCTGCAGAAATGCGTCCACATGTGGAGCTGCATCTCCTTGGCGATGCCCACCCGGGCGTAGAGGATCTCGGCCACCCGGTCACCGCTGCGCGCCCAGGACTCGATCGCGAACACCACGTCGCCTTCGGGCGTGTCCTCGGCCCGGAACTCGATCTCGCCCGCCTCAAGGTGACCCTGCAACGTCACGAACCGGAACGACGTCGGCGTCCGGTCCACCACCCGGACGGGGCAGTTCCAGGGGCCCGGCATGTGCACGATGTACTCGTCCCCCAGCTCCAGCGACCCGGGCGCCCCCGAGGTCTTGTCGAAGACCGCGACCTCCACCGGTGAGGCGGCGTTGAGGTCGTCGCCGAGCCGCCTCATCAGCTGCGGCGCGTTCATCGGGCTGCCGGAGATGCGCACCTGGTAGCGCCGCTGGTACACCGGCCCCACGCCCTCGCGGACGTGCTGGACCCTGTCACCGCCGTGGCGCGGCATCCGCCGGAACTCCGACATCGCGTCCGTGCGGAGCCGGTGCCGCGGCATCCGGCGGGACCGCAGCAGCCATCGCAACGCCGCGATCCCCATTCCCG
>DATCLF010000275.1:0-19964 GCA_036564055.1 Spirillospora sp.
CCCTAGGTGAGCATGGTGAGCGCCGTCACACGGCGACGCCCGGCAACCGAAGTAGATCACGTTCTCGTTTTTGCAATCAAGCCCTACCGGTCTGGCCATGCTCTATCTAGAATCTGTTCTCGTTTGACATCTGGGGCTGGAGGGACCATGGCGGAACGGCTGCCGATCAGCACCGAGCACTGCATCGTCGAGCGCGACGGCCACGTCGTCATCGTGACGATGAACCGGCCGGAGGCGCGCAACGCGCTCAGCTCGTCGATGCTGGTGGGCCTCGCGGACGCCTGGGCCTACATCTCCGACACCCCCGACGTCCGCGTGGGCATCCTCACCGGCGCCGGGGGGACGTTCTGCGCCGGCGCCGACCTGAAGGCCATGGGACAGCCCCCGTCCGATCCGCGCGTCCAGGAGCGCATGGCGCAGATCCCGAACTTCCACTGGAGGGGACTGCTGCGCGAAGCGCGGCCCACCAAGCCGATCATCTGCGCCATCGAGGGCTACGCCGTCGCCGGCGGGACCGAACTGCTCGTGGGCACCGACCTGCGCGTCGTCGCCGAAGGCGCCACGCTCGGCCTGTACGAGGCGAAGCGCGGCCTGTACCCCATGGGCGGCTCGGTGATCCGCCTCCCCCGCCAGATCGGCTACGCCAACGCCATGGACATCCTGCTCACCGCGCGTTCGGTCACCCCGCAGGAGGCCCTCGCCATGGGGCTGATCAACAAGATCGTCCCGGACGGCACCGCGCTCGACGCGGCCCGCGAGCTGGCCGACCAGATCGCCGCGTGCGCCCCGCTCGCGGTCCAGGGCATCCTGCGCGCCCACCGCGAGACCGAGCACCTGTCCGAGGAGGAGGCCCTCAAGATCTCCGACGAGATCGGCTGGCCCGTCATCGGCTCCGAGGACGCCAAGGAGGGCTCGCGCGCCTTCCGCGAGAAGCGCCCCGCCGTCTACAAGGGCAAATAGCACCTTCCCGACGAAGAAGACGCCATCGCCGGACGGCCGGAATCGCGTCGCCTCCACGGAGTAGGGTCCGGCCATGAGCGCTGAAGCCTTCCACTCCCCGCCCCCAGACCCGGCATGAGACGATCACGACTGTCAGGTCATCCGTCTCGGCGATGAGCGGCCGCAGTCATCCCCCTGCACGACTTCGAAGGATGCGAGCGCTTGAGCGCCGCGCCTCGGTCGAAGAGCTTGAGGAAGCCGAAGCCGAGGCCATGCTCGCGGAGTACCGCGAGTGGGAAGCGGCGGGCCGGCCGGGAGCAGTGTCTCATGAAAAGATGAAGCGCTCCCTGCTCGGCGGACCCGAGTGAAGATCGGGTGGTCGCTCACCGCCAAACGTTCCGTGGCACGTTTCACGCGCGACCAGGCGGGCACGCGCGAGCCGGTGGAACGCTCCGCCCGGGCTCTTGGGCTGTGACTCACGCTGCGAGCCTGGTCACCGGTGGTGGTGACCAGGCTCGCGTCTGATCAGGACTCGGTGATCCTGTTGAGGCGCTCGATCGCGTCGACGTACTCCTCGATGAGCTCGTAGACGACCTGGGCGGCCGGCTTGACCTGGTTCATGGAGCCGACGATCTGGCCGACGGGGAAGGTGACGAGCTCGCCGTCGCCGGAGCGCTGGATGCGCGGCAGGGCGTCGGCGATGAGCATGAACTGCAGGGGCATCGGGAGGTAGCCCGGCGACCTCTCACTCTCCCACGCCTCGGTCCAGGCGGACTTGAGGAACCGGGCGGGCTTGCCCGTCCAGGCGCGGGACCGGACGGTGTCGCGGGACGTCGCCTGGAGCAGCTTCGGAAGGGCGCGCTCGGGGGTGTCGGCCTCGTCCACGGTCAGCCAGATGGAGCCGGTCCACACGCCCTCGGCGCCGAGGGCCATGCCCGCCGCCATCTGCCGTCCGCTACCGATGCCGCCGGCCGCCAGCACGATCGTCTCCTCGCCGACGGCGTCCACGATCTCGGGGACGAGCACCATCGTGGCGACCTCGCCGGTGTGGCCGCCCGCCTCGGTGCCCTGCGCGACGATGATGTCGACGCCCACGTCGACCTGCTTGCGGGCGTGGCGGGCGCTGGAGGCGAGCCCGGCGACCTTGACGCCGTGCTCGTGGGCCCGCTCGACGATGTCGGCCGGGGGCGGGCCGAGCGCGTTGGCGAGCAGGGCGATCGGGTGCTGGAGCGCCACCTCGACCTGGGGACGGGCGGTCTGGTCGGTCCATCCGAGCAGCGCCTTGGACGCCGTCTCGGTGGACGGTTCGACGCCGTGCTCGGCGAGCAGCTCCTCCAGGAACCTTCGGTTCTCCTCGGGGATCATGCTCTGGAGCTTGGTGAGCAGCTCCTCGGCGTCGCCCAGGTCCGCGCCCTCGTACTTGGCCGGCATCACCGTGTCGACGCCGTAGGGCTTGCCGCCGACGTTCTCGTCGATCCACTTGAGCTCCAGTTCGAGCTCCTCGGGAGTGAAGTGCAGGGCGCCGAGGACGCCCATGCCGCCTGCGCGGCTCACCGCGGCGACCACGTCGCGGCAGTGACTGAACGCGAAGATCGGGTACTCGATGCCGAAAAGTTCGGTGACTCGTGTCCGCACACTCCCGACCCTAGGCGCGACCCGAAGAAACTGCAACAGGTTCTACTTACCAAGATCGGCACCTTGCGGCGGGAGCGGATGCTGCGAACACGCCAAGGATCGACTGTCAAGACACGACGACGCCCCGGCGTTCCCGCCGGGGCGTCGACCTAGAACAGGTATCAGCGACGATGGGGCGGGCCGGACGATCGGCGCCGGCCGTCCCCGTCCGCGGGACCGCGCGCCCCGGGAGGCGATGGAACGGCGGAGGGATCGGCGCCGGGCGCGGCGGCCTCCGGCGAACCGGACGGCGGCACGTCGCCGAACTTGCCGTCGGGACGGCGCGGCGCCGCGGGCGGCGGCGGGGCCTCGCCCCGGCTGAGGGCGAGGGGGATGCCGACGCCCAGCAGGATCAGCCCGAGGACGAGCGCGGCGACCGGGACGTAGATGCGGACCGCGTCGATCTTCAGGGCCGTGCTGTCGGCCAGGTCCACCGCGGCCTTCTGGTCCTTCTCGACGGTGACGAGGTCGGCCTGCGCGACGATCATCTTGCCCCTGCCGTCCGGGGTCTGGACGGTGCTGCGGATGTTCTTGCGGTGCTTGACCGGGACTCCGGTGCGCGGGTCGACCCACACGGTGTTGTACGCCTCGGTGTACCGGTCGACCTTCTGGTTGCCGGCGTCCGCGGGCAGGCCGAGCATCCTGGCCGGCAGCTTGGTGTCCACCGACGCGGTCTTGGTCAGCGGGACCGTCTGCGTGTAGCGGTAGGTCGTGAGGCCCTGCACCTTCTCGACGGCGTTGAACACCATCGGCACCGACTGCTTGGTCGTGGTGTCGTAGACCGGGTAGTCCTTCTTCTCCACGTTCGCGATGGGGAACAGCAGCCCGTAACTGCCCTTCATGCGGACGTTGGAGTCCCCGTCGACGTGCCTGCCGCAGCAGTCGGTCAGGACGGTCGTCCTGCGGTCGAACGCGAACCTGAACGCCTGGATCTGGATGGGCTTGTCGGGGTCGGCCGTGTCGTAGATGGTGGTCGTCGAGTCCCAGACGGCGATGTCGTCGTTGCCGTCGTTGGCCCGGACGTCGCCGCGGACCGTGTTCTTGGCCTGCAGGGTCACGCCCGTCTTGGTCTTGAGCTCGGCCTGGTCGAAGTAGGTGGAGTTCTGCGACTCCAGCAGCGTCACCTGGTAGCGGTTCAGCGGCGCGACGACGACCTGGTCGGCCACGTAGAAGCGGACCAGGGGCGCGAGGGCGAGGAAGAACGCACCCAGGCCGACCAGGAGCACTCCGATCGGTCGCCGCATGAAAACCTCCGGGGGGTATGCCATCGTCTCGGCCGGGAGGCCGGGGCTCGACAGGTGCGCGTAACCCTACAGGACCCCGTACTGGCCGGTAAGATCCGTGGAACACTTGGTCTCCTTGTCCGGTTCCGAGTCCGTTTCCGACCTCCGGCCCCGCCGGAACGACAGCGAGGTGGCGATGACCGCGGCGCCCCCCGGCCCGGACGCCCGCCCGCCCGCACCGCCGCGCCCCGTCCGGCCCGTGCACCGGGCCACGCTCAGTCGGTCGGTGCGGCTGCTGAGCGCATTCCGGCACGAGCAGAGCGACCCGGACTCCTTCTACGACCTCATCGCCCGGGACACCGTCGCGCAGCTCGCGTCCTACACGAGCCTGGACGGAGCGACCGTCATCGACGTCGGAACGGGGCCCGGGCACTTCGCCCGCGCGCTGGCGGCGGCCGGGGCGCGCTGTGCGGGCCTCGACCACGACGTCGGCGAGCTGACCGCGCGCGGCGGCACGGGGAGGAACACTCTCGTCGCCTCGGCTCTCGCCCTTCCGTTCCGCACCGGCTCGGCCGACGTGTGCTTCTCGTCGAACGTGCTGGAGCACGTCCCCGAACCGTGGCGCATGGCGGACGAGATGGTCCGCGTGACCCGCCCCGGCGGCACGGTCTTCCTGTCGTTCACCAACTGGCTGTCCCCCTGGGGCGGCCACGAGACCTCGCCGTGGCACTACCTCGGCGGCGACCGGGCGGCCCGCAGGTACGAGCGCCGCCACGGCCGTCCGCCGAAGAACCGGTACGGGCTCAGCCTGCATCCGGTGTCGGTGTCGGCGGCCCTCGCCTGGGCGCGCGGACGCGACGACGCCGACCTCGTCGACGCCCGTCCCCGTTACCACCCGGGCTGGGCCCGCGGGATCGTCCGGGTGCCGGGGCTGAGGGAGATCGCGACCTGGAACCTCGTCCTCGTCCTCAGGAAGAGGACGTGACGGCGACCCCGCGGACGGCCGGGCCCGCACTGCCGCCCATCGCCGGACACCAGGCCACGCTCGACGGTGTCCGCGCGGTCGCGGCGCTGGGCGTTCTCGTCTACCACGTGGCGGCCACGGCGGGGTCCATCACCAACCCGGCCGGAGCCCGGTGGTTGTTCAACGGCGGTCAGGTCGGCGTGCCCATCTTTTTCGCCCTGTCGGGTCTCCTGCTGTACCGGCCCTGGGCCGCGGCCGTCCTGGAGGACCGGCCCGCACCGCGCGTTGGCACGTACCTCCGCAAGCGGGTGCTGCGCATCATGCCCGCCTACTGGGTCGTGATCGTCGTCTACATGGTCACGGCGGGACGCGACTACCTCGACGATGCCGTCGCCTGGGTCTCCCTGCTGACCCTGACGCAGACCTACATCCCCGACTCCCTCATTTCCGGCCTGGGGTGGGAGAGCGCGCTGGGCCCGGCGCATCTGGGACAGCTCTGGAGCCTGGTGGTCGAGGTCGCCTGGTACGTCAGCCTGCCGTTCACGGCGGCGATCCTGGGCTGGTACGCGCGGCGGAAACGCACCGCAGACGTCGGGGTCAGGGCCAGGCGTCTGCTCATCGGCATCGGCGTGTACGGGGCCTTGTCCTTCCCCTACACCGCCCTGATGTTCTGGCCGGAGCGTTACCCGGACATGGGGCTGTGGCTGCCGAGGTTCTTCGTCTGGTTCGCGATCGGGATGGCGCTCGCGGTGGTCACGGTCTGGGCCCGCCTGGACGAGCGGAGACCCGTCGCGGCCGTCTGCCGCGCCGTCTCGGACTCCTGGGCGGCGTGCTGGGTGGCGGCCGCGACGCTGTACGTGGTGGCCTCCACGCCCGCGACCGGGCCCGTCACCCTCCAGGTCCCCGACGAGTTCTGGACGTCCACGCTGCGGCTGGTCGTGGACGGGCTGCTGGCGGCGGCGCTGCTCGCCCCGGTGGCGCTGGCGCCCGCCGGACACCGCGCGCTCGGCCTGGTCCTCGGCAACCCGGTGATGCGGTACCTCGGACGGATCTCCTACAGCCTGTTCCTGTGGCAGTTGCTGATCATCGTCGGGTGGTACGAGGCGTCGGACCGGGTGTTCCGGGGGAATCTGACGACGGATCTGCCGCTGCTCGCCGCGGCGTCCATCGCAGCGGCGGCCGTGAGCCACCACCTGGTCGAACGTCCGGTCCTCCGGCTGGCGGCCCGCCGTGACCGTTCTCCCCGGGCCCCCGTCCCGGCTCCGTCCAGCTGAGGGGGATCGGCCCGGACGCGTCGCCGCCCGGCGGACGCGGCCGCCACAGCTCCGCCGCGACCCGCCCGACGATGACGAGCCCGAGGAGCTGGGGGGCGAGCCCGCCGAGCGCGCCGGACGGCGCGGCCGGGTTCTCGATCAGGTCGAGCCGGGCGCCGGCGGCGAGGCAGCCCGTCCCCGCGAGCATGGCGACCGCGATCGTCCACGGTGACGCGGCGGCGCGGACGACGGCGGAGCGGCGGGTGCGGGCCCAGCCGCAGCCGGCTGCGGCCACCACTGTGACGGCGAGACCGGGCGCTCCGGAGATCCAGCCGCCGAGCGCGGCGGCGAGCCCGATCGCGGCCCAGGCCGGCCAGCCCGTCCCGGCGACCGGCGCGGCCCCCGGCCGGGGGCCGCGCCGGTCCCCGAAGACGCGGAACCGGACGGCGGCGACCAGCAGGGGGAGCAGCAGGGCGAGTCCCGCGCCGACCGCGACGCGGTGCGCCCGGTCGGGACCGTAGGTCAGCTCGACGACGCCGTTCGTGCCCGCGGGAACGACCCATGCCTGTTTCCAGCCGTCGAGCCGGACGGGCCGCAGCTTCCTGCCCGCGACGGTGGCGGTCCATCCCTTGTTGAAGTTCTCGTTCACCACGAGGTACGAGGGCCCCGCGGCGTTCACCTGGACCCTGCGGGTCGCGGGCCCCCACCTGAGGATCTCGACCGGTTCGGGTTTGCGGGCGGCGGCCCCCTCGGCGGGTTCGGCGCCGACGGTCACCGTGTCGATGCGGTAGGAGTCGAGCGGCACCGCCGCCAGCCGGTTCGCCCCCTCGCCCAGCGTCACCGGCGTGCAGGCGCTGAATCTCAGGGGACGGCCGGCCAGCAGGTCGCCGAGCGTGCCGGTGGCCCGTGTCTGGACGACGGTGTCCTCGCGAGACCTCGACGGCCGAGATCGGGACCGGGACCGGGACGCCGTGGGCGGCACGGGCTTGGACGCGGTGCGGGACACCTCGCCGGACGGGCCCGCGCGCAGCTTCGGCCCGTACCCGCAGGGCAGCCTCAGGGGCCGGCTGCGCACGTCCGGCAGCGGACTCACGCCGGGGATGACGAGGTCGGTGATCTGGATCGGCGGAGTCTGGCTCGCCCGGAAGAACGTGATCTTCAGGCGGTCGGTGGTCATCGGGGCGAACGACAGCCTGCCCTGGGCGGTCGTCAGCCCCTCGCGGACCTGGCCGCGCGCCCCCTCGACGCGCAGGCGGATCGGGGTCGACACGGCGGGCGGACGCCGGAGGGTGATCGCAGAGATCCGCGTGCGCCTCCCCCACCGGACGTCGAAGGTGGGGGCGTCCTCCTCGTTCGCCGCGATCCAGGTCGTGGCCGGGTCGCCGTCGAAGCCCGACCTCGCCTGCGCGGACGGGTGGTCGGTCAGCGCGGAGCTCGCGGTGACCGAGGGCTGCCCGCGGACCGCCGTGTACCGCTCGACCAGCCTCGGGTCGGTGAGGACGGCCGTCCCGGTGACGGGCACCCTCCCGGCCGCCGCCGAGGTGAACGTCCGGTCGAACCCCGGCCCCTCCTCGTCCCCCGACACGAGGGACGGGGAGCACACGCGGCGCAGGCTGCCGTCCATGCACGCGTCGCGTCCTCCCGGCCTCCGGTTCATCACGTACGCGGCGGGCCCGTGGACTCCGGAAGGCGCGGGCATCGTGAACGTGCGGGTCGGCTCCACGCCGTCGATCGAGATCTCCGATACGCCCGCGCGCGCGAACGCGGGAACGGCCGGCCGTGTCGCGAGCCCGGTGATGCGCAGGCGCAGCCAGCGGGTCGGCCCCTCCGGGACGCGCAGGGGCTGGTCCTCGGCCGTCCGCTCGACGTTCTGCTCCACCGCCCCGCGCTCGGTCTCGACCCTGACCCGCGCCACGGGCGGGCCGAGCGCGATGTTCTGCTCGAACGCCGCCGTCAGGTTCCGAACGTCCCGGGGCCCGTCGAAGTCGACGCGCAGCCAGTGGCCGACCGGACCCGTCCATCCGCCCGTCTCCCAGGCGGTGAACCGGTTCCCGTCGAACGCGGCGTAGGGGGTCGCCTCGGGCTTGTGGGCCTGCGGCGCCACGTCCTCGTCGGACGCGGAGGCCGAGGCCGTGATGTCGCGGACGCCGCCGCCGTAGGTCACGTGGGTGGCGTACCGCTGCCAGCCCTCGTCCAGGACGTCGGCGGCCTCGCGGCGACGGGCCGCAGAAAGGGTCGGGGACGCCTGGTGCAGCTCGCCGAAGTTGCGGCGGACCAGCCGGGGCGAGTCGGTCACCACCGGGGCGCCGCCGAGGTCGGGGGCGTCGTCGTCCAGCAGGACGGGAGTCTCGGGCAGCACGCCGTCGTCGGCCATGGTCAGCAGCGACTCCGGTCCCCCGTACACCCGGACGGGCCCGGTGGCGTCGGCGAGGGTCGCGACCGCGGCGGCGCCCTCCACCTCGTACACCTCCAGCGGGGGGACCGGCTGGTCGACGGCCGACGTCGCGTCACCGCCGTCCCCGCCGACGGGGTCGCCGAACGCGGCGACCCTGCGGATGCCGGGCGCGTCCTCCAGGACCCGGCGGACGCGGCCGGGCCAGGCGCCGCGCAGCCCCTCGCGCCGCAGGTCGTTGCGGACCAGCACGTACCGCACGCCCATCCGGCCGAGGAACGCGCTCAGCCCCGGCGACGCCCGTCCGGACCTGACCTGCATGTCGATCGCGTCGAGGGCGCGCGTGTAGCCGGGGGATCCCGCCGGGACGAGCTGCCGCACGCCCCACCGGGCCGTGAACAGCGGCTGGACGATCTCGTCTCTCGGCCGGCCCCACAGGTACTCGCCGAACGTCGCCCCGGGGACGGCCAGCACGCCCTGACGCCCGGCCCGCGCGTTGAGCCACGCCGCCGCGTCCCGCCAGTACGAGGGGACCTCCCGGAACTCGCCGGGCCCGCTCAGCCCCTGCGACGCGGCCGTCACGCCGATGCCGCCGAGCGCGACGGCGGCGGCGAGCGGCGCCCCGGCGAGGGTTCTCCACGCCCGGCGGCGCGGGGGCGTGGCGGCACCGAGACCGTGCAGCCGGACGCCCTGCAGTCGGACGCCGGGCAGCCGGACGGCGCGGACCGGCCGCGCCGCCGCGGCGAGCAGGTGCGCCACGCCGAGGGCGAGCGGCAGCCGGACCACCGCGTCGAACTTGTGGAGGTTGCGCAGCGGCGCGAGCGGCCCGTCCAGCAGGTCGCGCATCTGCCCGGCGAGCGGTCCGGGCAGCTCGCCGACGTGGCCGGCGGAGATGACGGCGATCCCGGTCAACAGTGTGACCAGCAGGAACGTCCGCTCCGGGAGCAGCCGTCCGAGCAGTCCCGCGAGCCCGAGCGCCGCGATCAGCCCGGTGCACAGGACCGGGATCGGGTCGACCGAGAGCGCGTACCCGACCGGCCAGCCCACCTCCCCGTCCACGATCAGGTAGTTGACCCAGCGTTCCGCGCCCCGCAGCACGTTGATCAGGGAGGTGGGGCCCGTCGTCGTCTCCGCCTTCTCGGTGTAGGTGAGCCACGAGAACCCGTACGTTCCGGTGATCAGCAGCGGGATCAGCCACCAGGCGGTCGCCGCGGCCGTGGCCGCCGACCACCACGCGAGCATGCGCGCCCGGTACGACCCGCGCGGCCGCGTCACCGCGTACAGGAACGGGACGACGAGGACGGCGGCGGTCGCGGTCGCGTTGATGCCGCCGCAGCAGGCGATCGCCAGCCCCGACCGGGCCGCGGCGCGCAGCCGGCCGGTCCGCCCCGACGCCGCTCCCACCAGCGGCAGGACGATCCACGGCAGCATCGCGACCGGCATGTACTCCGAGGAGATCTGCCCCAGCGTCGCGAGGCCGTTCGGGGTGAGCGCGTAGGCCATCGCGGCGACCATGCGCGTGACGGACGTGCCGACGCCGAGCCGCCCGGCCAGCTTCCAGGCGCCGAGGAACGCCAGGCACAGCAGAAGCGACGTCCAGAGCCGCTGCGTGATCCACGGGGGCATCCCGGCGAGGTCGCCGAGCGCGAAGAACGGGCCCATCGGGAACAGGTAGCCGATCGCCTGGTTCTGGAGCTGGCCGAACTGCTCGGGGTCCCACAAATGCAGCGCGCGCCCCAGGAACCCGAGCGGGTTGAGCGCCATGTCGATCTTGGTGTCGGCCAGGATCGCGCCGGGCTTGGTGCTGAAGGCCAGGGCCGTCAGGGTCAGGCAGCACGCGACCAGGCGCAGCCGCTCCCGCAGCCGTGCGCGCAGGCGGGCACCGGCGTCCGCGTCGCCGGGAGGACCTCCGCCCGGGACGGGCCGGGGGGAGGCGTCGGCACGGGGCGGTCCCGCCTCGTCCACGGCCATCCTCGCGTTCTGCCCCTTCCTGCCCCGTCCCGCCCGGTGGTGTCGCGTTCGCCCGGGAACGCCGTCCCGGGTGCTCGTCACGGTACCCGCGGCCCGCGCGTGCCTCGCGAAGATCCGGACCGCCGCGTCGAGGCGGGCACCGAGGCGAGGACGAGGTCCCGGATCCGCGCGGCCGTCCGCGCCCAGTCGAACCGCCCGGCCCAGTCCCGGCAGGCGGCGGCGATCTCCTCGCGGCGGGCGGGGTCGTCGAGTTCCTTGAGGGCCCGTTCGACGACGCCGGCCGGGTCGTCCCCGGGGCGGACGAGCCACCCGGTGATCTCGTCGCGGACGGCGTCGCGCAGGCCGTCCACGTCGAACGCGACGGTCGGGACGCCGAGCGCGGCGGCCTCGATCACGCTGAGCCCCCACCCCTCGCCCTGGGACGTGCTGAGGTGCAGGTCGGCGCGGGCGACGAGAGCGGCCTTGACCTCCTCGCCGACGTAGCCGTGGGGAATGACGACGCCCTCCAGGCCCCGTTCGGCGATTCCGGCGGCCAGCGCGGGCGCTTCCGGCCCGTCCCCGATGACGTGCAGCCGCAGCCCCGGCCGGGTCTCGGCGAGCCGCTCCGCGAGGTCGAGGAGGAGACCGGGCCGCTTGTGCGGGACGAGACGGGTCACGCAGACCAGGTCGGGGTCCCCTGCGGGGACCGTGACGGCCGCGCCGGGCTGGGCGACCGTGGTGCCGTTGGGGATGACATGGGTCGGGCCCGTCCAGCCCAGTCGTTCCCTCACGGCGCGCAACGTGGACGGGGAGACGACGACGAATGCGTGCCGCCGGTACGTCCAGCGGCTCACCGGCCCTTCCAGGAAACGCCCGAGCCAGGCCATCCAGCGCGGGAAGTAGAGGCCGAACTGGGCGTCGTGCACGTGGTGGACGACGCAGAACACCGGGACGCGGCGGGGAAGGACCCACGGGGTGAAGAACGGGATGCCGTTCTGACAGTCGACGACCGCGTCGAACGACCGGTGCCGGACCCGCGACGGACGCCCCAGGCGGCGGGCGAGCAGCCACAGCAGGACGAGGGGGTAGACGGTGAACCGGCCGCCGAGCCGCACGAACTCCACGTCCTCGACGCGGTCGCGGCGCCGCTGCCCGGGCGCCCGGCCGGTGACGTAGTGGACGCGGCAGCCGTCGGCCGCGAGCCGGCGCGCGATCTCCCAGGCGTAGCGTTCGGCTCCGCCCGCGGCGGGGTGCCACGGGTCCCTCCAGTTGACGACCGCCAGCCGGAGGCCCGCCGGGGACGCGTCGGGGCCGGGGCGGGCCGCGCTCATCCCGACCGGGCGGTGGACGTGGACGGCAGGCCCTTGTCCAGGACGATCGGCACCGCGTCGGGCTTCACGATCGGGGGGACCGGCCGCGACGACGCGGAAGGGATCCGCAGACCGGCGCGGGCCCGGATGCGGACCAGGTCGAACAGGCACTGCAGCGAGTGCCGCCGCACCGAGAAGGTGGACCCGGGACGGTCCCGCCACACCACCGGGATGTCGGTGACCGGCGCGCCCCGACGCACGCAGTACGCGAGGAGCTCGACGTCGAAGGAGAAGCCCGTCGTCCGGAGGTCGGCGGCGGCGTCGCGTGCGAGCGCGCCGTCGAAGAACTTGAATCCGCACTGGGTGTCGGCGATGCCGCCCACGAGGTCGCGGACGATCCGGTTGAAGATGATGGCGCCGAGGCGTCTCACGGGCAGCGCGTACCCCTGGACGACCGACCGACCGTGGCGCCTTGACCCAACCACGACCGGGCGGCCCTCCCGCAGCAGGACGATGGCTTCGTCCAGCGCGGCGAGGTCTGTTGCCATGTCGGCGTCCATGAATCCTACATAAGGGGCGCGTGTCGCGAGCAACCCCGCGCGGACCGCCGCTCCCTTCCCCTTCTGCTCGCAGCGCACCAGCCGCACCGGCACGGGCCCGTTCCAGGACCGGACGATCCCGGCGGTGCCGTCGGTGCTGGCGTTGTCGACGACGATGACCTCGGAGCGCACCGGGAACCCGGCGAGCTTGCCGCTCAGCGTCGCCAGGCCCTCCGGGAGGCGGTCCGCCTCGTTGTGGGCGGGTACGACGATCTCCAGGAGGACGGGGTCGTGTCGCCGCGCGCCCGCCGGGGCCCGCTCGTCATCGGTCCGCGGCGTCTGCATGGGGTCCGCCCGTCAGCGTTCGCCGTAGTTGTACAGCGGCTTGATGACGGGATCCTTCTGCGAGGAGGCGATGACCTGAACCGAGCCGAAGGCCGCTCCGGCTGCGAGGAGCACGCCGACCACTGCGGCAAGGGCGATGCGCATCAGGGGGTTCCTTCTTCACGGGGTGGGTCTCGGGGTTTGATACTCCCGAGTAACGGGGTGCTCAGAGTAATGCCTCGCGCCGGGATTGACCAGAAAATCACCAGAATCACGATGACCCACGCGGCCACGACCGGCCCCGCCGCACCGCCGTCCCCCGGGGGCGCGGCGGACCCGTCGATCCGGTAAACGGCCAGGTCACGGCCGCGCATCACCGGGACGGCGGCCCCGGACGGATGCTGCGAGCCGATCTCCGCGTCGACTACGACGTACCGTACGCCCTCGTCACGCAGCGTATCCGCGGAGGGGAGGCCGGTGCGCGCGGCGGGGGCCAGCCGCACGGCCCTCGGGTCCTCGGCCGCGAGGGTCGTGGTCCCGACGGTGACGGCGTCGTTCACGACGACGCGGCGGTGCAGATAGCGGGGCAGCGGGTCGAGGACGCGCCGCCCGTGGTTCCACGGATAGCTGCGGTAGGCCGCCCAGGGCAGCACCAGGACGTCGCCCGGGGCCGGGTCGGCGTGGATGATCCGCCGCGCCCGCGCCCAGTCGTCCGGGTAGCGGACGGACCGCAGCTCGCCCGCCGCGCCCCACGCCAGCGTCGGCAGCAGCAGCACGGGCGCCGCCGCGGCGGCCACGGCCACGCTCGAAAGCCGCGCCCGCGCGGCCCTGTCGGCGGCGACCCCGAGGCCCACCGCGACCAGGACGGCCAGCGGCGCCGCGTACTGCTGGCCGTCGCGCAGCACCGCGAACCCCGGCCACAGGCCGATGAGGCCCCTGAGGACCGGTGCCGCCAGCGCCCCGAGCGCCGCGGTCGCCGTCCCCGCCACCGCCGCCGCGACCAGGCCGCGGCGCCAGGCGGGCTCCCGGCACCACCGCGCATAGGCGGCCAGCGCGGTCACCACGACGGCGAGCCAGAGCGTCGCGGTCACCGGGGCGCCGTAGCCGTCCGGCACCGTCTCGGCGTTCCACACGCCGCCGAGCAGGAGCAGGCTCCCGAGCGTCCCGAACGGGGTGTCGGCCCGCGCGGCGAACAGCTCGACGCCCGTCCCGTCCCCCGGGATCCCGGCCGGGCGCAGCAGCGCGGGCACCAGCCACGGCAGGCTCAGCACGGCCGCCGCGCCCACGACCCGTGCCGCGGCGGCGGCCCGTGCCTTCACGGCCGCGCGTCCCCCGGCGTCCGACCGTCCCCCGGACACGGCCGCCACGACCAGGGCCGTCATGGCGGACACGGCGAGGGCCGCGAACCCCCCGACGGCGGCCGGGACGAGCGACCGGACGAGCCGCCGTCCTCCCCCGGGACCGGTCACCTTCGCGGCGGCCCCGACCACCCACGGGAGGGCCGCGTAACCGAGAAGGAGCGCCCACTGGCCCAGCAGCAGACGTTCGGCGACGAAGGGGTTCCAGGCGTAGCAGACCCCGGCGGCCAGACGCGGCACGATCCGGGTCGACGGGACGAGCGACGCCGCCGACGCGCACGCCGTCACGAAGATCGCCAGCAGGACGAGCTTCTGCACGACGTCGGCCGGAAGGACGGCGGCGAGCGCCGTCACGACCGCGTCGCTCGGGACGTGCCGCGGGACGACCCCGGTCAGGCCGAACGTGAAGGCGGTGAACCCGGGGTCGGGCACGAACACCATGTCGTACGACAGCACGAACCCGGGCGCGAGCCCCGGCCCCAGCGCCGCGAGCCCGAGCCCCAGCCCGGTCAGTGCGGCCGCGAGGTGCCGCACGCGCCCGTTCAAGCGGGTTCGGGGTCGCGGGGCAGGCCGAGGATCCGCTCGCCGATCACGTTGAGGTTGCCCTCGGTGGTGCCGCCGCCGATCGTCATGGCGCGGGACGCGAGCAGGTACCGGGTCCAGCGGGCGCGCAGCTCGGCCTTGCGGCCCCCGGTGAGGGCGCCGTCCTCGCCGAGCAGCGTGAACCCGAACTCGGTGACCTGCTGGCCGTGCTCCATGGCGACCAGCTTGCGGACGTTCGCCGTCGCGCCCGGGTCCGTCCCCGACAGCTGCTTCAGCGTGGCCCGCAGCCCGAGCAGGGCGAACGCGTGCTCGTCGCAGGCGAGGCGGCCGATGCCGTCGCGGACGACCGGGTCGTCGCTCAGCCCGAGGCCCGTGGCGAGATCGAGCAGCTTGGGCAGGTCGCCGCCGAGCTGGAAGGTGCTGGTCAGGCCGACGCGCTCGTTCGCCAGCGTGGTGCGGGCGACGCGCCAGCCGCCGTTGACGGGCCCGACGACGAGGTCGTCCGGCACGAACACGCCGTCGAGGAACACCTCGTTGAAGATGGCGTCGCCGGTGCACTCGCGCAGCGGTCTGATCTCGATGCCCGGCGACGCCATGTCCACGAGGAAGTACGTGATCCCCTCGTGTTTGGGTCGATCGGGATCGGTGCGGGCCAAGCAGATCGCCCACTGCGCCTCCCGGGCCAGCGACGTCCAGATCTTCTGGCCGGTGAGGCGCCAGCCGCCCTCCGCCCGTTCGGCGCGGGTCCGCAGCCCGGCGAGGTCGGAGCCCGCGCCGGGCTCGGAGAACAACTGGCACCAGACGATCTCCCCGCGCAGCGTCGGCGGCAGGAACCGCTCCTGCTGCTCGGGCGTCCCGTACTGGACCAGCGACGGGACCACCCACGTCGCGATCATCAGCGGGACCGGGCGCACGTTCGCCGCCTTCAGCTCCTGCTGGATGACGATCTGCTCCACCGGCCCGGCGTCGCGTCCCCACGGCTTCGGCAGGTGCGGGGTCACCCAGCCCTCCGCCGCCATCGCCGCACGCTGCTCGGCGGGCTCCATCGCGGCGAGCTCGGCGACGCGGGCGCGGATCTCCTCGCGCAGCGGCGCGGCGTCCTCCGGCAGGTCGACGGTCATCGGGCGGCGCACCCCCGCGACGGCGAGGGCGGCCACCGCCGCGCGGTGCTCGCTCGCCCGCCCGAGCAGCGCCCGCAGGGTCAGGGCCCTGCGGTAGAGCAGGTGGGCGTCGTGCTCGTAGGTGTAGCCGATGCCGCCGTGGATCTGGATGTTGTCCTGCGCGCACGTGACGGCGGCGTCGGCGGCCAGCGCCGCGGCGACGCCGACGGCGTAGGCGCGCTGGTCCTCCGGCTCGTTCAGCGCGCGGGCCGCGTCCCACACGGCCGCCCTGGCGCGCTCGACGGCGATGAGCATCCGGGCGCACCTGTGCTTGACGGCCTGGAACTGCCCGATGGGACGGCCGAACTGCTCGCGGAGCTTGGCGTACGCCACCGCGTCGTCGAGGGCGCGTCCCGCGACCCCGCAGGCTTCGGCGCCCAGGAGAACGGCGGCGAGCGCCCGCGCGTCGGCGCCGCCGCGTTCACGGGGATGCAGGATCCGCTCGTCCGGGACGGCCACCCCGTCGGCCGTGACCGACCCGACGGGACGGGTGATGTCGAGGGACTCCAGGGCGCCGACGACGACCTCGTCCCGTTCGAGGACGATCCACCGCCCGCCCGCCGGGAGCACGAACAGGTCGGCGAGCGGCGCACCGAGCACGGGCTGCACCGTGCCGGACACGACGGAGCCGTCCAGGTCGAGGCTCCCCGACAGCGCCACCGCCGCCGTGCGGGTCCCGTCGGCGAGGCCCGGCAGCAGCTTCGCGGCACCGCAGGCGTCCAGGACCGCCGAGGCGAGGACGGTCGGCGTGTACGGCCCCGGGACGAGGACGCGGCCGAGTTCCTCAAGCGCGACCGCCTGTTCCAGGAGCCCGAATCCCTGACCGCCGACGTCCTCCGGAAGGTGCAGGCCCGGCAGTCCCTGCGCCGCGAGCGCCGGCCAGAAGGCGGTGTCCCCGTCCCGGACCGCCCGCGGCGTGATGTTCCGCTCGGCGAACCCGCGCACGGACGCCGCCAGTGCCTCGTGCTCCTCCGTCAGCCCGATCGCCATGGGGTGCCACCTCTCCTCGAAGTGGCCACAGCCTATTAGAACGTCATTCGGTTGTCAGGAGCCGAGCCGTGCCCCGCCGGGGTCAGGACGCGATCTTCAGGCGGGAGAAGAACGTGTTGACGTCCGGCCACATCTGCCGGTGCGTGTTCGGCATCGACGCGAACACCACGGCGGGCGTCGCGCGCCCGGTGTCGATCACCGCGGTCGCGACGACCTCGCCGGTGGCCTTCACGCCCTCGCGCTTGTAGGTGAGGTAGGAGGCGATCAGCCAGCCGGGACGGCCGCCCACGTTCAGGGCCTGGGACGCCAGCGGCTTCGTCTCGTGCGGGAAGGCGTAGTACTGCGCCTCGTACCCCTGCGCGGCCACCGCCGTGGCGTTCTTGACGCTGTCCGGGCCCTGATAGGCGGCCTGCATGGTCGGGTGCAGCGTGCCGGTCAGCAGCTGCCCGTACCAGAGCTGCCCTCCGTTGTTCTCCGTCACCAGGATCTGCTGCCCGGACCAGCCCGGCGTCCCCAGCCGGTTCCGCTTGGTGGGCACCTTCCAGGGGGCGGCCATCCGGGGGTACGACAGCCCCGAATGGGTGTCGGAGACCTGCCCGCTCACCCGGCTGGGCCGGCCCGTGAACGTCACGAGCTTCTTGTCGGGCGGCAGCTCGACCCGCGGCGCCTCGGACCGCTCCGCGGCCCGGCCCGCGTTGTCGCCGGAGTCCACCGGCTCGCCGCCGCCGTCCTTCAGCAGGTACACGACAGCGGCCACGATCAGCGCGACCACGAGCAGCCCGATCCCGCCGAACAGCACGAGCGAGGCGCGGCCGCCGCCCCCGTCGAGGGCGTCGCGGGACGCGCCGTCGCCGAGCTTGGCGTCGGCGGAGTCCTCGTCCGCCATCCATTCGGGCATCTGCCAGTTGCCGCTGCTGGGCTTGCCCGGCTTGGCCGGCCTGCCCGACCCGGTCGGCACCGCCGGGGCGTACCGGTCGTCGCCGTCGCCCTCGTCGAAGAGGTCGCCCTCCCACTGCGGCGACTCGGTGCGGACGGGCGCCACCCGAACGTCCTCGGCGCCCTCGGCGCGCGTCCCGGCGTCCGTCCCGGCGCGCGCTCCGGTCCGCGACTCCGCCCGGGCCTCGCTCTGCTCCCCGTCCGTCGGCTCCCCGGCCGGCTCCTCCCAGGACCGGGGCTGCTCGACCTTGCCCCAGACGTCGTGCGGCCTTCCGGCGGAGTCCCCGCCGAACGAGGGGACCTTGGGTTCGGGGAAGGCCGCCTGCGGACCGGTCGCCTCGCCGGCCCGGGGCTCCTCGCGGGACTCGTCCCGCGGCTCGCTCTCGTTCATCTCGGTCCAGCGCACGCCGCGCTCCCCCTGATCGGACATGCGGCACACGTTACGCGAAGATCAGCGCTCGGGTTCCGGGGTGTCATCACGCTCAGGACACATCTTCCTATCACTCAGTGACCCGCCACCGGCCCGCCCTGACCGGGCGTGACCAGCGCCTGTCCGCTCCCCGGCCCGTCCACCAGGCGCTCCCGGGCCAGCAGCGTCCCGCCCGCCACGGCGCCCGGCATCGCGAGGACCGCGCCCAGCGGGATGAGGAACACCACGACCGTCGCCGCGCCGAAGCCGACCACCAGCGCGCGGTTCGCCCGCATCCGCGCGAACCGCTCCTTGCGCAGCATCCCGCGCCGCTCCATCGCGATCGAGGTGAGCTCACCGGCCAGGAAGTAGCCGGACACCAGCCCCGCGATCACCGGGACGACCGTCTGCCCCACGACGGGCAGGAAGCCGCACACGAAGAACACCACCGCGAACCCGAGCGCGACGGCCCCGAGGACGACGGCGTCCTTGACGGAGCGTCCGAGCGAGACCAGCAGCGGGACGTCCGGCTCCGGCGGGGCGCCCCCCTGCGACTCCTCCACCCGCACCGAGATCGCCTCGTAGAACGGGTCCCCGACCAGCAGCGTCATCCCGGTGAAGGTGACCACCGCGAGGAACAGCGCCGCCCCGAAGATCGCGATCCCGGCGACCGCGCGGACCGCGGTCCGCGCCGTGTCCGACCAGTCGTCGGCGAACCAGGTGACCCATCCGACCGGCACGTCGATCTGCAGCGCGAGGAACACCAGTGCCGCGCCGTAGACGACCAGCACGATCGCCGCGGGAATGAGCCCGAACAGCCACTGCGCCGGATGCCGGGCCACCCACCCGAGCCCGCGCAGCAGGTACCCGACACCGCTGAACAGCTCCTTGAACGCGGACCTCTGGGTCGAAGTCTCCGCCGAGTGGTCGTACGCCCCCACCGGGCCTCGTGAAGCCCCCACCGGGTGTTCTGTCGCACCAAAGCCACCGTTCACGGCCTTCGACCCTATAGGTCCCGGCGGCCCCCCTTCCGGACGAACGCGATCTAGCCAAGAAAGTGGAACACGTTCTAGTATTCGGGAATGCGGTTCACCTACGCCGAGGCGATGACCGATCCCTCCTACTACCTGCCCCTGGCCAAGGCCGCGGAGGCGGCCGGGTACACGAGCATGGCGGTGGCCGACTCGCTCGCCTACCCCAAGGAGTCGGACTCGGTGTACCCCTACACCGAGGACGGCAGCCGCGAGTTCCTGGAGGACAAGGCCTTCATCGAGACGTTCACGCTGATCGCGGCCATGGGAGCGGTGACGAGCACGATCCGGTTCACCCCGTTCGTGCTCAAGCTGCCGGTACGGCCGCCGGTGCTGGTGGCCAAGCAGGCGACGTCGGTCCAGTACCTGACCGGTGGACGCCTCGGGCTCGGGGTCGGGCTCAGCCCCTGGCCCGAGGACTTCGAGGTCATGGGCGTGTCGTGGGCGCGCCGCGGCAAGCGGATGGACGAGGCCATCGACATCCTGCGGGGCCTGAGCAACGGCGGGTTCTTCGAGTTCCACGGCGAGTTCTACGACATCCCCGCCATCAAGATCACGCCCGCGGAGCCGTTCCCGATCCTGGTCGGCGGGCACAGCGACGCGGCCCTGCGCCGCGCCGTGGTCCGCGGCGACGGATGGATGCACGCCGGCGGGGACGACCTGGACGACCTGCTGACCAGGCTGAACCGCATCCGCGAGGCCGAGGGCAGGGCCGGGGATCCCTTCGAGATCCACGTGATCTCCCCGGACGCCTACACGCCCGACGGGATCAGACGCCTCGAGGACAAGGGCGTCACCGACGTGATCGTCGGCTTCCGGATGCCGTACCTCAAGGGCCCCGACACCGAACCCCTCGACAAGAAGATCGAGAAGCTCGAACGCTACGCCGAGAACGTCATCGCCAAAGTCGCCTGACCCTCGGGCTCGCACCCGAACGAGAACAGGTTGCAGTCTGAGCCATGGACAACA
>DATCLF010000276.1:0-8766 GCA_036564055.1 Spirillospora sp.
GGTCCGGGAACATGTCGTACTCCAGGTCGAGGTGCGAGGCGCCTTCGATCCGGTAGTACCGGTGCAGCTTGCCGCGGCCCTGCTCGCGGACCTTCCTGGCGTACGCGTCGCTGTGCACCCTGATCGGGAGAAGGGCGTCCAGCGTCCCGTGCACGGTGATCAACGGCTTGCCGATCCGTCCGCTGTGGCCCACACGCTTCACGGCCCGGTGCACGCTCTCGGGACGTTCGTGGTAGCGGTAGTCGGCGTCGCAGTTGGGCGTGCCGCTCTCGCAGAACGGGATGCCCGCCTCCAGGTCGCCGTCGTAGGCGGGGTCGAGCTCCTCACGGGCCTTGCGCTGCGTGGCGTCCCAGATGTTGGTGTAGTTGAAGTCCCAGAGGAACTCCGAGCCCTTCGCGAACCCGGCCTTGATCATCGCGGCGTGCGCCTTGCGGTCACCGGTGTCGCGGTACCTGGGGTAGTTGCGCAGCGCCACCGGCAGGTAGGTCAGCGCGTTCGGTCCGTCGTCGCGCGGCCAGTACGTGCCCTCGGAGTCGACGCCGCCGTCGTACAGCTCGGGGTGGTTCTCCAGCGCCCAGCGCACGAGCTGCCCGCCGTTGGAGATGCCCATCGCGTACGTCCTGCGCAGCGGCTTGCGGTAGTGGCGCGCCACGGTCACTTTGGCGGCGACGGTGAGCTGGATCATCCGGTGATACCACTCGCGGTAGGCGTCTCCGGGACGCTTGCCGTCCTGGAAGAACCGCTCGGTGCTGTTGCCCTTGTCGGTCGAGGCGAACGCGTACCCCTTGGCCAGCACCCAGTCGGAGACGGTGAAGTCGTTGGCGTACTGGGCGCGGTTGCCGGGCGCCCCCGATACCACGAGGCCGCCGTTCCAGTTCTTCGGAAGGCGGATCACGAACTGCGCGTCGTGGTTCCAGCCGTGCGTGGTGTTGAACGAAGAGTCGTCCGGGAAATAGCCGTCGACCTGGATTCCCGGCACCCCGCTCGGGTTCTTCGTGGCGGTGGCGTGCAACCCCGTCCACTGCGCGGGGTCGGTGTGGCCCGACGTCACGGTCCCGGCCGTGGTCAGGTCGTCCAGGCAGGCGACGACCTGCTTCTGCGCTCCGGGGACGTGGATCCTGTTCATGCCGGGGCACCGGTCGTCGGCGTGCGCGGCCGGCACGGCCGCGGCCGCCGGGGCGACGAGGAGAGATCCGAGCAGTGCCGAGAGGACGGACGATCTGCGGCGATTGAGCATGTGCGGCTCCCTGGGGGTGGGAACGGACTCGTCGTGGGTCCGTTCAGGTCATGCTGTTCGACCGCGAAAGGCACGACCATATCGGCGGGAACCATTCTTGTCCGGTGCCCTGTGGCGGGAGAGCACAGCCGGACGCGGAACAAAACCGCAGGTCATCGGCTTGCGCAATGGATCGTATGGCGACCGGCTATGTGTTCGCGCGGCCGGGCGAGGGCGCTCGACCCGAGGTCGGCTCTTCCGCGACGTGCACTGTGCGGGCGCGCGGTACGCTCCGGCGCACCTGTCCCGAACTCGTAGGTAAAACTCACCCGAGTCATGTAAACCAAATGCCGGGCTAATTCGTCGCACAAATTTTTTATGATCGCCGAGAACATCCCCCGGACGATTCGCATCCCACCGAATAACAGGCACCAATCGATCGGAATGGGGGATTCCGCGAATGAAGATCGCGCAACGTGCCATGCTCGGCCTCGCGGTCGCGCTCCTCGCGCTCGGCGCCACCGTCGGCGCGACGGGCACCGCCGGCGCCGACGGCCCGAAGACCGACCCGGCCGTGATCCGGGCCATCAACCAGCAGCCGTGGGTCGAGCTGGGCCCGGGGGACACCGACTACCGCGTCGCCTCCGTGGCCTGCTACCTGGTGCGCTACGGCCACCACGACGAGTGCGACCCCTCCGGCACCGGCGAGGCGTGGCCGGAGAACTTCGCGCAGTCGGTCAGGAAGTACCAGGAGTCGAAGTACCTGCCGAAGTCGGGCAGGCTCGACATCGAGACCTGGGCCAATCTCCAGCGCGACAACGGTGAGATCGGCCTCGGCGCCCAGGGCGACCACGTCAAGGCCGTCCAGTACGCGATGAAGGTCCTCCAGGACTCGTCGCTCGTCGTGGACGGCATCTACGGCCCCGCCACCGAGGCCGCCGTCACCGCCTTCCAGAAGCGCAAGGAGATCGACGCCGACGGCATCTTCGGCCCGATCACCTTCCGCGCCGCCTTCGCCCAGGGCGCCGAGGAAAAGCGCACTCCCGGCCGGTGACCGACCCACCCGAAAAGAGAAAGGGCCGCCCTGCGACCGCCTCCCCGGTCGCAGGGCGGCCATTCCCCGCTCCGCCTGTTCTTCGTGAAAGCCCTAATTGACTGATTTGAGCCGCCGTCGCAGCAGCACGGTCGCCAGCACGAAGAAGACGACGGTGAGGACGCCCAAGGCCGCGAGGTCGGTCAGCCACTGGGCGGTCTGGTGCGTCCACAGGGCGTCGCGGGGCGGGACGCCGCCGGGCGGAACGGCGGTGATCGTGCGCAGGTCGGCGGACGACGCCGCGGCGGCCAGGCCCCACCGGGCGGGCAGCGGCCACGCCAGCGCTCCCAGCACCGTGTTCTGGGACAGGTCCGAGGTGACGCCGTTCAGCGCGATCTGGGCGATGGACACCGCGGTGATGATCGCCACGGCCTGTTCCAGGCGCCGTGCGATGACCGAGATCAGCATGCCCAGAGTCATGGCGGTCACGCTCAGTGCGGCCAGGTCGACGCCCAGCTCCACGGCGGGAGGGAACACGAGCGAACGTGCCGGGCCGAGGCCGCACAGGCAGAACACCGCCGTGATGAGCACCGCCTGCAGCACGGCGACCACCGCGAAGACCAGCCACTTGGACAGCGTGACCACCGTCGCCGGCGTGCCGCCGCGGTGCTCGCGCCGAATGATCTCGTACTCGGACACGATGTCGGAGTAGGTCAGCGCCTGCCCACTGAGCAGGCACAGCGTGGTGAGCAGGCTCAGGGCCGTCATGCCCGAGCCGGTGGGCGCGTCGCTCAGGCCCGGCGCGGTGGTGACGACGGCGGCCAGTGACGCCGCACCGGCCGCGATGATCAGTGGCAGCCCCGCCACGAGCGCGCCGCGCAGCCGCGAGAAGGCCGTGCGGTCGCGCGGATTGCGGGTCTGGCCCCGCGCCGGCAGCAGCGCGCGCTGCCGGGCGATCAGCACCCCCAGCCGGCGGACGAACGTCCTGACCGGATGCCGGCGGATCCGGATCGGCTTGGGCCCCGGAACGGGACGCCGTGCGTCCCGGCACGCCGTCTCCGCGCGCTCCGCCTCCCGGACGGCCTCCCGTGCGGCGGCTCCTCCGGCGTACTCCTGCGCGTACGTCGCCGCCTCCTCGCCGGTGAGACGTTTCATGAGGTCGGCGTAGCGGCTGAAGCGGAGCCTGCGGCGAACCCGCCGGGGCGGGCCGGAGAAGACGGGCCGGCCGTCCTTCATGACGACGAGCATCTGGTGCGCCAGGCGCAGATGCTCGGTGGCGTGGGTGACGACGATGACGGTGTTGCCCTCGGCCGCGTAGTCCCGCAGCACCTGCATGACGTCCCGGTCCATGCCCGGGTCGAGCCCCGAGGTGGGCTCGTCCAGCATCAGCAGCCGGGGCTCGGTGAGCAGCTCCATGGCGATGGAGACGCGTTTGCGCTCGCCGCCGGAGAGCGTGCCGACGAGCTGGTCGAGCTGCCCGGACAGGCCGAGCCGCCGGCAGACGGCGCGTATCCGTTCCTCCCTTTCCGGGCGACGCGCCGGGCTGCGCAGGCGGAACGCATCGTGCAGCACCCGGCGGACGGTGAGCGCGTCGTGGAGGTGGTCGTGCTGCGGGACGAAGCCCAGGTGCTCGCGGATCTGGGTGAGGTGCTCGCCCAGAGCGAGCCCGAGGAAGAAGATCCGGCCGCCCGGTTCGATCGGCAGGTCGCCCGAGAGCGCGTGGAACAGCGAGCTCTTCCCGGCCCCGGACGGCCCGAGAACCGCCAGCAGCGTGCCCTCGCGCTGGACGAAGGACATGCCGGTCAGCAGGACCTTCGAGCGGTGCACGGCGGACACGTCCGCGACGACGAGGTCGCATCGGCCGAGCGGCGCCTCCTCGATCTCGCGGTCGCTCAGGACGGTGTAGCGGCGGTCGGCGAAGTCGAAGTGGTCGTCCGGCCCGAGCCGCGCCGAGACCACCGGCTGCCCGTCCACATAGGGGCCGTGCTCGTGGCCGTGGGTCCGCAGCCGGATCCCCCGCCGCTCCCTGACCACGGTGAAATGACGTGGCGCGGCGAGCGGCGAGGCCAGGACGACGTCGCAGGAGGGATCGGAGCCGAAGACCGTCGCCTTCGTGACGAGCCTGATGGTCCGGACGGCGGGCGGTCGCTCCTGCGGCCGGGCCTCGTCCGGCGTGTCCCGTTCGTCGGGCGCGGCGGCGTGTTCCCGCTCGGGTTCGGCTTCGACGTCCGGCAGCGCCCACCCGGGGAGCCGCGGGTCGGTGACGCTCAGCGCGAGGTTGACCCAGGCGCCGTTCGGGTGGGAGCGGACGAGCCGCCGCCGGTAGACCGCGAGCCGCCGGTGCGTGTGCTCGTGGATCCGCCGCACCCGCGCGACCGCGACGTCGCGGAGCTGCTCGATCTCCCGGCGCGCGGCGGCGGCCGCCGCCTCCGCCTCCGCGAGGTGCTCGTCGAGCCGCCGCGCCTCCTCCCGGGCCGCGGCGAGGCGGCGGTGGTACTCCCGGAGCCGCCGTTCGACGATGACGTTCTCGTCGTGCCGGTCCTCGCCGAGCCGGCGCCGCGCCAGTTCCCTGGGCCGAGGAGCGGGCTCGGCGAGGCGTTCGTCCGCACGGGCGAGCGCCTCCCTCAGCAGGCGGGCGCGGGCGAGCGCGGCCGTGAGGCGTTCCAGCGGGGCCGCCCGGGCGGCTTCGAAGGCCAGCTTCTCCTGCACGAAGGCGTCCTGCGCCTTGCGGATCAGGGCCTCCCGGTGCGGGGTCGTGGCGGGACGGGCGGGAGCGCCGCGCGGCGGTTTCGCGGGAACGGCGGCCACGCCGTCCCGCCAGCCGTGGTACCAGTCGGAGAACCGCTGCGCCGCGCCGTACGGGATGGGCCTCACCTCGCCCGTCACCCGCCCGTCGGGCAGTGCAGCTCCACCACGACCTTGCGGTTGCGGGCCGCCGGGCCGGGCAGCAGGGCGCCGCCGGGACCGAGGTCGTCCTCCCGGCCGGGGAGCTTTTCGCCCGCCCCCTTGGCGTCGATGCGGTCGGCGGGCACGCCCTCGCCGACGAGCACCTGCTCGACCGCCTCGGCGCGCTCCTCGGAGAGCCGCTGGTTGTCGGCGTCGGAGCCCTCGGAGGACGTGGCGCCGGTCAGCTCGACCGTCTGACCGCCCTCGCGGACGATCGCGGCGAGCTCCCGCAGCGTCTTGCGCGCGCCGTTCGGGTCGCGGAACGTCGCCGTGCCCTGGACGAACCCGAGATCGTCCTTCTCGCCCAGGTCGGTCCGGCCGCACGAGGAGAACCTGGTCGGCTCGGGCGGGGCCACCGGGCTCACCTTCGGAAGACCCGGGGGCGCCGCCTCGGTGCTGGGGTTGTCGTCCTCGACGACGCAGGCCGCGCCCGCCGCCTCCGCGATCTTCTTCCAGATCGCGGCGGTGCGGCTCTGCCCCCGGTTGTCGAGCCGGGGCTGGGGCGGGGCGGTGAAGCCGATGCCGGAGAGGATCACCCGCCGTCCCGACAGGTCGGGAAGCTGCTCGCTGCGCTTCAGGTAGGCGACCACGTCGTCGGGCTCGGCTTCCAGCAGCCCGTCGCGGAAGTCGAGAGGGCTGGTCGTCTGCAGGCCCGAGTCGACGATGACGACGTTCCCGCCCGGGCCCGCGGACCGGCCGGCGAGGGTGAGCGCGCCGAGCACGTCCGCCTCGGGAACCCTGGCGCGGGCGCCGGTGGTGAGCGCCTGGTTGAACCTGGCCTGGTATCGGTCGAGGTCGGCCTCGCGGGCGCGTTCGTTGCCGGCCCTGCTGGTGAACGCCTCGGAGAAGACCTGCGCGGGCGAGCCGTCGAGCCGGATCAGGGTGATCTTCTTTCGGGCCTTGGCTGAGCCGTTCAGCAGGCCTTTCACGCCGTCGGAGAGTGCGAATTCGGGGTTGTTGGAACGCACCCCGACGGCCAGTGCCACGCTCGCGTCCGGGCGTGCGCAGGCGAGCGGACGGCTCGCCGCCTCGGTGTCGTCGCCTCCGCAGCCGGCGGCGGACGCCGCGAGTGCGACGACCGCCGCGGCCACCGCCGCCGGCCGGGTTCGGATGCTCATGACGTCCTCTTTCGAATCCATGTGCTCTTGCAGATCCATGCGCTCCTTCGACTCCGTGCGTCAGGACGACGGGGAAGCGCCGTTGTCCGTGCTCGTCCGGTCGTGGGGGCGGCTCGCCCAGTCGTAGGGGCGCCGGTCGGGCGCGAAGAACGCGTCGGTGACCGCCGGGTCCCCGGCCTCCTGCGCCAGCAGGACGCGGGAGTACTGCTTGAGCCGTTCGGCGAGCGCGCGCCTCGCCTGTTCCTCCTCGTCGCGGATGCGCTGGGCCGCGCGAAGCTGCGCGACGTATCGGTTGACCTCCGTCTGGGCCACGGCGCGCCGCCGCGCCGAACGGGCCGCCCGGACGGTCTGCCTGCGGTGCCTGCGAACCGCCGCGGCGTACGCGCTGCGCAGCGGGTCGTGCGTCAGGTAGGCGCCCAGCGCGGCCGCCAGTCCGGTGCCGAAGTAGAGGGTCAGGAAGATCCCCGCGGCCTCGATCGCGTACTCCTCGGAGGACGCGCCGACCTCCCCGACGGAGCCGAAGTCCATCCCGCCCGACTCGGTGGGGACGGTCAGCCGGATCCAGCAGGAGACCAGGCCGATGGCCAGCCACACCAGCACGCACAGGAACGCCGGGACGCGGCGGGACCACCAGCTCCACAGCGCGCGGACGGACACCTTCCCGGGCCCCTTCACGGGCGCCGCCGGCCGGATCTTGACGTCCCGCAGCCACATCCCGGTGATGTGGCCCAGGAAGAGCACGACGGCGGTGAGCCCCAGCACGACGAGGAACACGACGACCTCGTCCTGCGGCATCACGAGCTGCATCACCTGGTAGAAGGCCCCGATGTCGGCGAACGCGCCGAGCAGGAGCGCGACGCGGTACCCGAAGGTCATGGAGCCGTGAACGGCGAGGACGGGGTCGCGGTGGCCGGTTACGCCCTGTGCCGCCCCGGGGGACTTCTGGGCGGGTTCTTCATCGGGGAGTCCTCGGGGAGGCGGCACGAGGGGAAGGTCGGGGTGTTCAGCCATGCGCCTCTCCCTCTGCGCTCTCGTCCGGGGCTTGTTCCGCGGCTTCGTTCTCGGCGAGGGCCGGCCTGTGGCCGCCGAGCCGGTACAGGGCGGCGTCCCGGGCCGCCTCGGTCTCCATGAGCCGGCGCCGGTCCACCTGTTCGAGCAGCCAGAGCGCCTCCAGCTCCGCCTTCGCCCGGTCGATGCGGGCCGCGGTGTTCACGCAGTAGGCCGCGTACTCGGCGCGGAGCTGAGAGCCCCACAGCTCGGCGTAGGCGTTGATGAGGTTGTCGAGCGGATGACCGGTCGCCTCGTCCACCGCGTCGGGCGCCAGGCCGCCGGCCAGGTTCTGGATCTCGGCCCTGACCTCGGCCTCGTTCACGGGCCGCGGTGTGAAGCGCCCGCCCGGTGCGAGCTCCGGCGCGTCCACGAGCGCCGCGGGATGCGCGGGGAACCCGTCCGTCCGCCGGGACGAGAGCCGCCTACGCCAGCTGAACCACCGTGGCATCGGGGTTCCCCTCGTCGTCGGTCCTGCCGCCCGGTTCCCGGCCGTCGTCCGCGGGTTCGCGCGCCCAGGACGGAAGGTCCGGCCCGACCCGGTCGAGCAGCGTGCTGATGTACCCGCCGTCCGGATGGGCCCGGACGAGGTGCTGCAGGTACGTCGCGATGCGGCGCAGCGCGTGCTCGCGGATCCGGCGCGCGGCGGCGCGGGCGATCGCCCTGCGGGTGTCGATCTCGTCCCGGACGGCCGTCACCTCCCTCTCGGCCTCGGCCCGGCGTCGTCGCATCCGCTGGACGTGGGCCTGCGCCTCCGCCCGCCGCCGTGCGTGCGCGCGCAGGCGGCGTTCGCGGACGAGCGCCTCGGGCCGCTGCTGTGGATCGGCTTCGGCCGTGCGCCGTTCCGTGAGGTCCTTCTCGCCGGGCGGCTCGCGCACCTCCTTGAGGACGGGTTCGACGGCCTCGGCCTCGTCCGGCAGCCCGTCCAGGTGCGCCTGTGCCGCACGCAGCCGGTGCACGAGGCGCAGGCAGTCGGCCTCGCAGCGCTCTCGCTCCGCCTCCATCGCCTCGCGGGCCGCGTGACTGAGCGACGCGATCCGCGGAGTCGACACGCGCGGGGTCGGCGCGTCCTGCGGCGCCTGCTCGTCGGGACGCTCGATCAGGGGGATCCCGCGTTTTCCGTCCCGGAAGCCGTGGCAGGCGTCGGCCAGCCGGTCGCGCAGCCGGTAGGGATACGGCGTTCCGGGCGGAGAATCCCATGGCCGCTTCTCGGCCGGCTCTCCTGTCATCGCTCGACGACTCTCCTTCGCGTTCGCGACGGTGGCGGGTGCGGTGCGACGGACGGGGTCCGCGCGAGCGAGGGCGGCGAAAGCGGACAAAGTCCAAGAGTCGGCCAAATTCCCCAATCCCTCCGCTTTGGTAAATAACTCCTTGTCAACATTGATCTGACTGGAGCAGAACTAGCA
>DATCLF010000277.1:0-3687 GCA_036564055.1 Spirillospora sp.
CCACTCCACCGCGTCCGCAAGAGCGATGTAGGCACCGGTGATCGCGGCGGTCCGGGTCCCGCCGTCGGCCTGGAGCACGTCGCAGTCGAGCTGGACGGTGTTCTCCCCGAGCGCCTTGTAGTCGACGCAGGCCCTGATGGACCGGCCGATCAGCCGGGAGATCTCCTGGGTGCGGCCGCCGAGCCTGCCCTTGACCGACTCGCGGTCGTTGCGGGTGTTGGTGGCGCGGGGCAGCATCGCGTACTCGGCGGTGACCCAGCCGAGGCCGGTGTCGCGGCGCCAGCGGGGCACCGAGTCCAGCACGGACGCCGCGCACAGCACCCGGGTCGCTCCGAACTCGACCAGCACCGACCCCTCCGCGTGGGCGAGCCAGCCGCGCTGGAACCGGACGGGACGGAGCTGGTCGGGTGCGCGATCATCGGGGCGAGGCATGCCCCCACCCTAGTGGGATCAGAGGGTGTAGCGGGCGCCGACGCGGGCCAGCTCGATCTCGCCGGTGTACGGACTGGCCTTGGCCTCCTTGAGCGAGAGGTCGGCGTCGTTCCACGGGACGAGATGGGTGAGGACGAGCCGTCCCACATCGGCGCGGGCGGCGTGCTCACCGGCCTCCCGGGCGGTCAGGTGCAGCCGCGACGGAAGGCCCGGACCGTCGAGGAACGACGCCTCGCAGAGGAACAGGTCGGCGCCCGACGCGAGCTCGACGAGCTCGTCGGAGGCGCCGGTGTCGCCCGAGTAGGCGAGGGTCTTGCCGTCGCACTCGATGCGGAACGCGTACGCCTCGACCGGGTGCGGCATCAGGGCGGTGGTGATGCGGAACGGTCCGATCTCGTAGGGTCCGCGCCGCAGGGTGTGGAACTCGAACGTCTCGGTCATGCCGGGGTCGGGGTCGAGGTCGTAGGCGCGCGCCATCCGCGCCGCGGTGCCGGAGGGGCCGTGCACCGGGATCGGCGGCGGCGGCCCTCCGGGCCGGTACGTGCGCGCCACCCAGTACCCGCACAGGTCCAGGCAGTGGTCGGCGTGCAGGTGCGAGATGCAGACGGCGTCGATCTCGTACAGGGAGCGGAACCGCTGCAGCGACCCGAGCGCGCCGTTTCCGAGGTCGAGGACCAGCGCGAAGTCCTCGGACTCGATCAGGTAGCTGGACGCTGGGCTGTCCGGCCCCGGGAAACTGCCGGAGCAGCCGATCACAGTGACCCGCACGCTCAACTCCTCCTTCGGTCCCCCGAGGATCAGGTCGTCAGCGCCGTGCTCGGTGCGGACTCCACCGAGCCGAGCTCAGGGCCGAGGAACCGGCGGCCGAGTTCGGCGAACACGGCGGGGTCACCGGTGACGCGGAACCGGTGGCGCGGCCGTGGTGTCGCCTCGGCGCGGGCCAGCCCCCGATCGTGCAGCACGCGATACACGTCCTTGGCAGTCTCGTCGGCACTTGACACCAGTGTGACCCCGTCGCCGACGACATACGAGATGACACCGGTCAGCAGTGGGTAATGGGTGCAGCCCAGAATCAGGGTGTCGCACCCGGCGTCCACGATCGGACGCAGGTACTCGCGGGCGACGGCCAGCAGCTCCTCGCCCATCGTCACGCCGGCCTCGACGAACTCGACGAAACGCGGGCACGCCGCGCTCACCAGCTCGATGTGCGGCGCGGCGGCGAACGCGTCCTCGTAGGCGCGGCTGTTCACGGTGGCCTGGGTGGCGATGAGCCCGACCCGCCCGTTGGACGTGGCGCGGGCCGCGCGGCGGGTGGCGGGGTTGATGACTTCGACCACCGGGACGTCGTACCGTTCCCGGGCGTCGCGCAGCATCGCCGAGCTCGCGCTGTTGCACGCGATGACCAGCATCTTCACGCCCTCATCGACGAGCTGGTCGAGCATCTCCAGCGCGAAGGCGCGCACCTCGGCGATGGGACGCGGGCCGTAGGGCTGCCGGGCCGTGTCCCCCAGGTAGAGGATCGGTTCGTTCGGCAGCTGGTCGAGGATCGCGCGCGCCACGGTGAGGCCGCCGAAACCGCTGTCGAAGATCCCGATGGGGGCGTCCGAGAGGCCGTCCCCCCGGGTTGCGGTCCTCCCCCAGGATGCCTTTGACATGGTGCACCAGGCTAGGCGAGAAGGCCCCGCCGGAGCGCGTCATGCGTTGGACATCACATCGTCATCCATCGGAAAACCGGCCAGTTCAGGCCGTGGACGCGCGATCCGCGCACCGATCGCGGCGAAACGCCGGCGACGTGGCCGTCCGCGGGACCGGCCCGCTACGGCCGGGGCACCCGCGCGATCTGGCGGCTCTGCGCGACGAGGTGTCCGGCGGAGTCCCACACCTCGACCTCCTCGTCGAACCAGCCGTCGGACAGGAGCCGCCCGCCGGCGTGCACGGCGAGCCATCCGGGCGCGGGGACGGCGCGCATGTGCCAGGTCAGCTCGACGGTCGGGGCCCAGCCCATCGCACCGAGGTTGAGCGTGACCGGCGGCAACGCGTCCACGGCGAGGGCGAGCAGGAAGCCGTCGGGTTCGTAGCCGTCGCGGTGGCGGAACCAGCCGCGGATCTCCGGGACGCCGCTCGGCCGCCCGTCCAGCCAGCCCATCGTGGACCGGTCGTAGCGCACGTCGACCTGGTCGGCGAAGCCGTCGCCCCGCGGCGGCCGCGCGTCGGTGCACTCCTCCAGCGGGGGGATCGCCGGGGGCCCGTCGCCGCTCCAGCCGGGCTCGGCGTCGGCGTCGAGGGTGCCGGTGGTGACGAGGGCGTCCACGACGGGGCGCCCGTCCTGGACGAGGGTGACCCGTGACGACGCGGCCGTGCGGCCCTCCTTGCGGGGCTCGACGAGCACCTCGGCGGGGCCGGCCTTGCTGACGCGGTGGAAGTTCGCCGCGGTCGAGACCGGGTGGGCGTGCGGCGAGGCGTCGACGGCGGCGCGGGCGAGCACGGCCAGCAGGTAACCGCCGTTCAGCGCCCCGGCGATGGCGTATCCGCCGTCCAGGACCGTCTCGTAGCGGTTCTCGCCGACCTGCTTCACCGCGGTCGCCTCGCCGAAGCCGATCATCGCTCACTCCCGCGTCCGCCCGTCCCGGCGGGCGTCCTCCCCGCCCGGCACGGTCCTAGAATCACATTCCAAAACGCACTGTACCGTGCCAGGCGGAGCGCTCCCCCGGCCGGGGTTGCCGGTCGCGGACCGGCCGTGATCACGGCAGGAACACCACGACAGGAACGTCGCCGGGGATCAGGCCCAGAGCTGTCCTTCGAGACGGGCCTCGGCCTCCTCCAGGGTGCCGCCGTAGGCGCCGGTCGACAGGTACTTCCAGCCGCCGTCGGCGACGACGAAGACGATGTCGGCGCGCTCGCCGGCCTTGACCGCCTTGCGCGCCATCCCGAGCGCCGCGTGCAGCGCGCCCCCGGTCGAGATGCCCGCGAAGATGCCCTCCTGCTCCAGCAGCTCACGGGTGCGGCGCAGCGCGTCCCCGGACGTGACGGAGAACCGGGTGGTCAGGACCGACTCGTCGTAGAGCTCCGGGATGAAGCCCTCGTCGATGTTGCGCAGCCCGTACACCAGGTCCCCGTAGCGGGGCTCCGCCGCGACGATCTTCACGCCGGGCACGTGCTCCCGCAGGTAGCGTCCGACGCCCATCAGCGTGCCCGTGGTGCCGAGACCGGCGACGAAGTGCGTCACCGTCGGCAGGTCCTCGAGGATCTCGGGCC
>DATCLF010000278.1:0-10727 GCA_036564055.1 Spirillospora sp.
CCCCTGCGCACCCGCCGACCGTCACCGACATCGCCGTCGAGCTCAAGCACGTCTCCATGCGCTACCGCGCGAAGCGCGGCAAGACCGTGCTCGCGCTGGACGACGTCAGCCTGACCGTCCCCGAGGGACAGTTCGTCTCCATCGTCGGTCCGAGCGGGTGCGGCAAGAGCACCCTGCTCAAGATCATCATGGGGCTGACGCGGCAGACCGAGGGCGAGGTGGTCTTCGGCCCGACGCAGAACCCCGAGAACCTGCTCGGCATGGTGTTCCAGCAGCCCCTGCTGCTGCCGTGGCGCACCGTCGCGAAGAACATGATGATCTCCCACGACGTGGGGCCGCGGCGCTCCCGCGCCGACCTCGACAAGCGCGTGACCGAGCTGCTCGACATGCTGGGGCTGCGCGACTTCGCCGACCAGTACCCGAGCGAGCTGTCCGGCGGCATGCAGCAGCGGGTCGGCATCGGCCGGGCACTCCTGCACGACCCGCGGATCCTGCTGATGGACGAGCCGTTCGGCGCCCTCGACGCGATGACCCGCGACCAGATGGGCCTCGACCTGCTCGACATCTGGGAACGTGACCGCAAGACCGTGCTGTTCGTGACGCACAGCATCCCCGAGGCCGTACTCCTGTCCGACCGCGTCGTCGTCATGACGCCGCGGCCGGGCCGCATCGCCGAGGTCATCGACGTCGGCCTGGCGCGGCCCCGGCGGCTGGAGGACATCAACACCCCCGAGTTCGGCGAGATCGCGTCCCGCATCCGCGTCCTTCTGAACTCCGAGCACAGCGCCCACTAGGGAGTGACCATGAAGCTTGGCAGCAACACACGGGAGGCGGAGAAGGCGCCGGGCACCAAGACGGAGGCCCCCGCGCGCGCCCCGCAACGCAGGACCGCGGGAGGGGCGCCGCGCCGCCAGGTCCCCGGCTTCGTGCTCAGCTGGGGACTGTTCCTCATCCTCGTCGCCCTGTGGCAACTGGTCGTGCGCGCCTTCGACGTGTCGATCGTGCTCGTGCCCGCGCCGACCGACGTCGTCCGCTCGCTGATCGACGGCCTGTCGAGCGGGTTCCTGCTGGAGCACATGTGGGTCACCATGAAGGAGATCCTCATCGGCTTCGGCCTCGCGATCGGCCTGGCGCTGGTGTCGGCCGCGCTGATCACCCAGTTCCGCGTCGTGGACAAGGCGCTCTTCCCGATCCTCGTGCTCATCCAGACCATCCCCAAGGTCGCGATGGCCCCGCTGCTGCTGATGTGGTTCGGCATCGGAATGACCTCGAAGGTCCTGACGATCGCGCTGATCGCCTACTTCCCCCTGCTCGTCAACGCCATCCTCGGGCTGCGCTCGGCCGAGCCGGAGCAGATCAACATGCTGAAGTCGTTCGGGGCGACCGACTTCCAGATCATGCGCCGGCTGCGGATCCCCTCCGCGCTCCCCCACATCTTCGCCGGGCTCGACGTCGCGGTGATCCTGTCGGTCACCGGCGCCGTCGTCGCCGAGTTCGTCGGCGCCACCGCCGGCCTCGGCTACACGATCCAGGCCACCAACTTCAACATGGACGTGGCCCGCACGTTCGCGGTGGTCGTCATGCTGTCGGTCATCGGCATGACCCTGCACGCGGTCATCGTGACGCTCAACCGGTGGCTGGTGTTCTGGGCCCCCTCCAGGAAGGACCACGCGCGTGATCTCTGACCCGCCCGAGCTGTTCGCACCGGACCGCGGCGTCCCGCTGGGAAGCTGGATCAAGATGACCGGTCCGGAGAGCGTCGAGATCGCCGCCCTCGCCGGCTTCGACTTCGTCGTGATCGACCTCGAGCACTCCATGCTGAGCACGTCCGACGCGTACCGGCACATCGTGGTCGCGACCGGCCTCAGGATGGTCCCGCTGGTCCGCGTCCCCTCGCACGACCACGGGCTCGTGCAGCGCGTGCTGGACGCGGGCGCGGGCGGCGTTCTCTTCCCCCACGTCGACACGGTCGAGCAGGCCGAGGCGGTCGTGCGCATGGTCCGCTTCCCCGGCGCCGGCACCCGCGGTTCCGGCGGGACGAGCCGGGCCGGCGCCTGGGGGCTGCGGCCCCGCGCGGACTACCTGCGCTTCGGCAACGAGAAGGCCCTGTGCATCCCGCAGCTCGAAAGCGAGGAGGCCCTGCGCAACGCGTCCGGCATCCTCGCCGTGAAGGGCGTGGACGCGGTCCTCATCGGCGCCTCGGACCTCGCCCTGTCGATGGGCGTCCCGGCCGGCGACCCCCGGCACACCGAGCTGGTGACGGCGGGGCTCAAAGCCGCCAAGGCCGCGGGACGTCCGTGCGGCACCGCGGTCGCGAGCGCGGCCGCGGCCACCAAGGCGATCGACGAGGGCTTCGGGTTCGTCGTGGCCGCCAACGACACCACGCTGCTGGCGAAGGCGGCGACGAACCTCGTCCAGCAGGTCCGCGGCGTCCCCGCCTGACGGACCGAGCACGCCCCCGCCGCCCCGGCGCCCGGTTCGACGCGGCCCGCCGGGCAGAATCGCAGCATGACCACGACGGACACTGTGAACCTGCCCGGCGGCGCCGCGTTGCCGATGATCGGTTTCGGCACGTGGCAGCTGGGCCCCGGGACGGCCTACACCTCGGTGCGCACGGCACTCGACGTCGGCTACCGGCACATCGACACCGCGACGCTGTACCGGAACGAGGCGGACGTCGGCAGAGCCGTGAAGGACAGCGGCGTGGACCGGGAACAGGTCTTCATCACCACCAAGCTGCGCCCACAGGACGCCGGAAACGCCCGCCGCACCCTGGAGTCGAGCCTCCGCCTCCTCGACACCGACTACGTGGACCTCTGGCTGATCCACTGGCCGACAAGCCAGAGCCGGCTCGTCCCCGCGTGGGAGGAACTGCTGCGCGCCGAGGACGACGGTCTGATCCGCAACGCCGGGGTCAGCAACTTCAGCCCGGAGCAGATCGACCTCGTCGCCGAGGCCACGGGACGAAGGCCCGCGGTCAACCAGATCCCCTGGAGCCCCGCGCAGCACGACCCGGCCACGCTGGAGGAACACCGGCGCCGCGGCATCGTCGTCGAGGGGTACAGCGGCCTGAAGAACACCGATCTGCGCCACCCGACCCTCACCGGGATCGCCGAGCGGCACGGCGTCACCACCGCCCAGGTCGTCCTGCGCTGGCACCTGGAGCACGACATCGTGATCCTGCCGCGGTCCCGGCGCCCGGAACGCATCGCGGCCAACGCCGACCTCGACGGATTCACCCTCACGGACGACGAAATCGCCGCGATCGACGCCCTTTCCCGGTGCGCCTGATATCGACGGCCATTTCCACGGACGTTTTCACGGCGTTTTTCCGAGCGCGTTCTCCCAGCTGAAACCCGGGCACCGACGGTCTCCCGCTGATCAGGAACATGCGGCGGCGGCAGAAGTCGCATGACGCCCATCCGCCACGGAGGCCGTATGTGGTCATGCGCATGGCCAGGTGTCACAGGCGATGGTACGAACAAGATCAAGTGATCATGTCGTCGTCGCCGGGTGGTGAATCGTGGCACCGTTCCGAGCCCTCACACGCAGGACCTTTCTGACCTCCACGGCGGCCGTCGCCGCGGCCGGCGGGCTCGGGTGGGGCGCCGCTCCCGCGTCCGCGGAGACGTCCCGCCCCCGGGACTGGCGCCCCGTCGCGGCCGACGTGCGCCGCGAACTGCTCGACACGTGGAAGGCGTACAAGAGGTACGCCTGGGGGCACGACCACCTGCTGCCCGTGAGCGGCGGGCACGGCGAGTTCTTCGACGCCGAGCACCCCGTCGGGCTCACCATCGTCGAAGCCCTCGACACCCTCTACCTGATGGGGCTGGACGCCGAGCTGGCCGAGGGCGTCCGATGGGTGAAGGAGAATCTGGACTTCTCCAGAGTCAACGCCAACGTCCAGGTCTTCGAGACGAACATCCGCATGGTGGGCGGCCTGCTCTCCGGCCACCTCGCCACCGGCGAGCGCGCGCTGCTGGACCACGCCAAGAAGATCGCCGACATCCTCATGCCGTGCTTCGAGCAGTCGCCGACCGGCATCCCCTACCGGTTCGTCAACCCGAGCACCGGCGAGATCAGCGGCGACACGAACGTGCTCGCCGAGGTCGGCACCATCATCACCGAGTTCGGCACCCTCTCCCGGCTGACCGGCGACCCCCGGTACTACCGGGCCGCGAAGAAGGCGATGAAGGCGGTCATCGACCGGCGTTCCGACCTCGGGCTCCTCGGCACCGAGATCGACGTCGAGACCGGGGAGTGGGTCAACGACACCGCCACCATCCACCCGCCGGTCGACTCGTTCTACGAGTACGTCTGGGACGCCTGGGACCTGTTCGGCGACCGCGACTTCCGCTCCTGGTACGGGCTCTTGACCAAGGCGATCCTCAAGCACGAGGCCACCAAGATCAACGGTCATCTGTGGTTCGCCGACGTCGACATCGACAACGGCGAGACGGTCACGGCCGTGCAGTCCGAGCTCGGCGCGTTCTACGCCGGCCTGCTGGGCCAGAGCGGCTACCGGCACCTCGGCGACGCCTACCTCGCGTCCTGGACCTCCGTGCTCGACAAGTACCCGGTGCTGCCCGAGGGTTACGACCCGGTCTCCGGGGAGGCGACGAGCAAGGGCAACCAACTGCGTCCCGAGTACGTCGACTCCTGCTTCAACCTCTGGATCGTCGCAGGGCCCGGCAAGCGCGGCTCGGAGAAGTACCGGGAGCTGGCCTACGACTACTACCGGCGCCAGAAGAAGCATTCCCGGGTCGACAACGGCTGGACGATCATCGCGGACGTCACCACCACGCCCGTGCGGCACGACGACCTCACGTCGGGCTACTGGTGGTCCGAGCAGATGAAGTACTGGTACCTCATGTTCACGAACGCGCCGCGCTTCGACTACCGCCGCAACTACCTGTCGACGGAGGGCAACGTCTTCCGCGGCCTGCGCCGCCGCTAGGCGGCCTTCGGGCACGCCGGATCCCACCCGAACGCGAGCTGATTTTTGACCGATCGATCTGGATTGGCTAGGGTCCGGGACGTGGCGAGGACCAAGGAGTTCGATCCGGACGCGGCGCTGCAGAAGGCGCTGGAGCTGTTCTGGGAGCGCGGGTACGAGGCGACGTCCATGTCCGACCTCGTCGACCATCTCGGGGTCGCGCGGGCGAGCATCTACGCCACCTTCGGCGGCAAGCGCGACCTGTACGTGAAGGCGCTCGATCGGTACGTGCGGACCCGCGACCCCGACCCCGTCGAGCTGCTGTCCCAGCCGGGTCCGGTGCTCCCGGCCGTGCGGTCGCTGGTCGAGAGCTACGCCGAGCAGTCCCTGCGCGACGAGCGCAGACGGGGATGCATGATCGTCAACGCGGCCACGGAGATCATGACGCGCGACCCGCAGGTCGCCCGCCGGGTCGAGGCGAGCTGGGACGCCCTGGAGACCGCGCTGACCTCCGCGCTGACACGGGCGCGCGCCCAGGGCGAGCTGGCGGCCGACAAGGACCCGCGCGCGCTGGCGCGGTTCCTGCTCGTCGTGATGCAGGGCATCCGCGTCCTCGGACGCGGTGAACCCGACCCCGGCCGGCTCCGTGACGCCACCGCACAGGCATTGGCCCTCCTGGACTGACTGGCGAGGCTTCCCCTGCCCTCACGGGCCGGGTCTCCGTGCGCCGAAATTCAAGAACGATCGATCCAAATGAAGTGGAGATCATCCGATGACCGCTCGCTTCTCCGGCAAGGTCGTCCTCGTCACCGGCGGAGGCTCCGGCCTCGGCCGCGTCACCGCGCTCGCCTTCGCCCGCGAGGGCGCGACCGTGGTGGTCGCCGGGCGCCGCGCCCCCGCCCTCGACGAGACCGTGACGCTGATCGAGGACGAGGGCGGCCGCGCCTCCGCCGTCCCCGCCGACGTCACCTCCTCCGAGGACGCCGCCCGGCTCGTCTCCACCACCGTGGAGCGGCACGGCGGCCTGCACATCGCGTTCAACAACGCGGGCATCGTCGAGGCCGGACCCCTCGCGGAGATGGACGAGGCCGCGTGGGACCGCCTGCTCGCCGTGAACCTCACCGGCGTCTTCCTCTGCATGAAGCACCAGATCGCCCACATGCGCGCCCACGGCGGCGGCGTGATCGTCAACACCTCCTCCGCGGTCGGCGCGCACCGGCGGGTGCCGTCCCTGGGCGCCTACGGCGCGACCAAGGCGGCCGTCGGCGCCCTGACCCGCACCGCGGCGATGGAGTACGCGGGCGACGGGATCCGGATCAACGCGATCAGCCCCGGCCCGCTGGACACGCCGATGTCCCTGCGTCCGGGCGAGACCGAGGCGGACCGCGCCGGCCGCCTGAGGAACGAGCTGCCGGCCGGAAGGGTCGGGGACCTGTCCGAGGCGGCCTCCGCCGTCCTGTGGCTCGCCTCGCCCGAGGCGGCGTTCACGGTCGGGCACGACCTCGTGGTCGACGGCGGCGCCTCCCTGTGACGCGCGCTGTTCTCCCGGGCGCGGCGGGGGATAATCTCGGGCGATGTTCTCCCCTCGGGGGCCGTCGCTGTGGGAGCTGACGGTCCAGGCGCTGTCCTCGGTCGAGCGCGGCTACGACCTGCTCGCCCCGAAGTTCGACCACACGCCCTTCCGCACGCCCGACGTCATCCTCGACGCCACCGCCGACGTCCTGCGTCCGCTCGGTCCGTTCGGGCGCGGCCTCGACGTCTGCTGCGGCACCGGCGCGGGCACGCGGGTCCTCGGGCCGCTGTGCGGGAAGGTCACGGGCGTCGACTTCAGCGCCGGGATGCTCGCGCAGGCGCGCCAGGCGCACCCGGACGCGGACTGGGTGCGCGCCGACGTCCGGGAGCTGCGCTTCGACGAGGAGTTCGACCTCGCGGTCACCTTCGGGGCGCTCGGCCACCTGCTGCCCTCCGAGCGGCCCGCCGTGTTCGCCGGGGTCCATCGGGCGCTGCGCCCCGGAGGGCTGTTCGCCTTCCCGATCGGCGCGCCGCCGCCCATCGGCTCGCTCCAGTACTGGGCGCTGCTGGGTTTCGACACGGTCATGCGGGTCCGCAACGCCGTGTGGCGTCCCCCGTTCGTCATGTACTACCTGACCTGCGCGCCGAGCGCGGTCCGCGACGACCTGACGGCGGCCGGGTTCACCGTGACGACCGCGCCTATGACGGCGCTCGGCCGGCGCCCCGACGGCGGCCCCCGCTACCGGCTGCTCCTGGCCCGCAAACCCGGCTGAGCCTCCCGGCACGTGTCATCAGTACGACCGGAGGTGGTCGGCAGTTTCGGCACTCGGCGGCGACTCGCTGGTTTGATGCTGCTTTTAGCCGCAACGCAGTAGACAGTCGGCATGCGTCTCACACGTCGCGCCTTTCTCGCCTCCTGGCTCGCCGGTGGGGCCGCTCTGCTCGCCGGTACCGGTTCACGCCGCTCCGGCGCCGCGGAGCCACGCCCCGAACCCGGCGCCGGCTATGTCACCCTGCCGGGTGTGCGCTCTCCGCGGCTGAAGGTGCGTCGGCTTGGTCGCACGTCACCCGGGCTGCTGTTCCTCACCCCGTTCCGGGGGCAGGACGCCGCGGACGCCCTCATCGTGGACGACCACGGTGAGCCGGTCTGGATCCTCAGCTCGGACCGGATGATCGCCAACCTGCGGGTACAGACCTACGACGGCAGACCGGTCCTCACCTACTGGGAGGGTCAACGCCGGACGGGCGGGTACGGGCACGGCACCGGCGTCATCCTCGGCCGGGACTACCGGCGCATCGCCGAGGTGCGCACCGGCAACGGTGTCCAGGGCGACTTCCACGAGTTCCTGCTCACCGACCGCGGCACGGCGCTGATCGTCGCCTACCCCGAGGTCACCGCCGACCTGCGCCCGCTCGGCGGGCGCCGCGACGGCCGGGTGCTCGACAACCGCGTCCAGGAGATCGACGTGAAGACGGGCGAGGTGCTGTTCGACTGGAGCGCCCTCGATCACCTGGACCTTCGCGAGACACGCACGCCGCTGACCAAGGAGGCCGACGGGAGCCCGGGCAAGCCGTTCGACCCCATCCACGTGAACTCCGTCCAGGACGACGGTGACACGCTGCTGCTGTCGGCGCGCAACTCGTGCGCGCTGTACTGCCTCGATCGCCACTCGGGCGCCGTTCGCTGGCGCCTCGGCGGCAGACGCAGCGACTTCCCGCTCGATGACGCGCTGAGGTTCGCCTGGCAGCACGACGCCCGTCGGCAACCGGACGGGACGATCTCCCTGTTCGACAACCTGATCAGCGAGGTGGGCGAGGGCCCCTCGCGCGGGCTCGTCCTGGACGTCGACGAGCAAGCCAGGCGGGTGACCCTCGTCAGGGAGTTCAGCGACGGCAAGACCTACGGGCAGTACATGGGCAGCATGCAGATGCTGCCGGACGGCAACGTGCTCATCGGCTGGGGCTCCACGGGAGCGGTCACGGAATTCGCCGGGAACGGAAGAGCCGTCCTGGAGCTGACCGGCGTCGGGAACGGCTCCTACCGCGCCTACCGTGCGCCCTGGCACGCCCGGCCCGCGCAGGACCCCGCCGTGGCGGCCGTCCCGATGGACGGCGACCGGTTGCGCGTCCACGCGAGCTGGAACGGGGCGACCGGGGTGGCCGCGTGGCGCATCCTCACCGGGCCCGCACCCTCCCGGCTCACGCCGGCGGAGACGAAGCGGCGGACAGGTTTCGAGACCGCGGTGACGGTCCCGCGCGCCCGGTACGTCGCCGCGGAGGCGGTCGCCGCGAACGGATCACCGATGAGGCGCTCGGCTCCCCTGGCGGTGTGACGCACGGCGGCCGGCGCGCATGCCCGGCGGGTGACGGCCGCCGCACCGGCACACCGGTCAGTCGCGGCGGCGGCGCTCCCGCTCGTTGTAGGCGCGGTAGCGGCCGAGGAGCCGTTCCAGCTCGCGGCGCTCCCGCTTGGTGGGACGGCCCGCCCCGCGCTCGCGGCGGCCGACGGGGACGAGCGCCTCGCGGGGCGGCGGGGGCGGGCTCTTGTCGATCAGGCACTCGGCCGCGACCGACGCCCCGACCCGCTTGCGGATGATCTTCTTGACGACGACGATCCGCTCGCGTCCGTCGTGGCGGAGCCGGATCTCGTCGCCGGGCTTCACCGAGGTGGACGGCTTGGCGCGCTCGTTGTTCACGCGGACGTGCCCCGCGCGGCAGGCGGTCGTCGCCATCGAGCGGGTCTTCAGCAGCCGCACGGACCAGATCCACAGATCGACCCGCACGCTCCCCTCGTCGGCCATGGGCCCATCATGTCACTCCGGCCGAGTCACCGGCCGATGTCACCGGCGCGAACGCCCGTCGGCGCCGGGCGCCGCAAACGCGGACCGGCCGCCCGCTGTGGTGCGGGCGGCCGGCCGGTGCCCGTCGAGCCGGGCGACCTCGATCCGAGGATCACCCAGATCTCACGGTGACTCAGTGGTGACGCGCGCGGGTCCGCAGCCCGTAGCCGTACGGGAACAGCGGGTCGTAGCCGCGGTCGCCGACGTTGATCGGCTCCTGGTCCTCGCTGCGGGGCCAGGTCACCGGCAGGCGGCCCTTGAAGGGACGCTTGCCGAACAGGACGTCCGCGACGCCGCCGCCCTCGCTGCCGGGCAGCCAGGCCATGACGAACGCGTCCATCTTGGAGAGCTGGTCGGTGACGATCTGCGGCCGGCCCGCGACGTCGATGACGACGCAGGTCTCGATCGCGGAGCACACCTGGTCGATGTTGCGTTTGTCGGCGTCGGACAGGTTCAGCGTGTGCCCGTTGCCGACGTCGCCGACGCCCTCGGCGTACGGCGTCTCACCGACCACCACGATGCCGACGTCACTGCCCGACGTCGGAGCCGAGGCGTCCTTGCTGTAGGTGACGTTCTCGGCGTACTCCTTGATGCCTTCCAGGATCGTCGTGCCGGGGATGATGTCGCCCGACTGCCCCTGCCAGGTGACCGTCCAGCCACCCGCCTGGTTGCCGATGTCGTCGGCGTTGACGCCCGCGACGTAGATCTTCTGGTTGCGCTTCAGCGGCAGCGCGTGCCCGCGGTTCTTCAGCAGGACCTGCGACTCGGCGACGGCCTGGCGGGCCACCGCGCGGTGCTGCGGCGAGCCGATCGTCTTGGCGTACCGGCGGTCGGTGAAGGGACGCTCGAACAGGCCGAGCTCGAACTTGGCCGTCAGGATGCGGCGGACGGCGTCGTCGATGCGCGAGGTCTTCACGCGTCCCGCCCGCACCTCGGCGATCAGCGTCTCGATGAACTGCGGAGCGTTGTAGGGCTCCATGAACATGTCGACGCCCGCGTTGACGGCCGTGCGGACCTGGGTGGGGTAGTCGCCGGGGATCTGCTTGATGGCCTCCCAGTCACTGATGACGAAGCCGCTGAACCCGATCTGGCCCTTGAGCAGACCGGTCAGCAGCTCCTTGTTGGCGTGCATCTTGACCGGGTTGCCGACGCCGTCCTCCTTCCAGTCGACGCTGGAGAACGAGGGCATGACGCTGCCGACCTTGTACTTCTTCACGGCCGTGACGTACGGGGCAACGTCGATCTTGTTGAACGAGCGGCGGTCGGTGATGGTGACGCCCTGGTCGATGGTGTAGGTCTCGGTGGTGGACGAGCCGAACGCCGTGTCCCCGTCGCCGGCGAAGTGCTTGACCGTCGCCAGGACGCGGTCGGGGCGCTTCATGTCGCCGCGACGGCGGCCCTGGAAGCCCTCGATGCCCGTCTCCAGCTTCTGGACCAGC
>DATCLF010000279.1:0-13713 GCA_036564055.1 Spirillospora sp.
GCTGCCCACACAAGGCCGGCCGGCTCGCCAAGGCCATCCACGTCCTACAAGACCGCGAGATCAGTGCCGCCACCCGAGGATGAAAAGCATTCAGTGGGCCCGACGACAAGTGTGGTGATGTGGAGCCATTCCAGCGGGGGCAGGTGCAGACCGTTGAAGCCGGCGAGTCGTTCCCATGCGGTACGAGCAGCGTCACGGGCTTCGGGTTGATCACCCACGAGCATGTGCCAATAGATCGTGCCTTGGCCAGGTCCGGGTTCTTTGCGGTTCTGCCAGCGGTTCGTCATCCGTTTGGGCAGCGGGCTCACTGCGGCTCCTGAGCGTGGAGTGCTACTTGTCGGGTGCCGATGGAGTCGTGCTTCGTCCGCTGGCGTAGAGGCGCTCGCCTTCTTCCAGGGCTAGATGCCAGGGATAGCCGTCCTGAGCATTCTCACCGGTACCGGGGGCATGCGGTTCGAACTCGCCGGGGCCCAGGAGTATGCGAACTCCCTCTTCACGAAGCGTTCTCACGCTGTTTTGAAAGGCGGTGCGGTTTGCTAGTGCTGTGTTGACGAACGGTAGGACGACTACCGGAATTGTGAGCCCTGGTGCTTCGGCGAGGATTCCTAGGGCGTAGGTGTCGCTGATGCCGTTGGCCCATTTATTGATGGTGTTGTAGGTGGCGGGGGCCACGATGATAGCGTCCGCCTTGGGAGATCGGGGTTCCCCTGGCTTGCGGTATTGGCTGCGGACAGGGCGACCGGTTTGGGCCTCCAGGGCTTGGGTGTCGATGAAGTCCAGGGCGGCAGGGGTGGCGATGACTTGAACGTCCCAGCCTCGTTGATGTGCGAGTGTGACGAGTTTTCGGACGTCTCCGGCGGGGCCGGCTGCGCACACGATGATGTAGAGAACCTTGCGACGGTCGGGTTTGTCGCTCACAAGCGGATCCCAATTTCGGTTGTGAATTCCCTGAGCTGGCGTTTGATGCTAGGTGGGGCCGTGGCCATGAGGTCACGAAGCAGGCGGTGTACAGCGGGGCGGGCCGAAATTTCTTCGGGGGCCAACTGGTGGGCGAAGCGTAGGACGTCGTATGCCTTGTCGTGCTTGCCCCATTGGGTAAGGGCACTTGAGGTGTCGATGAGCAGTTTTGCTTTGCGTTCGGTGAGAGGGATGCGGTCGAGGTTGATACGGCGGGCCTCTTGGATGGCGGCTCCGGCGTCGCCGAGCCGCAGAGCGATGTTGACGCGGTGAAGCTGGACGTTAGTAGGACCGAATGCGGTCCATCGGTAGTTGAAGTCGCCTCCCAGCTCGCGGCCGGCGTCCGCGGCTTCGTCAAGGAGCGTTGCGGCGGTGTGCCGGTCGTTGCGGTGGCCGGCGGCTACAGCTCCTCGTAACAGGAGTGCACCGTACACGGAGAGGAAGTCTGGGGTGCGTACGTCGATGTCGCGGTCGATCTGTTCGGCGTAGGTACTGGCGGTGCGCATGGCCGCGCCGTGGTGGCCGTCGTTCATCAAGGCGTGCGTGATGATCCTGGCGCTTGAGCCGATGATCGTCAGGTCCTGGCCATTGCGTGCGGCCTGCATGCTCCGGTCGGCAGCAACCCATGCCAGACCCTCTTGATCCATCTTGAGCAGGATGCTCGCGGCGACGTGGTGGGCCTCAGCCGAGAGCGCTTCGGCACGGAGGCGGGTGTCTCCGTCGTAGGTAGCGCACGCGGTACGCAGGTCGGTCAGAAGCCGAGGCAGGGTGTTGATGACCGCGCTGTACTGACAGTCCTGGTAGTTGCGCTTTGCTGCTGCAACTGCGCTAGCCAGGCGAGAAAGGTCAAGCGCGGCCCTGTCTGAGCCGCCGCTGGTGTCCGGAGCGCCGGCAAAGGCGGCGGCGAACGCCTCGACGCCTTCCAAGGGGGCGCCGTCTGCGGGCAGGTCGGCGAGCACGGCGCTGAACAGGCTCGCCCCGGCGAGCTTGGTGAACGTCCTGCGGCGCAACGGGTCCCCTTCCTCGACATCGGGATCTACGTCCAGGGAACCGAGGAAGGCGGCAGGAACCAAGCCCTCAGGTTCCTCCCGAGGTGTGATGCGCCTCGCGTTCTCGGTGGTGGGAAGGATGGAGAGGTTGCGCGGAGCCAGACCCAGCATCATCCGGGCAGCGTCGGGCATCTGAAGGCCGTCGGCGATGCGCTCGAAGACCTCAAGGGCGGTGACCTGGCGTCCCCCCTTCTTCATGGTTTCGCTGACCTTGCCCTGCGACATGCCGCAAGCGATCGCGATTTGGGTTTGGCTGGCTCCTGCATACCGGCGTACTAGGTGAAATACGGTCCGAATGTCTCGGGATGTCAGCGCCTGGGTCATTTGGGGATGTTGCCAGAGCGACTCAGGGATGACGATCGGCTCTGACGCCCGTCCCGACATCGGGTCTACCTCCTCATGACTCCTCCGATGCGAGCGTATATCCCATCGTGGGATACCGCCCGGGAATGGGGCCCGGACCGAAAATCACCGATCGTGGTCGTCATGACGCAGCAGCAACCAACGCGCAATACGGGCTATTCCCGGTGCAACGGCCGGGGCTGGAAGTTCGCTCATCCTCGGCGGGCGGTGCTGGTCGGTGTGTCTGGTCGCCCTGGTCCTGAGGTGGAGCGGGTGCCGTGCCCGTGGTGCGTGCCGCCGTGTGAAGTGCGGGCGGCGTAGTCGGTTCGAACGCGGGGCTCGCGGGGGTGGCCGGCGCCGGGTGCTGTGTCGTCCGCTCAAGCGAGATCAAGCGGGCGCCGCGTTGTCGGCACCTTGCGCTGCGCGGCAGTACATCGTGCCGCCTGGCCTTCTTGGCCGCGGCGACCACGGCATCCCGGCGACCCCTGTAGTGCTGCGGACTGCCCTCACCCATCTGTAGTCGGCCCCGAGCCCGGTGATAGGGACCGGACCCGGGGCCTGAGCCGGACGCTGGAGGTCCCACCTGCGATGACGATATCCGAGTCTCTTGCTCAGCTTCGGCAGAACCATCCTGGCTGGCTGATCAACCGTCCCGAAACCGTTGGGGCCTTTTGGACGGCTGATCGCCGGATCGGCGTCGGCTGGCCTGGCGGATGTGCTGTTCTCAGAGCCCGTACTCCGGAGATCTTGGGGTACCTGCTTGACCAGGCCGTCGGTCTGGAGGCCAGGCTTGCCGCCGGCGCCGGGCAGGCGTGGGTGCTGCAACCGGACGCCACGGACGCCGGCAATGACCTGCTCTGCGAAAGCCGCGCCCGGGACGACGGCGGCGCGGCGTCCAGGCTCGCAGGCGAGGTGGTCCAGCCATGAGCCGGGCTGGTCGCAAGTCCGGCATCGGTGACGGCCGGACGCGGTTGCTGCGCGACTTCCCCGAGTGGAACTTCGTCCGTTCGGACAAGGGCCGGTGGTGGGCGTTTCGTCTTCCGCCCAGGGACGACCCGAACCGCGTCTCTGATGTCGACGCGGACACTGCGGACGAGTTGCACGCGCGGCTGTGTGAGATCACTGGCCGCGTCGACGCCGACTAGGTTCCGCGGCCCCGGACCTTCTCCCCCCGGCAGCCTTTCCATCTCGCTGCCCCTCGTTTTCAAGCTCTCGCCCGGCCGGGCACCCCCCACGCGGGCTCCCGGTTCGCCCCGAGACCCCTGGCCGGGGGCCGCCTGCCCGGCCGGGCGAGACCCCTATTGCAACCCCCTTCGACGACCCCGAAAGGCTCCGTTGCATGTACGGCATGGCGCTGCGGTGGCTGGAGAGGGCCTCGGTGCCGATCACGGCTCTGGACGAGCCGCGCTTGGCGTGGGCTGCGCTGGAAGCTCTCGCGCTCCAACTCGACGGGGAGCCGGCGGCGGCGTCAACGTTCCGGCGCAAGCGGGCGGTGTTCAAGCACGCGCTCAGTTATGCGGTCGAGCTGGGCGACCTGGCGGCGAATCCGCTCGACCGTGTGAAATGGCGTCCGCCCAAGCAGGGAGGGGCCGTTGACCGGCGCGTTGTCGTGAACCCGAGGCAGGCTCGGGAACTGCTGACGGCGGTGACGTATGTCGGGCGAACGCGTGGGCCTCGGCTGCGGGCGATGTTCGCGTGCATGTACTTCGCCGGTCTTCGTCCGGCCGAGGCGGCGGGGTTGAGGCGGCAGGACTGCGAACTTCCGGCGACCGGCTGGGGTTTGATCACGGTGAGGAAGACCCGGCCCCAGACCAGCAAGCGGTACACCGACTCGGGGGAGACCTTCGATGATCGAGGTCTGAAACACCGGGACGATGATGTTGGCCGTCCGGTTCCCGTCCCGCCGGAACTGGTCCGGCTTCTGCGGGAGCACATCGACGCCTTCGGGACGGCGGAGGATGGGCGGCTGTTCGTGACCAGCGGCGGCCGGTCGTTCTCTGGTTCGGCCTACGCGCAGGTCTGGAAGAAGGCTCGTCTCCTGGCGCTGACGCCTGATCAGGTCGAGTCGCCGTTGGCGGCGCGGCCGTACGACCTGCGGCACGCGGCGGTGTCGCTGTGGCTCAACGCCGGGGTGCACGCACCGGAAGCCGCCGAGCGTGCCGGGCATGGGGTCGACGTGATGTTGCGCGTCTACGCCAAGTGCATCGATGGGCAGCGTGAGGTCGCCAACCGGCGTATCGAGCATGCGTTGGCGACATGATCACTGACGGCGTGGTGAGGAGGCTCCAGAGGATTCCGGGGCCTCTTCGTGTCTGTGCTGACCTGCGGGAACGTGTCCGGAGTCATTCCGCGCATATTCCGGGAACGGTGCCGTGCGGCTGCGTCCGGTGGCACACGGCTGCATCCGGCGCGGCGGGCCCGGATGGTGTTTTTCCAGGTCAGCGGCTTGATCGCCTGGTGAGGTGGCGCGCCCGGCAGGATTCGAACCTGCGGCCGTCGGATTAGAAGTCCGGTGCTCTATCCAGCTGAGCTACGGGCGCCAGGCGCCCGGCGGACGCCGGGACACAGTGTAAGGGTGAGGGTGTTCCGACTCCACATCTATATGGCCCTTACCGTGCTGAAGCGGGCGGTGGGGACGGGGTAGGGGTCTTATCTTTGGGTGCTGTGGCGGTGAATGTCGAGGTGCCGCTCTCCGACGGGGGCGTGTCGGAGGGCGTCGTGCGGGTCGGGGACACGGTGCGCAGGCCGTTGCGGGCGCACAGTCCGGCGGTGCACGGCGTGTTGCGGCATCTGGAGTCGGTGGGGTTCGACGGCGCGCCGCGGGTGCTCGGGATCGACGAGCGGGGGCGGGAGGTCCTGAGCTGGATTCCAGGGGAGGCGCCGCGCGGGCCGCTGGCGCCGCAGGTCGTGTCCGAGGAGGCGTTGAGGGGCGTCGGGAGGCTCCTGCGGCGGTACCACGACGCGGTGGCGTCCTATGAGGCGCCGGAAGGGGCGCCGTGGGACACGGAGACGTCCAACCTGGACGAGGAGCCCGAGGTCATCGGGCACTGTGATGTGACGCCCGAGAATGTGGTCTTCCGGGACGGCAGGCCGGTCGCGCTCATCGACTTCGACCTGGCCCGTCCGACGACGCGGTTGTTCGACGTGGTGACGACCTTGCGGCACTGGGGGCCGATCGCCGACCCGGCCGACAGGGACGCGGCGCTCTCCCGGGTGGACGTGGGACGCCGCCTGAGGGTGTTCTGCGACGCGTACGGGCTGGAGCCGCGGATGCGGCGGGAGGTGCTGCCGGTGGCCCGGGTGAGGTTCGAACGGTCGTACCGGGCGATGCGGTCGCGGGCCCAGGGCGGAGGGACCTGGGCGCGGATGTGGCGCAGCGGTGCCGGGCAGCGGATCCGGCGGGCGCAGGACTGGCTGGAGCGCAACTGGGACGAGCTTGATGCGCGTCTCTGGTGAGGGCCTGGTCCTCGGGGTGGCCCTGGACGCGCTGTTGGGAGATCCCAGGCGGTGGCATCCGGTCGCCGGGTTCGGACGTGTGGCCTCGGCGGCGGAGCGTCATCTGTACGGGGATTCGCGGTGGCGCGGCGTCCTCTACACCGGGCTGCTCGTCGGCGGTGCGGGGGCGCTCGGGGTGGGGCTTGAGCGCGCCGCGCGGCGCTGGGGCGTGCACGCGCCGGTCACGGCCGGTGTGACCTGGGCCGTGCTCGGGGGGACGTCTCTCGGGCGCGAAGGGCTCGTCATGGCGCGGCTGCTGGAGCGCGGGGACGTGGAGGCGGCGAGACGGCGGCTTCCGCATCTGTGCGCGCGGGACCCCCGGCGCCTCGACGCCGACGAGCTGGCCCGGGCCGTGGTGGAGTCGGTGGCGGAGAACACGTCGGACGCGGCGATCGCCCCGCTGGTGTGGGGCGCGATCGCCGGTATCCCCGGGATGCTGATGTACCGGGCCGTCAACACGCTGGACGCCATGGTCGGGTATCGCAATCCCAGGTACGAGCGGTTCGGGTGGGCGTCGGCGCGGCTGGACGACGTGGCGAACTGGTTTCCCGCGCGGGTGACCGGCGGCCTGGTCGCCCTGTGCTCCGGGCGGGAGGCGTGGCGGATCATGCGCCGGGACGGTGCCAAGCATCCCAGTCCCAATGCCGGACGGTGCGAGTCCGCCTTCGCCGGGGCGCTCGGGGTCCGGCTGGGGGGCGTCAACGACTACGGCGGACGGGTCGAGGAGCGGCCTCGGATGGGGGACGGCCCGCCCCCGCAGGTGCGGGACATCAGGAGGGCCGTGCGTCTTTCGGCGGCGACGACGTTCGCGGCCGCCGCCGTGATCTGGAGCCTGCGGTGAAGGGCCTGCTCGTCGCGGGCACGACGTCCGACGCGGGCAAGAGCGTCGTCACGGCGGGGCTGTGCCGGTGGCTCGCGCGGCAGGGCGTGAAGGTCGCGCCGTTCAAGGCCCAGAACATGTCGCTGAACTCGATGGTGACGGCGGACGGCGCGGAGATCGGGCGGGCGCAGTACATGCAGGCGCAGGCGGCCGGGATCGAGCCGAGGGCCGTGATGAACCCGGTCCTGCTCAAACCGGGAAGCGATCGGCGCAGCCAGGTCGTGGTCCTGGGACGGCCGGTCGCGGAGGTCGACGCGCTGGAGTACCGGGAGCGCAGGGAATGGCTCCACGGCGTCGTGCAGGAGAGTCTCGCGGAACTGCGGGACCAGTACGACGTGGTGATCTGCGAGGGCGCCGGAAGTCCCGCCGAGATCAACCTGCGGGGCGGCGACATCGTGAACATGGGTCTCGCCAGGGCGGCCGGGTTGCCGGTCATCGTGGTGGGCGACATCGACCGTGGCGGCGTGTTCGCATCGCTGTACGGGACGGTGGCGCTGCTCGAACCCGAGGATCAGGCGCTGATCGCCGGATTCGTCATCAACAAGTTCCGGGGAGCGCGTGAGCTGCTCGAACCGGGGCTCGCGCAATTGGAGACGCTCACCGGACGGCCGACACTCGGCGTGCTGCCGTGGACGTTGGGCTTGTACCTGGATTCCGAGGACACGCTGGCCTTGGACGCGCCACGTCCCGATGCCCGGCCACCGGTGGGACGCGAGACGCTCCGCATCGCCGTGGTCCGTTTCCCGCGCATCTCCAACTTCACGGACCTGGACGCCCTCGCCTGCGAACCCGGCGTCGTCGTCCGCTATGCGGCCAGCGCGGGTGATCTGGCCGACGCCGACCTGGTCGTCCTGCCGGGCACGCGGGCCACGGTGGACGATCTGGCGTGGCTGCGCGAACGGGGCATGGCGGCCGAGATCGAACGCCGGGCCCGTGACGGACGGCCGGTCCTCGGCATCTGCGGCGGCTACCAGATGCTCGCCGAGCAGATCGTCGACCGGGTCGAGTCGGGGAAGGGCCGCATCGACGGCCTCGGGCTGCTGCCGGCACGGGTCGAGTTCGGCGAAGAGAAGATCCTCCGGCGACCCCGCGGACGCGCCTACGGCGAAGAGGTGCACGCCTATGAGATTCACCACGGTGTCGTGACGGCCAGGGGCGAGCCCTTCCTCGACGGATGCCGCAAGGGCGCCGTCTGGGGCACGACATGGCACGGCGCGATGGAGAACGACGGATTCCGCCGCGCGTTCCTGCGGGACGTGGCACGGGTCAGCGGACGCGACTTCATCCCCGCTCCCGACGTGTCGTTCGCCGCCCTGCGGGAGGCGGCGCTGGACACGCTCGGCGACCTCGTCGAGCGGCACCTGGACACGGGCGCGATCCGGCGGCTCATCGAGCGCGGCGCACCCCCGGACCTGCCCGTCGTGCCTCCCGGTGGGGCGCCGGACCCGGCGGGCGGCCCGGAGCGGCGGTAGGGTGATCCCTTCGATGGCACCGGCCGCAACAGGCATCAGGAGGAACGTCCCGTGACCGATCCGCGGTCAAGTCTGATCGTCCCGCTGATGAAGGCGCGGGTGCCGGCGGAGATCCAGCTGGAGTTCCCGCTGCCCCCGGACGAGGAGCCGATCCGCGACCCGTTCGCCGGGGACCTGTACGTGAGCTACGCGCTGGAGATCGCCGACGAGGCGGCCCCGTCCGGACGGCGCTACGAGCACGTCGCCCGCCGCCACTGCGCCGAGCTGGGCGTGGCGCCCGGCGAGCTGCGCCGCCGCGCCGTGATCAACCTGCGGGACCTGCGGCCGGAGCTCAGCCTGAGCTGGTACCCGGACGTGCGCGCCGTGACCGTGTCGCTCGGCGGGACGGGCGCCACGGGCAGGCGGGGGAGCCTGGAGTCGGGCCTTCTGCTGGACGACGGGTTCCTGGACAAGCTCGCGCAGGACGTGGAGGGCGACCTCGTCGTGGCGGCCCCGGCGCGGGACGTGTTCGTCGCGTCCGGCACCGGGCACCCGGACGGCGTCGACAAGCTGCGCTGGGCGGTCGCGCAGGTGTGGGCCGAGAACCGGGGCGACCAGGGCGGCGACCCGGCGTGGGACGTGCCCGCCGGCAGCCTGCTCACCCACGACCTGCTGGTCCGGCGGGGCGGCACCTGGCAGGTCCTCAGTCCCTGACCGCCCCGGCTCAGGAGAGGGTCTTCATCCGCGGCCACAGCTCCGCCCATGGCGCGCGCTGCCCGCGGCAGATCCATACCGGCTTCCCCTGCTCCTGGTTGTCGAGGTCGACGCCGTTGTCGATGCGGCCGACGGGTCGTACGTCCTTCCAGAACCGTTGCAGGTAGGTCGCGCCCGCCGTGGTCTCCGGCCCGACGACGATGGCGGGGCCTGCGGTGTCGCGGGGACGCCCGAAGTACCAGTAGCCGTTGTGGCCGCTGTACGCGCGGGGGAGCCCGAGGCCGGGCCCGTACTTGTCGAGCGCCCCGGCCTCGCCGTAGTTGCCGACGACGATCACCGCCCTTGCGCGTTCGTCCGGCGGCAGGGAGCGGTAGGCGTCCGCCACCTGCCGCGCGAACCGGGGCCAGCCGACGGTCTCGGCCGCGTCCGCGTTGACGGCGGGCTGCGGGGTGCGCGCGAGCTCCCCCACCGGGTAGACGGGCAGGGTGAGCAGCGCGGTCGTGACGGCGGTGACCGCGTACACCGGAACGGTCGGCACCCAGCCCCAGCCGCGCGGCGCACCGTTCCGCTCGACCTCCACGGCCCCGGCCGCGAACAGCCCCGCCCACAGGCCCGCGAGGTAGTAGGGCTTGCCGGCCGTGACGAGGAACAGGACGGTCAGCAGCACGTACGCGTGGCCGAGGAACCGGAACGGCCGCAGATCCTCCGACCGGTACGTCCGCCACAACCCGTAGATCCACAGCCAGGACAGCACGACGCCGGTCAGCAGGATCTGGAACGGGACGAGCCCGGGGCGTCCGCCGAATTCGCCTTTGCCGGCGATGGCGTCCGCCATGTCGAGCTGGGGCCAGCCGTGCCGGGCCTGCCAGACCAGCCCGGGGGCCGCCGCCGCGGACGCGACCAGCACGGCCGCCCAGAACGCCGGCTCCCGCAGGAACCGCCGCGGCCCGGAGATCAGCAGTCCGGCGACGAGGCCGGCGAGCAGGAACGCGGCCAGGTACTTGACGTTCAGCGCCAGTGCGGCCGTGACGCCCACGGCGAGGAGCAGCCGCGGGTCGCGGGTCCGCGCCCACCGGACGGCGAGCCAGACGATCACCGTGGACAGCAGCAGGTCGAGCGTCGCGGTGGAGAACAGGTGGCCGGTCGCGACGACGAACGGGCACACGGCGCAGGCCCCGGCGGTGAGGAGCTGCGCCCGGCGTCCGCCGCCCATGTCGCGGGCCGTCAGCGCGGCGACCACGACACCCGCGGCGGAGAACAGCGCGGCGGGGACGCGCAGCGCCACCACGCTGTCTCCGAGCAGCGCGATGACCGCCCGGCCGAGCAGCGGCATCAGCGGGGGCTGGTCCGGATAGCCCCACATCGGGTGCCGCCCGGCGACGCGGAAGTACAGCTCGTCGCGGTGGTAGCCGTACCGGGCGCCGAGAGCGAGCAGCACGACGCCCAGGGCTCCGGCGATGAGCAGCACCGGCTTCCACGCGAGCGCCGGGGGCCCGGCCGGACGCGAGGTCTCGACCGGATCGGGCGCCGCGGAGGTCGAGGCGGACATGGTCGGAGCCTATGGCGGTGCCGTGACCCGCGTCACGGTCGCCGCCGCGGCCACACCCGGACGGCCCGTGCTCGCCGGAACGCGCCGAATGGATGGGACGAAGCGGGCCACGGTGCTTAGGGTGCGAACATGCTTTCGACGCACCAGGTACTCGCCTTCTCCGCGATGGCGTTCGCCATCATCGTGATCCCCGGGCCGTCCGTGCTGTTCGTCGTGGGCCGCGCACTGGCCCACGGCCGCCGCACCGCCCTCGCCGGCGTCGCGGGCGGCGGGCTCGCCGCACTGGTGCTGACGGCCGCCGTCGCGGTCGGGGTCGGCTCCGTCGTGGAACGGTCCGCGGTCGTGTTCACGGTGCTGAAGACCGTCGGCGCGGTCTACCTCTGCTACCTGGGGGTGCAGGCCATCCGTCACCGCCGTTCCCTCCACGACGCGGTCGGCCCGGTCGAGGACGGCCCCGGCGGCCGCCGGGCCCTCGTGCAGGGCTTCCTGGTCGGCGTGACCAACCCGAAGTCGACGGTGTTCTTCGCCGCCGTCCTGCCCCAGTTCGTGGTCCGGGAGCAGGGCCACGCGACGCTCCAGATGATGGCCTTCGGACTGATCTTCGCGTTGATCGCGCTGGTGAGCGACAGCGTGTGGGGCATCGCCGCCGGGACGGCCCGCACCTGGTTCGCCCGCTCGCCGCGCCGTCTCGCCGCGGTCGGCGGCGCCGGGGGCCTGATGATGATCGGTCTCGGCGTCACCGTCGCCACGACCGGCCGCAAGGACTAGCCGGGGACGCCGGGGCGGCCGGACGCCGTGGCGCTCAGACCGAGCAGAGGGTGAACCGGTCGAACGTGGCTTCGGGCCGGCCCGCGGTTCCGTCCGGGCGGTGCAGGACGAGCCCGCTGGCGCCCGGCGCGCCCGTGCGGTCGTCGGGGTCGAGCGAGACGGTGGTGCTCGCCGCCGCCCTGCCGTTGACCCAGAAACCGAGGTTGAGCTTCGATCCGTCCTGCACGCACGCGGCCTGGACGCGGTTGTCGTCGTCGCGCAGCCTGGTGGCCGTCCCCGTCGCCACCTCGCGCATCCCGCCGCCGTCCAAGCGGGCGATGCGGACGCGTCCGTCCGGGCGGAGCAGGAACGCGTAGCCGTCGTCGCCGCGGCAGTAGACGCCCGCCTCGCCGTCGGTGTGGGTGACCCTCACGTCGATGAGCTGCGAGGCCGGGGTGCTGCTGGGCGCCGGGACGGCGGTCGACCTCGTCGACGGCAGGACGCGCAGCTCGTACCGGTCGTCGACGTAGCCGGCGTCGCGGGTGGCCGCCGCGACGTTCTTCCAGCCCGAGTCCGGGTCGTCGAAGTCGTCCTCGAAGATCCTGTCCTGCACCTCGGGGGGTTTCTCGCCGAAGGCCCCCGCGGCGGCCGGTGCCCCGGACGCGGTGCCGGAACCGTCGTCCTTGTCGTCGTCGCTCGACCTCATGAAGATCGCGCCCCACACGGCCAGGATGACGACGCCGGCGAGGAGAAGGATCAGGGCGGGGTTCGGCCGCCGGTCCGCCGGGCGCTGCGCCTGCTTCACCGACGCCGCCGGCGCCGCGCCGATCGGGTCGGTCTCCGGGACCGCGTCCACGGTGGTGCGCGACGGGGACGGCGGCACGTTCGGCGGCGGTCCGTGCGGCGGGAGGGCGTCCGGCCGGGGCGGCTGCTCCGCCGGGGCGGTCCGCGTGGGCGGCGCGGCGGCCGCGGCGGGCTCGGGAACCGGCTCGGCGGGCGTCTCGGCGGTGGGTTCCGTCGCCGGCGGGTCCGCCGGACGGTCCGCGGCCGTCTCCGGGGACTGTTCGGCGGGTGTCCCGGCGGCGGGCCGCGCGGGCGCCGGGAAGGCGACCGTGGGCGGGGCCTCGGGCGGTTCGTCCCCGCCGGTCAGCGTCTGGATCAGCTGCTTGACCGACGGACGGTCCGCGGGGTTCTTCGCCAGCGACCGGGCGACGAGATCGTGCATCGCCGGGTCGAGCCCGTCCAGGTCGGGCTCGCCGCGCGTCACCCGGTCGATGACCTGCGGCAGCGTGGTGCCGCCGAACGGAGCGCGCCCGGTGCCCGCGTACGCGACGACGCAGCCCCAGGAGAACACGTCCGCCGCGGGCGTGATCTCCTCGCCGCGCATCAGCTCCGGCGCCATGTACGCGGGGGTGCCGATGAACTGGCCGGTGCGGGTCGGCCCGTCCGGGGCGTCGAGGGCGCGGGCGATGCCGAAGTCGATCACGCGGGGGCCGGTCGGGGACAGCAGCACGTTCGACGGTTTGAGGTCGCGGTGCACGATCCCGGCGCCGTGGATCGCGGTCAGCGCCGTCGCGATGTTGACCGCGAGCGCCTCCAGGTCTCCGCCGCGCAGCGGCCCGCCGTCCCGGACGGCGTCCTCCAGCGACGGGCCGGCGACGTACTCGGTCACCACGTACAGGGGGTCGCCGTCGAGCTGCGCGTCCAGCACCGGGGCCGTGCAGAAGCGCCGGACCTGCCGCGCCGCCGTCACCTCGCTGCGGAACCGCTCGTGGAACGCGTCGTCGTCGGCCAGTTCCGCGTTGATGACCTTGACCGCGACCTGCCGGCCGGTGTCGTCCTCCCCGAGGAAGACCGTCCCCATGCCGCCACGGCCGAGCCGCCCGAGGAGCCGGTAGGGGCCGAGCTTCCGCGGGTCTCGGTCACGAAGGGCCTGCATGGGTTCTCCCGAGCCGCAGTGTGTCGTTTTCAGCGGGTGACGATACGGGGCGCGCACGTCGTCGGCGCGGCCGAGACGTCCCGCTCGTACGCTTAGATGCCGACGTCGGCCGCCTGGTTCGGGAGGAAAGCGTGGAAGTGACGGAGGACGTGCTCGGCCCGGGCTACGAGGCGATCGAGCTGCCCATGGGCCGGGACTCCGAGGGCGAGGTCGTCGCGACGCTGGTGCGGCGCCGCCGCGACGAGGCCCCCGCCGCGGGCGCGCGCCGCCGGGCGGTGCTGTACCTGCACGGGTTCGTCGACTACTTCTTCCAGCGGCACCTGGCCGACTTCTACGTCGATCTCGGTTTCGACTTCTACGCCCTCGACCTGCGCAAGTACGGGCGTTCGCTGCGCCCGTACCAGACGCCGAACTACGTCGAGAGCCTGACGGAGCACTTCCCGGAGATCGACGAGGCCGTGCGGATCATCCGGGACGTTGATGACCACGACGTGCTCCTGCTGAACGGCCACTCGACCGGCGGCCTGGTCGCCGCCCTCTGGGCCGACCGGGTGAAAGGCAAGGACCTGGTCGACGCGCTGTTCCTCAAC
>DATCLF010000280.1:0-17299 GCA_036564055.1 Spirillospora sp.
AGTCCTGTCCGGTCAACGATCCTCGCCGATGACGGCCTTCTGCGTCGTCCAGGCGCGCGCCTGCTCGCTCAGCGTGATCCCGAGACCCGGCCGTGCCGGCACGTGCATGCGGCCGTCCCGGATGATCGCCCGTTCGTTGAACAGCGGATCGAGCCAGTCGAAGTGCTCGACCCACGGCTCGCGCGGGTAGGCGGCGGCGAGATGCAGGTGGATCTCCATCGCGAAATGCGGCGCGAGCTGCAGGTGCCGCTGGTCCGCCAACGCGGCGACCCGCAGGAAGCTGGTGATCCCGCCGATGCGCGGCGCGTCGGGCTGGAGGACGTCGGCGGCGCCCCGCTCGATGAGCTCGCAGTGCTCGGCGACGCTGGTGAGCATCTCGCCGGTGGCGATCGGCGTGTCCAGCGCGCGGGCCAGTTCGGCGTGCCCCTCGGCGTCGTGGGCGTCGAGGGGCTCCTCGATCCAGACGAGACCGACGTCGTCCAGCGCGCGGCCCATCCGCAGCGCGTCACGGCGCTCCCACTGCTGGTTCGCGTCGACCATCAGCGGGACCGCCTCGCCGAGGCGCTCGCGGACGGCGGTCACGCGGCGCATGTCCTCGGCCGGGTCGGGATGCCCCACCTTGATCTTGATGCCGCCGATGCCGTCCGCCACGGCCCGCTCCGCGTTCTCCAGCACCTCCTCCAGCGGCGCGTTCAGGAACCCGCCCGAGGTGTTGTAGCAGCGGACCGAGTCGCGGTGCGCGCCGAGCAGCTTGGCCAGCGGCAGTCCCGCGCGCTTGGCCTTCAGGTCCCACAGCGCGATGTCGATGGCGGCGATCGCCTGCCCGGCGAGGCCGCCGCTCCCCACCGACGCGCCCGCCCACGCCAGCCTCGTCCAGATCTTGCCGATGTCGCTGGGGTCCTCGCCGAGGGCGGCGGGCGCGATCTCGACGGCGTGGGCGAACTGCGCGGCACCGCCGGCGCGCTTGGAGTACGCGAACCCGATGCCCTCATGGCCGCGTTCGGTGCCGATCTCGGCGAACAGGAACACGACCTCGGTCATCGGCCGCTGCCGTCCCGTCAGGACCTTGGCGTCGCTGATCGGGGCGGAGAGCGGCAGTGTGATCGACGACAGCTCGATCCGGGTGACGCGATCGAGGGTCGCCTCTCCCGCCGTGCCGCTCATCTCCTCGCCTTCTTCACGAGTTCGGCCAGGGCGGCGAACTCGTCGTCGGTCAGATCCGTCAGCGGCGGGCGCACCGGCCCGGCCGGACGTCCGACGACCCGCATACCGGCCTTCACGATGCTCACGGCGTAGCCGGGCCGCCGGTTGCGGATCTCGATGTACGGCAGGACGAACTCCTCCAGCCGGCGCTGGACCTCGTCCCGGTCGCGTGCGCGGACGGCCCTGTAGAACGCCATCGCGAAGTCGGGCACGAAGTTGAAGATGGCCGAGGAGTAAGTCGTCACGCCGACGTCCAGGTAGGGCAGCGCGAACGTCTCGGCGGTGGGCAGCCCGCCGATGTAGACGAGACGGTCGCCGAGCCGGGCCCGGATGCGCGTCATCAGCTCCAGGTTCCCGACGCCGTCCTTGAACCCGACGAGGTTGGGGCAGTCGTCGGCGAGCCGGGCGACGGTCGTGTCCTGGTAGACGGCGTTCGCCCGGCTGTAGATCGTCACGCCGAGCCGGGTCGCGGCGCACACGGCCCGGACGTGGGCGGCCAGCCCCTCCTGCGACGCCTCGGTCAGGTAGGGCGGGAACAGCAGGATGCCGTCGGCGCCGGCGCGTTCGGCGTCGCGCGCCATCTCGATCGCCGTGGCGGTGCCGTACCCGGCGGGCGCGACGACCGGGACGCCGTCCGGGGCGTCCTGCACGGCCGCGCGGACGATCGTGCGGACCTCCTCGGCCGTCAGGGAGAAGAACTCGCCGGTCCCGCCCGCCGCGAACAGGCCCGCGAGGCCCTCCCGGCCGAGGCCCGCGATGTTCTCGCGGTAGGCGGGCTCGTCGAACGACAGGTCGTCGCGGAAGTGCGTGACGGGGAACGACAGGAGCCCGGAGCCGAGCCTTCGGGCGATCTCGTCGGGCGCGGTCTGCGTCATGGCCCGAGGCTAGGATGACGGATTGATCCAGGTCCAACACGAAAAAGGCATTTACTGATACCTCCAGGACATCGATGTTCACGCTGAACCAGCTCGCGAACTTCGTGGCCGTGGCCGAGGAACTGCACTTCGGCCGGGCCGCCGAGCGCCTGCGGATGACGCAGCCGCCGCTGAGCCGCCAGATCCAGCTCCTGGAGAAGGACCTGAAGGTCAAGCTCTTCGACCGGACGAACCGCTCGGTGCGTCTCACCCCGGCCGGACGCGCGTTCCTCGTCGAGGCCCGGCGGCTGCTGCAGCAGGCCGACCACGCCGCGATGTCGGTCCGCCAGGTGTCGGAGGGGGAGGCCGGCAGCATCACGATCGGGTTCACCGCCGCCGGCGCCTACGCGACGCTCGGGCGGCTTCTGGAGGTCGGGCGGGCCGAGCTGCCCGGTGTCAGGATCGTCCTGCGCGAGATGGTGACCAGAGACCAGTTGCAGGCGCTCGGCGAGGGGGCGCTGGACCTCGGCCTGGTGCGCCCGCCCGTCACCGACCCGGACCTGGAGGAGCGCTGCGCCGACCGCGAGCCGCTGCTGGCCGCGATCCCCAACGACCATCCCCTCGCCGAGGGGGACGGCCCGATCCGCCTGTCCGACTTCGACGGGCAGTCGTTCATCATGTACTCGCCGGTCGAGGCCCGCTACTTCCACGAGCTGCTGATCAGCCTCTTCCGGCAGGCGGGCGTCACGCCGGTGTACGCGCAGTATCTCAGTCAGGTCCACAGCATCCTGGCGCTGGTCAACTGCGGCTGGGGCCTCGCACTGGTGCCCGCGGCCGCGTCCCGGCTCCGCTACGCGGGCCTCACGTTCCGGGAGGTCGACCTTCCGGACCCCAACCCGGTCGAGCTGAGCCTGACCTGGAGGCGCAGCAACGACAACCCCGCGCTCGCCCGGTTCCTGCGGCACCTGTGAGACCCGGCCGGACACCCGCCCGGTCGGCGGGCCGGCGTTCGGTGCGTGGGGCGTTCGGTGTGACGGCGGTCGCGTCGTCCCGCCTTGACCGGATGCCGCGCTCTCGCTTACTTTGGCGCCAAAATATTGGCCGTCAAAATAAGTTTCGTCCGGCCGCCGCCACGGCCGGGTCACCGTGGAGGAACGATGAGCGACCTTCCCGCGACCGACATTCCCGCGTACGCGCCGTCGGAGGAGCACGAGCTGCTGCGGCGGACGGTCCGCGAGGTGGCCGATGCCAAGATCGCTCCGTTCGCGGCGGCGGTGGACGAGGAGTCGCGGTTCCCGCGGGAGGCGCTGGAGGCCCTGGTGGCCAGTGACCTGCACGCGGTGCACGTGCCCGAGGAGTACGGGGGTGCGGGGGCCGACGCGCTGGCCACGGTGATCGTGATCGAGGAGGTGGCGCGCGCCTGTGCGTCCTCCTCGCTGATCCCGGCGGTGAACAAGCTGGGGACGGTGCCGCTGCTGCTGGCGGGGTCGGAGGAGCTCAAGCGGAAGTACCTGCCGCCGGTGGCCCGGGGGGAGGCGATGTTCTCCTACGCCCTGTCGGAGCCCGAGGCGGGATCGGACGCGGCGGGGATGAAGACGCGTGCGGTGCGCGACGGCGACGAGTGGGTTCTCAACGGCACCAAGATGTGGATCACCAATGCGGGGGAGTCGGAGTTCTACACGGTCATGGCGGTGACCGACCCCTCGGCGGGAGCGCGGGGCATTTCGGCGTTCGTGGTGGAGCGGTCGGACCCGGGGGTGTCGTTCGGCCCCAAGGAGCGCAAGCTGGGGATCAAGGGGTCGCCGACCCGCCAGGTGATCCTGGAGAACGTGCGGATCCCGGCCGACCGGTTGATCGGGCAGGAGGGGACGGGGTTCAAGACGGCCCTGGCGACGTTGGACCACACCCGGATCACGATCGCCGCGCAGGCGGTGGGGATCGCGCAGGGGGCACTGGACTACGCGGTCGGGTACGTCAAGGAGCGTCGTCAGTTCGGCCGGCCGATCGCTGATTTCCAGGGCGTTCAGTTCATGCTGGCGGACATGGCCATGCGGCTGGAGGGCGCCCGGCAGTTGACGTACCACGCGGCGATCAAGTCCGAGCGGGCGATGCGGGGCGAGTCCGTGCCGGACCTGACGATGGTGTCGTCGGCGTGCAAGGCGCTCGCGTCGGACGTGGCGATGGACGTCACCACGGATGCGGTGCAGCTGCTGGGCGGTTACGGGTACACGCGCGACTTCCCGGTGGAGCGGATGATGCGCGATGCCAAGATCACCCAAATCTACGAGGGCACCAACCAGATCCAGCGCATGGTGATCGCCCGCCAGCTCCTGAAGTAGTCCGCCCCTCCGACCGCCTCCAGCGGGCGCGAACCATCACGGGCTGCCCAACACGAGCTGAAGAACGCTTCAGGTCGCTTCAGGCGCGGCTCTGGGAAGAGGAGCATCGTCCTTGCCGTACGGTGGGCCGTCCTGGCCGCCCTGAAGAACGCATTGGAGTACGGGCGATGTCCGGAGCCGATCCCGTGTCCCGGGAGGAGTTCGTCTACACGGCCTACATCAGGTCCACCCCCGAACGCGTCTGGCAGGCGTTGACCGATCCCGCGTTCACCCGCCAGTACTGGGGCGTCGCCTTCGAGACCGACTGGAAGCCCGGCTCCACGGTCACCTGGCACGAGGAGTCCGCGACGGTGACCGACCCGGAACAGGTCGTCCTCGAAGCGGAGCCGGGCCGGCGGCTCTCCTACACCTGGCACACGTTCACACCGGAATGGGCCCGCGCCGTCGGCGTGGACGAGGAGATGCGCGCCCGTCTGCTCGCCGAGCCGCGATCGACGGTCGCCTTCGCGATCGAACCGGCGGGGGAGACGGTCAGGCTCACCGTCGTGCACGAGGCCGGTGACGTTCTTCTCGGCATGTGCCGCCAGGGCTGGCCGGTCATCGTCTCGGGCCTCAAGACCCTGCTGGAGACCGGCGAACCCCTTCCCGGTCCCGCCGGGTGAACGCCGCGGCTCGCTGACGACGGCCCCGAGCCGCCCTCACAGGCGCATGCTCGCGGGCGCATGCCGCGTCGTCACAGGCGCATGCCGCTGCCGCCGGTTTCCTCCTCGCCGTCCGTGGTGTGCTCGAGCTCGGCGTACTCGTCGTTGGGCCACAGCTGGTTGGCGAGGAACGCGAGGTATTCCTCGTCTGCGGGGTCGAGCTCCGCGGTCATCGACTCGGGATAGACGGCTCCGGAAGGCGGAGGGTCGGCGGGAACGGACCCGTCGGGGACGTCCTCGGCGGCGGGGATCTCCGTGCGGAGAGCCCCGGAAGAGGCGGCCGCCTCCCCCGCGGGCGGGGCACGGTCGGGCCTGGGCGCCATGGGACGGAGCAGGCTCGGCAGGCTGAGGCCGATCAGGGCGACCAGTGACATGGCGACCAGCACCGTGATCACGCCACACCGTCCTTTCGCGGTCGTGTTCAACATGATTCTTGCGTACGTCGCAAAACAGTTGAACGTTATCGGCACGACCGCGCGGATGGGAGGGCGACATGCTGTCGCCGGGAACAATGGTCCGGATGTGGCGCATTGCGACGTGGCGTGCGCCTGGTCCGGCCGGGACGCCGGAAGCGTGCCGGGCCGCTGTCCGGCGTCCCTTCCAGGCTGACGTGATCCACGCGCTGAAGTGCGGCGACACGCGGGAGCGGGGGTTCCGCGAGACGGCGTCCGGGGCCGTGGGTCCCCCGTCCGGGCAGAGCAGACGCCCGGGCGATGCCCGGGTGCGACAGGTGAGCGATGCGCCGCCGCGGACCTTACGGCGGCGGGGAGATGCGCGTCAGGCGCGCGTGACGGGACGGTGAGGGTCGATGACCCGGCCGTCGGGCAACAGCTCGCCGGTGTCCTCGAAGACGACGATGCCGTTGCAGAGCAGGCTCCAGCCCTGCTCGGGGTGCCGCGCGACGGTGCGCGCGGCCTCGCGGTCGAGGGCGTCCGGCCTCGGGCAGGGCGGCTCGTGCGGGCAGATCGAGTCGTTTCGAGCGGGCACGGATTCCTCCATGGCGTCCCCCGTGATTAAGGACATAGAAGTAGCCTGCCGTCGCCCGTCCGAAATATGCAAGTCAGTGAGGAATTTTTTACCGTCCGGAACGTGTGAAGACGGGCAAGGCTGGGCAACGCAGTGCATTCAGTGCAGATGGCTGTCGGGTTCGTCGCCGTGATCCACGTCCAGGCCGACGACGGAGGCGCACCCGGTGCAGAACCACTCCCCGACGACCGCCTCGGAGTCGGTGCCGTGCGTGCGGTACGGCCGCTCGACCCTCCTGCGCCGCATGCCGTGCCCGCAGGACGGATGGAGGAGCCGGCCGCACGTGGGGCACGGCCACACGTCCTCCCGGCGCAGCTTGCAATGGGGGCACAGCGGTGAGAGGCGGTGCAGGTCCGGGTCGGGGAGTCCCAGCTCCTCGAGCCACTCGCGCTCCAGGTCGAGGTACTCGTCGTTCGGCCAGTGGTGGTCGGCGAGCCACGCGAGGTACTCCTCGTCCCCCGGTCCGAGGACGGCGGTCAGGGACTCGGGGTGCTCGCTCTCCGGGCGGTGTCGGCGCCTGCCGTGCCGCGCGGCGGCCAGGAGCGTCACCAGGCCGAGGAGCGCGGCCGCGGCCAGGGCTGTCGCCATGGGCATCGCGGCGTTTCCTCACATGATCTTGCTGGGCGGGGGTGCGATCATGAATGCACTTCACAAAACCCTGCGAACGCTACAAGAAAGGTCCTTAACGGAAAAGTCGATCAAAAAGATCATTTACCCGACCGTCCCGAAGTCGGGTGTCCGAAACCGGTGCCCGTAGCGTCCGGAACCGCGCGCCGGTGCGTGAAGGCGCTCAGTTCACTCTCCGCCGAATCGGCCTCCCCGCTGAATCGGGGCGGCCGGCCGGCGCCGGTCGCGGGTGGAGCGCCTCGCGTGACTCCGCGCAGGGAGACGGCCGCGTCCACAGGGTAGGGCGTACGGCGCGGCGGAGCGGGGGATTCTTCGTCTTCGCCCGTCCCGTGGCCCGCCGGTGTGCCGGCACTGTGGCCTGTGGTGGCGTGGATGGGAACTGACCTGATGAAACAGGACTAATCGATACATATCGGGTATGCGTCCCGGCGTACGATCGCGGCACCCGCACGCCTGAGGGCGGGGACGATGATCACGGTCTGGGCGTCGTCCCGGGCGCCGCCGAACCCAACCTCGACGAGGAGGGAGAGGTCGTGGCGGACACCAACCGAGGCGTCGTGTACCAGGGTCCGGGCAAGGTCACGGTCGAGAATCTGGACTATCCCAAGCTCGTCCTGCACGAGCAGGACGACCGCCCGCTCCAGCACGGCGTCATCATCAAGGTCCTGGCCACCAACATCTGCGGCTCCGACCAGCACATGGTGCGCGGCCGGACGACCGCGCCCGCCGGGCTCACGCTCGGCCACGAGATCACCGGCGAGGTGGTGGAGGTCGGCCGGGACGTCGAGTTCATCAAGGAGGGGGACCTCGTCAGCGTCCCCTTCAACATCGCCTGCGGACGCTGCCGCAACTGCAAGGAACGCAACACCGGCGTGTGCGAGAACGTCAACCGGGAGCGCCCCGGCGCCGCGTACGGGTACGTCGACATGGGCGGCTGGCACGGCGGCCAGGCCCGGTACGCGGTCGTGCCGTACGCCGACTTCAACCTGCTGAAGTTCCCCGCCGACCGCGACACGGTCATGGCGAAGCTGCCCGACCTGGCGATGCTGTCGGACATCTTCCCCACGGGGTACCACGGCGCGCACAGCGCGGGCGTCACCACCGGGTCGACCGTGTACGTGGCGGGCGCGGGCCCGGTCGGGCTCGCCTGCGCCACGTCCTGCCTGCTCCTCGGAGCCGCCGTCGTCATCGTCGGCGACATGAACGCCGAGCGCCTGGAGCAGGCCCGCGCCTTCGGCTGCGAGACCATCGACCTGTCGCAGCACGACAACGTGCCCGAGCAGATCGAGCAGATCCTCGGCGTCCCGGAGGTGGACGCGGGCGTCGACTGCGTCGGCTTCGAGGCGCGCGGCCACGGTCCCGAGGGGGCGGGCGGGGAGCAGCCCGCCACCGTCCTCAACACGCTGATGGAGGTCACCCGGGCCGCCGGAGGGCTCGGCATCCCCGGCCTCTACGTCACCGGCGACCCGGGAGCACCGGACGAGAACGCCAGGGTGGGGCGGCTCGGCCTGCAGATCGGCCTCGGCTGGGCGAAGTCGCACTACTTCATCACGGGGCAGTGCCCGGTGATGAAGTACAACCGGCAGCTCATGATGGCGATCCTGCATGACCGGGTGAACATCGCCGCCAACGTCAACGCGTCGGTCCTGCCGCTCGACCAGGCGCCCGAGGGGTACGCCGAGTTCGACCGCGGCGCGGCGCACAAGTACATCCTCGACCCGCACGGGGTGCTCGGAGCCGCCGCCTGATTCCGGGAGGGGTCCGCGGCGGCCGTCCGCGCGTCCCCGCGAGTCCGTGGCCGGCCGGCGCCTAGTCGATCCCCTCGGCGATCGTCAGCGCCATCGCCATGATGGTCAGCTGCGGGTTCACCTCGGGGCAGCTCGGCAGCACCGACGCGTCCGCGACGTAGACGCCGCGGACCCCGCGCAGCCGCCCGGACGGGTCGACCGGCGCCCGTGCCTCGTCGGCGCCGAGCCTGGCCGTGCCGGTGGGGTGGAACGCCGCCAGATGCAGGTCGGCGGGCGAGGCCGCCGCCACGGCGCGGGCGAGTTCCGTCTCGTCCCGCACGACCGGCCGCCGGGCCAGGCCGGTGAGGACCTCCTCGGCACCCGCGGCGAACAGCACCCGTCCCATCGCGACGAGCGCCCGGCGCAGCCGCGCGGCGTCCGCGGGGGTGAGGTCGTAGCGGAGCAGCGCCCGGTGCCGTGAGCCGTGGACGCGGCCGGACGGGGCGTCGGCGATCATCGCGCCGAGCACGGCGAGCCGGTCGGCGCCGGCCAGCTCGCGCCGCAGGTCGCGGCCGAGGCCGGGCAGCGGGAACGAGCTCATGCCCGGCGGGTTCGCCGTCGCCTCGATGAGGATCCCGTCGGCGTGCAGCTCCTCGATGCCGACGCTCTGCATCACCCCCGACCACGACTCGACCGGCTCGGCGAAACGCCCGGCCAGGTTGGTCGCGGGGTGGACGGCCATGCCGCGTCCGAGTCCGGGATGCCGGCCGAGGCCGGAGCGCCGCAGGAGCAGCGGCGTCTGGGTCGCGCCGGCGGCGACGACGATGCGCGGCGCGAGGATCTCGAAGAACGTTCCGTCGGGGCGGCGGGCGCGGACCCCGGCCGCGGCGCCGCGCTCGGTCAGGATCCGCTCGGCCCACGCCTCGGTGACGATGCGGGCGCCCGCCGCGCACGCCTGCGGCAGCGCGTTCAGATGCACGCCGTACTTGGCGTTGTGCGGGCATCCCACGGCGCACTGCGCGCTGCCGGCGCAGCCCGGCGCGTTGCGGCGCAGCGGCGCGGCATGCCAGCCGAGCCGCCGCGCGCCGGTGAGCGCCAGGAGCCCGTTGCGGCCGAGCGGTTCGAGCGGCTGCGGCGCGACCCGGAGCGTGGCCTCCACCTCGTCCAGGCGGGCGTCGAACCCGTCGACGGGCGCGCCGGCCCGCGCCCACCGGCGCAGGACGCGCTCCGGAGTCCGGTAGCAGGTGCCGCTGTTGACGACGGTCGTGCCGCCGACCGCGCGGCCTTCGGGCACCAGGATGGGCGGGCGGCCGAGCGCCACGGTGGCCCCGCCGTCCCGGTACAGGTCGAGGAAGCGTTCGAGCGGCGGACGCCCCCGGAAGTCGCGGGAGGTGAACCGCCGCCCCTCCTCCAGGACGACGACGGTCATGCCGCGCCTGGCCAGGGTTCTGGCCGCCATCGCGCCGCCCGCCCCCGACCCGACGACGACGGCGTCCGCGGTCGTGCAGCCGGGCCACTGCGAGGACGGCGCGCAGTCCAGCACCGGGTCGGGACGCACGAGCCCGCGCGGGGGAGGCGGCGCGGGCAGCAGCGCGGACCCGGCCGCGAGCAGCAGCGGGATCTTCATCAGCTCGGCGATCCGGGCGGTGGAGGGACGGGCCGTCACCCGGGCGCAGAACCGGTCGCGGCCTGCGGCGTCCAGACCGTCCAGCGGGTGCCCGGTGGTCACCCTCGCCAGGATGTTCAGGGTTCCCGCCCCGGCGCGCAGGCCGAGCCGCACCGGGGCGGGCAGGGACTGCGCGATGGTCTCGGCGCCCGCCGTGACGCGGGCGAGGTCCGCCTCGTCCTCGATGCCGAGCAGGGTCGCGACCGCCCCTTTCATGGCGCTCCCGGTCAGGGCGCTCATCTGAGGCCCACCTCCGCGTGCCCGGTGCCGTCCAGCCGCCACTCCCGCTCGGTCTCCCAGCGGCGCCCCGCGCGCCGCGCCAGCACGATGCGGACGTCGGCGCGTTCGGAGTTGTGGCACACGGCCCGGGAACCGTCCGGGTCGGTGTAGTCCACCGCGACGGTCTCCTCCGGGCGCTGGGTCACCTCGACGAGGAGGGCCCTGCCGCCGATCCGCCCGCGCACCCTCCAGGTCGGCAGCCCGATGTCCGCCCTCAGACGCCGCGCCGCGAGCAGCGGGTCGCCGGGGGCGAGGTCGATGCCTTTCACCCGCAGCCGGACGAACGGGATCGGCGGCAGCCGGTTCAGCCCCGGCCGGGTGGACACCGCCGCCACGATCTCGCACACGTCGCCGCCCCCGAGGTCGGCGTGCAGCCATGCCCAGCGCTGGGCGTTGCCGTGCCCGTAGATGCGGGCCGAGCCGCCCCGCGCTCCGCCGAGCTCGAGCACGCGGTCATCGAAGCGGACCACCCCGTCGTACGTCGCGGTGGGCTTCGGGACGATCTGCGCGGCGGGCAGCAGCTCCGTCTCCCACGCCCAGCGCGGGAAGGTGAAGAGCGGCTCACCGCCGCCGCGCTCGCGCAGCGACCACGCGATCGTCCCGGCGGTGCCGGTGAGGCGGTCGCCGTTCTGCGCGACGGGACCGGCGGCGAACCCCGCCGTCTCGGAGCGTTTCCAGCCGAAGGGGCCGAACCTGGCGAACACCGGTCGTTCCCCGGGCGGGAAGACGGCCGCCCAGCCGTGGGCGCGCGCCTCGCCCACGACCGGCGCGAGCAGCTCGTGGTGGAGCCAGAACCCGGTCCCCGTCGCGGGGTCGGTCAGCGTCGTGTACCAGACCTCCAGCCGCCCGGCCTGGCCCCGCCAGCGCGACGCCATCGGATCGGGGCCGGGGAAGCGGGCACCCGCGAGGAAGGGGACGAGGTCTCGGCGCAGGTCGAAGTGCAGCACCCCCTCACCGGCCACGGCGCCGTCCTCGTCGGTCACCGTGACCGGCAGGGTCGTCATCGAGCGGACGGGACGGCGCAGGTCGACCGACTTCCAGCCGTCCAGGTGCAGCCGCCGCCCGTCGGCGCCGGTGAAGTCCAGGGTGTAGCGGATCCTGCGGGCGGTGAGGGGCGCGACCCGGAGCCGTCCCGTCGCCGAGGCGTCGTCCGCCCAGCCGGGGACGTGCACGCGTCCGGTCAGGTCGCCCTCGGTGTCGCGCCATGGCCGCAGCACACCGGGGAGGTTCACGGTCAGCTCCAGCCGCATCCGGTGCTCGCGGTCGTCCCCGGCGACGCGGAACGCGCCCTCCATGACCTCGGTGAACGTCGTGTGCCGCAGGGGGACGGGGGCGGTCTCCCGCACGCGTCCGCCGGCGGGGCCGGTCGTCGCCGGCGTCCCGGTCATCGGGTCCTCCCGGCGTCCGTGAGCATGAGCGCTTCGGTCTCGCGGAAGTACGCGTCCGCCGCCTCGCGGGTCCGCGCGGGGTCCGCGGCGCACACCGCGTCGATCAGCGGTTCGATGCGCCCGGCCGCGGCGGCGGGATCGGCGAACGCGCGCACGAAGCCCTCCCGGACCTTCAGGTAGGCGTTCAGCAGGGCGTTGACCATGAACCCGTACACCCGGTTGCCGGTCGCGCCGGCGATGACGCGGTGGATCTCGCACTCGGTGAGCTGCGCGTCGTCGGCGTCGGCGGCGTCCCGGAGCCGAGCGGTCAGCTCCCGCAGCCGGTCCCGGTGCTCGGACGTGGCGTTCTGCGCCGCCTTGGCCGCCACCTGGGCGCCCACCTCGCGCCGCACCTCGAAGATCTCTCGCATCCAGGCGGGACCGGCGGCGGCGACGAGCATCGGGAGCAGCTCGGGACCGCCGAGCCGCTCGTAGTCGCGCACGCGGGTCCCGACCCCGTGCCGCGTTTCCAGCAGCCCGGCCTGCGCGAGGCGGACGATGGCGTGCTTCAGCGACGTCCGGGTGACCGCGTAGGCGGCGGCGAGCTCGCGCTCGGGCGGCAGGTAGGAGCCGGGCGGGTAGCGGCCGCTCAGCACGTCGTCGCGCAGGCGGTCGACGAGGGAGTCCACGACGGTGTCGCGGGAGATCGGCCTGGTCGACGCGGTCGGTGTGGTCGTCATCGGCCCTCCATTGGTCCAGTGGCTCAGCCACTGGACCACGTGCGGCGGTTCCACGTCAAGCCCATGGCAGTCTGGAGACGACGCTTCGCCGCGACAGGCGGCGATCTGGTAGACCGGCAGTCTGATAGGCGGGAACGACGAGGGAGGACGCGCACATGGTCGGCACACTCGCCTGGCGGCCCGCGGGCGAGCACCCGGAGCTGCTGGCCGCGCCGGTCGCCGCGGCGATCGGGGCGCTGCCGGAGGCGGAGGTCGCCGAGATCGACCCGGAGGCGGCCGACACGGCCGTGTTCTGCGAGCGCTACGACGTGCCGCCGGAGGCCAGCGCCAACTGCGTCGTGGTCGCGTCGAAACGCGGCGGCCGGGTCTCCCACGCGGCGTGCGTGGTCCTCGCCACCGACCGCGCGGACGTGAACGGCGTGGTGCGCAGGCACCTCGGCGCCCGGAAGGTGTCGTTCGCGCCCATGGACGAGGCGATCGGCCTCACCGGCATGGAGTACGGCGGCATCACCCCGGTCGGTCTACCCGAGGGCTGGCCGATCCTGGTGGACGAGGCCGCCGTCGCCGCGCCGCACGTCGTCATCGGCAGCGGCCTGCGCCGGTCGAAGGTCCTCCTGCCCGGCAAGGCCCTCGCCGGCCTTCCCGGGGCGGAGGTCATGGCCCTGGCGCGGTGACCGCCGCGGGGCCGGGTCCGTCCGGGACGGCGTCGACGGCGTAGCGGGCGCCGCCCGCGGCGAGCGCGCGGTCGAGGAGAGCCCGGTTGGCGGCGAGCATCTCCGGTACGGACGCGCAGCCCGGCGATGCCGTGCGCAGGACGCTGAAGAGGACGGGATCCTCGGGCATGTCCGGCATCGGGGCGCTCCCGGCCCGCAGCGCCTTGATCAGGATGACGCCGCTGACGCCGAGGTCGGCGACGGTCATGTCCGCGAGCGTCGCCTCGATGACGGCGGCGGCGCGGTCCAGCGGCAGGAACACCATCGCCCACGGATGCGGGCGCTCCCACTCGCCGAGCGCGACCAGTTCCTCGACGTCGGGCCGCATGCGGTCGCAGAAGTCCAGGTAGGACAGCTCCTCCGTTTCCATCGCGGCGGGCGGGGCCGTGCCTTCGTCGTACAGGACGGCCTTCACCTCGTACCTCCAGCCGTCCTCGGACGCTTTCACCTGGGCCGAGATGTGGTCGGCCCGCGTCCCGCGCTGGACGCGGAGGACGTCCGCGGCGTCCGTGCAGGGGATCGTGCAGCTCAGCACACGCTCCGGCGCGGGAACGAGCCGCAGGGCCGCCGCGGTGATGACGCCGTACTCCCCGAGGCCGCCCCGCACGGCGTCGAACAGGCCGGGCCGGAGGGAGGGCGAGCAGGTGAGGATCTCGCCGTCCACGACGACGTCCAGCGACAGGACGTTGTCGGCCAGCGTGCCGTGGACGTGGGAGGTTCCGGCGACGCCGCCCGCCGAGATCGTCCCGCCGACCGTGAGGTCGAGGTGGTCGGTGAGCACCGGCGGGGTCAGCCCGTGCGGAAGGGTCGCGGCGAGGACCTCCCGCCAGCTCGTCCCGGCCGCCGCGACGGCCCGGCGCCCATGGACCTCCGTGCCGGTGAGCCCGCGCAGGTCGAGCGACACGCCGGTGGTGAGGGACTGCCCGTACGTCGAGTGCCCGAAGCCGCGCGGCACCGCCCGCAGGCCCTGCGCGGAGGCCGCGCGGACGGCCTCCGCCACCTCCTGCGCGGACCGGGGCCGGACCACGCGGGCGGGAGAGCGCTCCACGATCCCGCCGAAGTCGCGCATGCCCGCGGGCTCCCGCTCGCCCGTCGCCGCGCCGGTCACCGCTCGCGCAGGCGGCGGGCCACGCGTCCGAGCGCGTCACCGAGCACGTCGATCTCCTCGGGCGTCAGCACGTCGATGAGCACCTCGCGGACGACGCGCCGATGACCGGGCCGGACGCTCGCGAGGACCTTCGCGCCGTCGGCGGTGAGCTCGGCCCAGACCGAACGGCGGTCCGACTCGCAGCCGGTCCGCTTCACGAGCCCCGCCCGTTCGAGCTGGGTGACCTGGTAGGTGAGGCGGCTCTTGGACACCATCACCTCGCGGGCGAGGTCCGACATGCGCATCCGCCCGCCCTCGGCGGCGTGCAGCTTGACCAGGACCTCGAACTCGGGGTGGGAGAGCCCGCCGTCGCGTTTGAGCTGACGCTCGACCTCCTGGTCGACGAGGTGGGCGGCTTCGAGGAAGGCCAGCCAGGCGCGCAGTTCCCGTGGTTCCAGGGCGTCGCCCGCTTCGCTCATGCGGCGATTGTAAGCGGGGGGTTGCTCGGGGAGGCGGTGACCGCGGCGGGCGCCGGTTCGCGGCCGCCGTCAGACCGGGATGAATGTGATCTAAGACACATTTTTGTGAATCATTTCCGAGACGGTGCCGTCGGGTCAACATCAGTCACCTGCCGAGAAAGGGATACGGCCTGCATCAATTCCCGAGGACGGTCCATCCCCGCACCTGACGGGCCCGTGTGCCGTTCGCCGCGCCTTACCGTCGAAGTGACAAGATGTTCCCGATGACCGTTTCCGGGCATGAGTGATCGCTGAGGATTCCTTGAGAGGCGGGTCGCAGGTGTCGCGCGGTAGTGAGTTCGTTGTGGTGGCCAACCGGCTTCCGGTCGACCGGACCGTCGGAGCGGACGGTACTCCGCGCTGGCGGAGGAGCCCGGGCGGGCTCGTGAGCGCCATCGCCCCGGTGATGCGGCGGAGGAAGGGCACCTGGATCGGCTGGACTGGCGCGGCGGACGAGGAGATCGCGCCGTTCGAGACGGACGGCATGTCGCTCCACCCGATCGCGCAGTCCGCGCGGGAGGTCGAGCTCTACTACGAGGGCTTCTCGAACGCCACACTCTGGCCGCTCTACCACGACGTCGTCGCCCCGCCGGTCTACGACCGCGCCATGTGGGACGCCTACGTCCGGGTGAACAGGCGCTTCGCCGAGGCGGCGGCCGACGTCGCGGCCGAGGGCGCCATCGTCTGGGTGCAGGACTACCAGCTCCAGCTCGTCCCGCGGATGCTGCGCGAACTGCGTCCCGACCTGCGGATCGGCTTCTTCCTGCACATCCCGTTCCCGCCGCTTGAGCTGTTCTGGCAGCTGCCGTGGCGGCGGCAGATCCTGGAGGGGCTGCTCGGCGCCGACCTCGTCGGCTTCCAGCTCCCGGGCGCGGCGGCCAACTTCGTGCGGCTGTGCCGGCGGCTCCTCGACGCGCGGTACGTCAAGCAGGACGTGTTCTGGGACGACCGGGTCGTCCGGGCGCGGGCGTTCCCGATCTCAGTGGACGTGAGCGAGCTCGACGAGCTCGTCGGGAGGCCGGACGTCCAGGAACGGGCCCAGGAGATCAGGACCGACCTCGGTGACGCGACCGTCCTGCTCGGTGTGGACCGCCTCGACTACACCAAGGGCATCACGCAGCGGCTGCAGGCGTTCGGGGAGCTGTTCGAGGACGGCCATCTCAAGCCCGGGGAGGCCGTGTTCGTGCAGATCGCCACGCCGAGCCGCGAGCGCGTCGAGCAGTACCAGCTTCTCCGCGAGGAGATCGAGCAGCAGGTCGGGCGCATCAACGGCGAATACGGCGAACTCGGCTTTCCGGTCATTCACTATATGCACAGCTCGTACGACCGCCCCGAGCTCGTCGCGTTGTACCTGGCGGCCGACGTGATGGTGGTGACGCCCCTGCGCGACGGCATGAACCTCGTCGCCAAGGAGTACGTGGCCTGCCGCAAGGACCTGCGCGGGGCGCTCGTCCTCAGCGAGTTCACGGGCGCTGCGGCCGAGCTCAAGCGCGGCGCGTTCCAGGTCAACCCCTATGACATCGACGGGCTGAAGGGCACGTTGCTGTCGGCCCTCGCGGCCGAGCCCGCCGAGCAGGCCCGCCGGATGCGGATGATGCGCCGCCGTGTGATCGAGAACGACGTGGACCGGTGGGCGCAGTCGTTCCTCAGTGAGCTGGAGCGTCCGGAGAGGTCGCTTCAGGTTCGGCCCACTCCCGCGGTTCCGGAGGACTGACCCGCAGGCCGAAGGCGGCCCAGACGGCCTTGCCGCCGGTGGCGAGCCGCGCCCAGCCCCAGGCGTCGCTGATCGCGCCGACGACGAGGAGGCCGCGTCCGCCCTCGACGGCCCGGCCGGGCTCGCTCGGGACCGGCTCGGGCGGCTTGGCGCAGGGGTCGGTCACCGAGACGACCAGGCGCCGCGGGTGCCCGATGAGGACGAGCTGGACGGGGCACAGCGGCAGCGGCCGGGGAAGTCCCTCCATGCCGTGCTTGATCGCGTTGGTCGCGAGCTCGGAAACCGCTATCAGGACGTCCCCGACGTCGTCTCTCAGCCCCCAGTCTTCCAGCGTGGCCTGCGTGAACTCCCGCGCGGACCGGGGAGTGGTGATCTCGGCGGGAAACGCGCGCCGCGCCATGCGCGGCGTGCTCTGGTGAGGTGTCGGCCAGAGCCCGGGAAGACCGGGTTCGACGGCCGGGACCGCCGCCGGTTCGCTCGCCGGCCGGTTCGGGCCGGTCGCCGCCGAGGGCGCGTCCGGCCACGGGTGAACGGCCGCGGCGTGCCGTGGCCGTCCGCCCCCCGCGGCGGCGCGGGCTGCGACGTCGTCTGCCTGATCAACGGTCATGGTCACCTCGGAGGCGTGTGCGGGGACGGTCACCGGTGAGCGTTCGCTATCTTGCTCCCCAAGTCGTGCAGATGCAAGACCGTCTGCATGAACGAATGCAAGAACGAATGCACGTGCATCTCGTACCATGG
>DATCLF010000281.1:0-24648 GCA_036564055.1 Spirillospora sp.
GGGCAACAAGACCCGGATCATCGGCCCCAACTGCCCCGGTATCGCCTCCCCGGGCGCCTCCAACGCCGGGATCATCCCCGCCGACATCACCACCCCCGGCCGGATCGGGCTGGTGTCCAAGTCGGGCACGCTCACCTACCAGATGATGTACGAGCTGCGCGACATCGGCTTCTCCACCTGCGTCGGCATCGGCGGCGACCCCGTCATCGGGACGACCCACATCGACGCGCTCCAGGCGTTCCAGGACGACCCCGAGACCGACGCGATCGTCATGATCGGCGAGATCGGCGGTGACGCCGAGGAGCGCGCGGCCGCCTACATCGAGGAGAACGTGACCAAGCCGGTCGTCGGCTACGTCGCCGGGTTCACCGCCCCCGAGGGCAAGACGATGGGCCACGCGGGCGCGATCGTGTCCGGCTCGTCGGGCACCGCGGAGGCGAAGAAGGAGGCCCTGGAGAAGGTCGGCGTCCGCGTCGGCAAGACCCCCAGCGAGACCGCCGTCATCATGCGGGACATCATGAAGAGCCTCTGAGCGTTCCGTGCTCGTCGAAAGACGCCCGAGCCGCCCGGCGGCCCGGGCGTCTTTCGTTCCGCCCCGGAGAGAACGACAAAGGCGACACGCCGGGCCGAGGGGCCGCCCGGGACGCGGGCGTGCTGCCAGCATGGAGCGCGTGAGCGATGCGAGGCCCGGACACCGTCGACCACAGGGGGCGGCCGCGCCGCCGAGGGGCCCGGCCGCACGGACGCCGGGACGTCCGAGGCCCGGCGGCAGGGACCGGGACGGGACCGGCCGGCGCGCCCCGGCGGGAGGGCCGCACGCGGGGCCGCCGCGGCCCCTGTACGTGTCGGGTCTCGTCGCCGCGCTGTGGTGCATCGGCATCGGCCTCGCCCTCCTCACCACGGTCACGCTGGTCGGCTGGATCGCCGCGCCCAAGACCGCGCTCGGCGACGGCCTGCCCGGCGTGTTCCGCACCGCGGCGAACCTGTGGCTCGTCTCCCACCACGCGGGCTTCTCCTACGACCGGGGACGGGTGGGGCTGCTGCCGCTCGGCATCCTCGTCCTGCCGGGGGCGCTGCTCCACCGGGGCGGCGCGTGGATGATCCGCGGGATCGGGCTGCCGGACCGCCCCCGCGCGGCGGTCGTGCGCGTCGCGCTGTGCCTGGCCGCCCCGTACGCGGGGCTCGCGGGGCTGCTCGCGCTGGCGGCGGCGTCCCCGCAGGTGAGGCCGTCGGCGTGGCAGGCGGTCGTCGCGGGGTTCGTCGTCGCGGTCGTCGCGGGCGGGCTCGGCGCGGCGCGGGCCGTGGTCGCGGCGCAGGTCGCCGCGGCGGCCCGGGGGGAGCGGCTCCGGTCGGGGCTCGGCGCCCTGCTGCGGCTGCTGCCCGACCGCCCGCGGTCGCTGGTGATCGGGGTGGCGGGGTCGCTGGCGGTGCTGTTCGCGTCCGGCGCGGTGCTCGTGGGCGCGTCGCTCGCCATGAACCTGGACGACGCCGACCACCTGTACGACCTGCTCGCCCCCGGCGTCGTCGGCGGCGTGCTGCTGCTGATGGCGGAGCTGGCGTTCCTGCCGAACGCGGTGATCTGGGGGGTGGCGTACGCGGTCGGGCCGGGCTTCTCGGTCGGCGCGGGCACGAGCGTGTCGCCGACCGGGGTGTTCCTGGCCGCGGTTCCGGCGTTCCCGCCGCTCGCGGCGCTGCCCGATCCCGGCCCGGCGCCCGCGGTGTCGCTGCTCGCGCTGGCGGCGCCGTTCGTGGCGGGGGCGGCCGGGGGCGTCCTCACGATCCGCTCCCTGCCCGCCCCGGTGTCGGAGGGCGCGCCGATGTGGGGATTCGTGTGCGGGGCGTTGACCGGTGCCGTGCTGGCGCTGCTGAGCGCCCTGTCGGGCGGGCCGCTCGGGGGCGGGCGCATGGCGACCGTGGGTCCCTCGCCGTGGCAGGTGGGGCTGCTCGCGGCGCTCGAGGTCGGCATCGCCGCGGCGATCGCGGCGTGGGCCGCCAACGTGATCATCCTGCGGCGTCCCGCGCGCGCGGCGGCCAAGGCGTCCAAGAAGGCGGCGAAGAAGGCGGCCAAGAAGCGGGTCGGGACGGCGTCGCAGCCCGTGCCCGGAGCGGACGGGACCGGCAGGCGGGCCAGAAGGCGCGGGAGAGACCGGGCGGACGAGCGGCTGCGCGGACCGCAGGCCCCCGCGCCCGTGCCGCTGTCCGCGCCCGTCCCGGGCGACTACGCGCAGGATCCCGCCCCGCGGTCGCCGTACGCACCTGATCCGCTGGAGTTCGAGGAGGCCGACCCGCTCCTCACGCCCCGCCGTGCCCGCCGCAGGCCGAACCCGCCGCCCGGAATCGACGAGGAGCCGCCCGCGCGGGAACCGGCGCCGAAGGACGAGAGCACCGCCGGCGACGGCACCGTCGTCGTCGAGGGGCACCTGGTGGACGAGCCGTCCGACGAACCGCCCGCAGAGGCGTCCGGAGACGCGCCCGAACACGCACCCGGACACGCGGCCGGGGACGCGCCGCACACCGCCGAAGCCCCGGAACGGCGCGAGGTCCCGCCTCCGCGCGAGGACCCCGGGCGCACCGAGAACCGGCACGGCGCCATCTACGTCCTGCGCGAGGACGTCGCCCGCGACGACCACGGAGAACGATGAGCCCGGCGTGACCCGCGCCCCGGGCCGCCAGGGCGGTGGCCGCGGCGGCCGGTCAGAGCAGGTCGCCGTACTTCTTCATGCTGCCGGCCGGGAGGCCGAGCTTCTCCTCGATCCGCGGGTAGAACTCGTCCTTGCAGCTCTGCTCGTCGGCCGAGGTGTTGGAGGTGCTGAGGCACTTCTGGTACCCGCTCAGCTCCGACCACAGGTACACCGTCAGCGACACCGACATCAGCGAGAACATCAGCCCGACCGCGCCGAGCACGATGCCGGGGACGGCGCCCGGGGCGACGGCGTGGTCGCGGCGCGCTTCCCGCCGGGCCCGGAAGCCGACGACCAGCGCCGCGATGCCGAGCACGAGACCGACCGGATAGAAGAAGAACGAGGTCACCAGTGCGATGCCCCCGAGCCACAGCGCGCGCCATCCGGTGCGCTGCGTCGTCGGGGGCGGTCCCGCGGGCGGCTGCCCCGCAGGCCGCCCGGCGGGGCGGTCTTCGGGCCGGGCCTCGGGGCCCTGCTGCTCGCTCACGTCTCGTTCCTCCTGGCTGATGTGGATACGGTGGTCCCTCGGACGCCGTCGCCCCGGCTCGCGACCGCCCCGCCGGGACGGCCTGCGTGCGGGTCGCGCCGAACCGGCCGGATAGGCTTCGTCATGTCCCGAACACGAACCCCACCGTCCACCAGGGAGTCATGGTGTCCGCCCGGCTCGTCGTCCTCGTCTCCGGCGCGGGGACCAACCTACAAGCGCTGCTCGACGCGTGCGCGGATCCAGCCTACGGGGCGAAAGTGGTGGCCGTGGGGGCGGACCGTCACGATATCGGCGGAACCGCCCGCGCCGAGCGCGCGGGGCTGCCCACGTTCACCGTCCGGGTCCCCGACTTCCCGTCCCGCGACCACTGGGACGCCGCACTGACCGAGCAGGTCGCCGAGTACGAACCCGACCTCGTCGTCTCCGCCGGGTTCATGAAGATCCTCGGGCCGCGTTTCCTCGCGCGGTTCGGCGGCCGGACCATCAACACCCATCCGGCGCTGCTGCCGTCATTCCCGGGCGCCCACGCCGTACGGGACGCCCTGGCGTACGGCGTGAAGGTGACGGGCTGTACCGTTCACTTCGTCGACGAAGGCGTGGACACCGGACCCGTCATCGCCCAGGAGACCGTCCCGGTCCGCTGGCATGACGACGAGGAAACCCTGCACGAGCGCATCAAGCAGGTGGAGCGCCGGCTCCTGGTCGAGGTCGTCGGACGGCTGGCCCGCGACGGCTGGACCGTGCGCGGCAGGCGGGTCTCGATGAAGTGCAGGACCTGTTCGTCCGATCAGAGGGATCGAGAGGGGAGCTCGGCCGGTGAGTCGGGTGGCGATTAGGCGCGCGCTGATCAGCGTGTACGACAAGTCCGGGCTGGAGGAGCTGGCCAGGGGCCTGCACGAGGCCGGCGTGGAGATCGTCTCCACCGGCTCCACGGCGGGCAAGATCTCGGCCGCCGGGGTCCCGGTGATGAAGGTGGAGACGCTCACCGGCTTCCCCGAGTGCCTCGACGGGCGGGTCAAGACGCTGCACCCGAAGGTCCACGCGGGCATCCTCGCCGACCGGCGCCGGCCCGAGCACCTCCAGCAGCTCGACGACCTCGCCGTCGAACCGTTCGACCTGGTCGTCGTGAACCTGTACCCGTTCGCGGACACGGTCGCCTCCGGCGCGAAGCCCGACGAGTGCGTCGAGCAGATCGACATCGGCGGCCCCACCATGGTCCGCGCCGCGGCGAAGAACCACGCGAGCGTCTCCGTCGTCGTCGACCCGTCGTCCTACGAGGCGGTCCTGGAGGCGGTGCGGGCCGGCGGTTTCACGCTGGAGGAGCGGCGCCGCCTCGCGGCGCGGGCCTTCGCGCACACCGCGGCGTACGACGTGGCCGTGGCGTCGTGGTTCGCGAGCTCCTACGCACCGGACGAGACCGCCGAGCAGACACGGTGGCCCGACTTCCTCGGCGCCACGTGGGAGCGCGCGAACGTCCTGCGCTACGGCGAGAACCCGCACCAGCGCGCCGTCCTCTACACCGACGGGTCCGGCGGCGGCCTCGCCGGAGCCGAGCAGCTCCACGGCAAGGAGATGTCGTACAACAACTACGTGGACGCGGACGCCGCCCGCCGCGCCGCCTACGACTTCTCCGAACCCGCCGTCGCGATCATCAAGCACGCCAACCCGTGCGGCATCGCGGTCGGCGCGGACGTCGCCGAGGCGCACCGCAAGGCGCACGCCTGCGACCCGTTGTCGGCGTTCGGCGGCGTCATCGCCGTCAACCGACCGGTGACCGCGGCGATGGCCGAGCAGGTCGCCGAGGTCTTCACCGAGGTCCTCGTCGCGCCCGACTTCGAGGACGGCGCCCTGGAGGTGCTGACCCGCAAGAAGAACATCCGGCTGCTGCGCTGCCCGCAGGGCCCCGCGAACACGACCGAGTCCCGGCGCATCGACGGCGGCCTCCTGCTGCAGAGCGTCGACCGTGTGGACGCCTCCGGCGACGACCCGGCCAACTGGGAGCTCAAGGCGGGCCAGGCCGTGGACGAGGCCACGCTCGCCGACCTGGCGTTCGCGTGGCGGGCGGTCCGCTCGGTGAAGTCGAACGCGATCCTGCTGGCGGCGGACGGCGCCACCGTCGGCGTCGGCATGGGCCAGGTCAACCGGGTCGACTCCGCCAGGCTCGCCGTGGAGCGCGCCGGTGCGGAACGGGCCGCGTCCGCCGTCGCCGCGTCCGACGCGTTCTTCCCGTTCCCCGACGGCCTGGAGGTGCTGACCTCGGCGGGCGTGCGGGCCGTCGTCCAGCCCGGCGGGTCCGTCAACGACGACAAGGTGATCGCCGCCGCCGAGAAGGCCGGCATCAGCCTCTACTTCACCGGCGTCCGGCACTTCTTCCACTGACGCGTTCCACCGACGAGTTTCGCCGACGGGGCGCAGGTCAGGGCCGCCCGGTGCGACGTGAACGGTGCGGCGCGAACAGTGTGGCGCGAAACACAGCCGCACCGGGTCCGGCCCGAGTTTCTCGACGTCGAGCCAAAGGTAGCCTCGGCAAGGTCGCGCGTCATGACGTTGCCTTGACCTCGCGCAGACGACCCCTGGGAGGCGCGGTGGCAGTCCTTCTGTCGTTCGTGGTTGGCGTGGTGTTCCGGGCGGACATGCTGGTCATGGAGTCCCGGCAGATGGTCGGTCTGCTCGCCGCCTTCCTGGCCGCGGTCCTCGCCGCCCAGCTCGGCTGGCACGGCACCGACCGCGTCCTCACCTGGCGCCGCCGCTCCGAGGACTGACCGCCCCCGAAAAAACGATCATCGGCTCGTTACCATGGGGCTCGAACGCGACTGGCGCGGTCAAGGTGGATCACCACCGGGGAGCGAACGGTCCGGTCGCCGCGCGCCTGGGTGACCGGCACTCTGGCGAGGCCGCGGAGGAACGCATGACGGCACAGATTCTGGACGGCAAGGCGACGGCGTCCGAGATCCGCTCGGATCTCAAGCGACGCGTCGAGGCGCTCCGCGACCGCGGCGTCACCGTCGGGCTCGGCACGGTGCTCGTGGGCGACGACCCCGGAAGCCACTCCTACGTCAACATGAAGCACCGCGACTGCGCCGAGGTCGGCATCCAGAGCATCCGCCGTGACCTGCCCGCCACCGCGACCCAGGACGACGTGGAACGCGCCGTCGCCGAACTGAACGACGACCCCGCGTGCACCGGCTACATCGTCCAGCTCCCCCTGCCCAGGGGGCTGGACGAGCAGCGCGTCCTTGAACTCATCGACCCGGCCAAGGACGCCGACGGCCTGCACCCGACGAACCTCGGGCGGCTCGTTCTCATGCAGCCGGGCCCGCTGCCGTGCACGCCCAAGGGCATCGTCGAGCTGCTGCGCCGGTTCAAGGTCCCGATCGAGGGCGCGGAGGTCACGGTCGTCGGCCGCGGCCTCACCGTCGGCCGGTCGCTCGGCCTGCTGCTGACCCGCCGCACCGAGAACGCGACCGTCACCCTGTGCCACACCGCCACCCGCGACCTCGCCGCCCACACCCGGCGCGCCGACATCGTCGTGGCCGCCGCGGGGGTGCCCGGCCTCATCACCGCCGACATGGTCAAGCCCGGCGCCGCCGTCCTCGACGTCGGCGTCTCACGCGTCGGCGGCAAGCTGGCCGGGGACGTCGCCGAGGACGTCCGCGACGTCGCCGGCTGGATCGCCCCGAACCCGGGTGGTGTCGGCCCCATGACCCGCGCGATGCTCCTCGCGAACGTCGTGGAGGCCGCCGAGCGGCGGTCCGCCTGACCCGCCGCCCGCGACGACACCGCGAGAACCGGCGCGCACCGTTCCCGGCAGGCGGCAGTGCCCTCTGGGCCCGCCGCCCGTCGTGCCCGTCGAGGCCCCGTCGAGCCCGTCGCGCACGCCCGGGGCCGCCGCCAGCACCCGTGACGGCCCGTGCGGCGTGATCCCGGCGGGGCCGCGCCGTCACACACGCGCGGCCCCGTCCGGGTCGGCGATCGCCCTCGGTCGCGCTGCCCGGGGAGGGCGATCGCAGGTTCACCTCAGCTCGCCCTCCGTCCTGCCGTGCTCGCCGCCCGGCCCGGACCGCCGGCGTGGCCGTGACCCGCGCCGGTCCTGCGGGACTCGCCCGAGCCGCGGACCCCCGAGACCCGCCCGTCCATCGGCGGGCGGCCCTGCGGGACGTGCACCGGCGGCAGCGGCCGCACGAGGCCCATCGCGATGACCTCGTTGGCCAGCCGCGTGCGCCGGTTGGCGCCCTCGGGGATCCGGAACTTCTGGTACAGGCGCAGCAGGTGCTGCTTGACGGCGGCCTCGGTCACGACCAGCTCACTGGCGATGTCGCGTGCCGTGGCCGGGGCCACGAACGCCTCGTCGGAGAGCGCGGGACGGCACAGCGAGGTGAGAACGTCGACCTCGCGCCGCGTGAGCTCGGGGGCGACGGCGCGCCGGAGCTCGACGTCCGGGTCGACCTCCTCGCGGGGGATGCCCCCCATCCGGCAGCGCGCCGTGCCGAAGCTCACGACATCGCCGTCCTCCAGGACACGGCGGGCGATCGGCCTGCCGTTGACTCGGGTCCCATTGCGGGACAGGCCCATGTCCACCACGTAGACGTACGGGCCGCGTCGGACGATCTCTGCGTGCAAACGGGACACACTCGGGTCATCGAGGCGTACGTCGACTCCTTTCCCTCTCCCGACCGTCGTAACGTCGGGGCGCAGCGGCATCACGATCCCGCTGTCCTCGATCCGCATGAACGGCCCCTCCACGGCAGCCCTCCCAGCTAGTTAGCGACCCCTGTCTGCCGGGTTACCCGGGCGCGTCCGCGTCACACCCTCCTACTCGCGAGTAGGACCGATGACACAAGGGATCCGGGCCTCTTCGGCATCCCCCCGGACCCCTCTTGTCCCACGTTGTTCCGTGCTCAGGCCGACAAGCCGGACATGCGATCGCGTCGTGGCCGGGATGGGCAACCCGGTGCCTCGGCGGCTCGCCGACGAGGTCGTGCGGCGATCGGAATCCCTATACCGTGGGGGGTCATGAGCACCCAGGTGGCCCGGCGGCGGCGCAGGGCGCCGCGCCGCGGAGGCGGCACCCCCCGCTGGTTCGCGCAACTGCCGTACCTGCTCGTGCTCGCCGGCGTCGGCGCCGGCCTCACGCTCTGCGCGTTCAACTACTTCCGCAAGGGATCCTTCGTCATCGCGGCCGCGCTGCTCGCCGGGGCCCTCGCCCGGCTCCTGCTGCCCGAGTCGCAGCTCGGCCCGCTCGCCGTGCGCAGCCGGTCCATCGACTGCTGGACGCTCGTCATCCTCGGCGAGATGGTCGCGTTCGTGGCGCTGAGCATCCCGCCGATGCACAAGACGGGGCTCGCCCTCGCGGGAGCGTTCGGCGTGCTGATCCTGCTCGTGCTGGCGGCCCGCACCGTGAAGCTCGTCCTCGACGGACGCCGTGCGGACGCGGGGGCCGGACGCGTCGCCCCAGGCGAGGGCGGTGACGGCCCGCCGCAAGGGAAGGGTCAGGTCTAGACCGCACCCGCGCCTCGGCTAGCCTTGCCAGTTGAGCCTTACAAGGACCGAGTCCCTCTCTCGTTTGGGGTGCCCCGGCGGCACGACACCGCCCTGCCGCCCTCCGAGGATGGGAGGGCTCACCGCTGGCCAGGTGTAGGAAAGGGACAGCAACAGCATGCCCAAGATCAAAGTAGCGGGCCCGGTCGTCGAACTCGACGGCGACGAAATGACGCGGATCATCTGGAAATTCATCAAGGACCAGCTGATCCTGCCCTACCTCGATGTCGACCTGAAGTACTACGACCTGAGCATCCAGAACCGCGACGCCACCGACGACCAGGTCACGATCGACGCCGCCCACGCCATCCGCGAGCACGGCGTCGGCGTCAAGTGCGCGACCATCACCCCCGACGAGGCGCGCGTCGAGGAGTTCGGCCTGAAGAAGATGTGGCGGTCCCCGAACGGGACGATCCGCAACATCCTGGGCGGTGTGGTGTTCCGTGAGCCGATCATCTGCTCCAACATCCCCCGGCTCGTCCCCGGCTGGACCAAGCCGATCGTCATCGGCCGTCACGCGCACGGCGACCAGTACAAGGCGACCGACTTCGTCGTCCCGGGCCCGGGCAAGGTGACGATCACCTACACCCCCGCCGACGGCTCGGAGCCGATGGAGTTCGAGGTCGCCGAGTTCCCCGGCGGCGGCGTCGCCATGGGCATGTACAACTTCGACGACTCTATCCGCGACTTCGCGCGGGCGACGATGCGGTACGCGCTCGAGCGCGAGATGCCGCTGTACATGTCGACGAAGAACACGATCCTGAAGGCCTACGACGGCCGCTTCAAGGACATCTTCCAGGAGATCTACGAGACCGAGTTCAAGGCCGAGTTCGAGGCCAAGGGTCTCACCTACGAGCACCGTCTCATCGACGACATGGTCGCCGCGGCCCTCAAGTGGGAGGGCGGCTTCGTCTGGGCCGCCAAGAACTACGACGGCGACGTCCAGTCCGACACCCTCGCCCAGGGCTTCGGCTCCCTCGGCCTCATGACGTCCGTCCTCATGACCCCCGACGGCAAGACCGTCGAGGCCGAGGCCGCGCACGGCACGGTGACCCGGCACTACCGGCAGCACCAGCAGGGCAAGCCGACGTCGACCAACCCCATCGCGTCGATCTTCGCCTGGACGCGCGGCCTGCAGCACCGCGGCAAGCTCGACAACCAGCCCGAGGTCATCGACTTCGCCCAGAAGCTCGAGCAGGTCTGCGTCGAAACCGTGGAAAACGGCCAGATGACCAAGGACCTGGCGCTTTTGGTCGGAAAAGACACCCCATTCTTGACCACGCAAGAATTCCTGGAGGCGCTCGACACCAACCTCCAGAAGAAGATCAACGGATAGTATCCGATTGATTGCGCCTCGTCATGGCGGGGATGGTCCCTCTTGGGTCGTCAGGCACGGGGCTGCGCGTCCGTGGGCCCCGCACACGCGGGGAAACAGGCCGCTTCGGTTCGTCCGAGGCGGCCTCTCGCGTGTCCGGGCGGGCGTCCTCATGCCGGATGGTGCACCTGGACGATGGCGGGGAGAGGCCGCGCGATAGCCTGAGCCCGACTATCTCGACGACGAGAGAACCCGCGCGGCGGCGGGCTCAGCTACACAGCAGCAGGAGAAGAGAAGGCATGACTCGCACCCCAGTCAACGTCACCGTCACCGGCGCCGCGGGCCAGATCGGCTACGCGCTGCTGTTCCGCATCGCGTCCGGCCAGCTTCTCGGCGCGGACGTGCCCGTGCGCCTGCGGCTCCTGGAGATCCCGCAGGCGGTGAAGGCCGCCGAGGGCACCGCGATGGAGCTGGACGACTGCGCGTTCCCGCTCCTGTCCGGCATCGACATCTTCGACGACCCGACCAAGGCGTTCGAGGGCGCCAACATCGCCCTGCTCGTCGGGGCCCGTCCCCGCACGAAGGGCATGGAGCGCGGTGACCTGCTGGAGGCCAACGGCGGCATCTTCAAGCCGCAGGGCGAGGCGATCAACGCCGGCGCCGCCGACGACATCAAGGTCCTCGTGGTCGGCAACCCTGCCAACACCAACGCGCTGATCGCGCAGCGGCACGCCCCGGACGTCCCCGCCGACCGGTTCACGGCGATGACGCGTCTCGACCACAACCGCGCCATCGCCCAGCTCGCGAAGAAGGCGGGCGTGTCCGTCTCCGACATCCGCAAGATGACGATCTGGGGCAACCACTCCGCCACCCAGTACCCGGACATCTTCCACGCCGAGATCGCCGGGAAGAACGCCGCCGAGACCGTCAACGACCAGGAGTGGCTGGAGAACGACTTCATCCCGACCGTCGCCAAGCGCGGCGCCGCGATCATCGAGGCGCGGGGCGCGTCGTCGGCGGCGTCGGCCGCGTCCGCCGCGATCGACCACGTCTACACCTGGGTCAACGGCACCCCGGAGGGCGACTGGACGTCGATGGCGGTCGTGTCGGACGGCTCCTACGGCGTCCCCGAGGGCCTGGTGTCGTCCTTCCCCGTCACCGTCAAGGACGGCAAGTGGGAGATCGTCCAGGGCCTGGACGTCAACGAGTTCTCCCGCGCCCGCATCGACGCCTCGGTCGCCGAGCTGTCGGAGGAGCGCGAGGCCGTCCGCAAGCTCGGCCTGATCTGAGCGGAACGGAGCCGCCTGCGCTCGCGTGAGCCCCGGGCCCGGGCCGGCCCGGGGCTCGTTCGCGTCCGGGGCGACCCCGGCCGCCGGGCCGGCGATCGCGTGGTCGAGGGCGGCGGTGTGTCTTCAGGTCCAGAGGGCAGGTCCCTCGGGCACCTTCCCTTCGGCGGCCCGGTTTCACACCGCCGAGCTGTTCTTCACCGACGATTCGGGCGTGTACTTCTTCCCCACCCGTGACGCCGGTGCGCTCGTCGACCCGTCCACCGAGTCGCTCACGCCGGAGCTGATGGTCGAGCGCCACCGGGACCGCCTGCAACGGCTTTCCGCCGAGCGGCTCCACCTGCCCCGGGAACCCGGCGGCTTCAGGGTTACGCGGGCCGGGGCTTTGTGAAGATCAGGAAGGGGAGCGCGAAGAGAACCATGAGGACTCCCGGGAAAGCTTCGTCGCCGGCCGCGATGACCGCGATCGTGACGAGCAGCGTCCCGGCGATCCCGGCGCACCAGACGGCGAAGGCCGTGCGGAGCACGGTGCGGGGCCTCCGGTCTCGCAGCATCATCAGGACGGCGCCCGTGGAGAGGACCGAACACAGCACCGCCACCGCGGCCGCCACGAGGACCGGTATGAACCCTCTCGGAACCGAGTCCGGGTCGGCGACGCCGAGTCCGAGAACGCACGCCGATACGGCCGCGGTCACCAGATGGCGTCCGGCGTCCACCCACAGGAAGAACCTGCGTTGCCTCCCGGTCGCAGGTCGCGTGCGGCTGAACCGAGACATGGGCTTCTCTTATCAAGAAGTGAGGTCTTATCAAGGGGTGAGGCGGCGGGCGCCGTCGGAGGGGACGGCCTCGAAGAAGCGCGGGGGCCGCCAGCCGTGCTCAGCGTAGGCGGCGGTGATGGCGTCCCGCACGCGGGGCGCGCGGTCGGCGGCCGTCAGGATGATCACGGAGCCGCCGAAGCCGCCGCCGATCATCCGGCCGCCGCGGGCGCCGGCGCGCAGGGCCGCGTCGACGGTCCGGTCCGCCTCCGGCCAGGAGACCTCGTACTGGTCGCGCAGCGACAGGTGCGAGGCGTTCAGCATCGCGCCGAGCTCGGTGACGGCCCCGGCGCGCAGCAGGCCGACGGTGGCCTCGACGCGATGGTTCTCGGTGACGACGTGCTGGACGCGGCGCCGCAGCACCGGGTCACGGAGCTTGGCGAGAGCACCGGCGAGGTCCGTGACGTCGCGCAGCGCGGGCACGCCGAGCCGTGCCGCGGCCTCCTCGCATTCGGCGCGCCGCCGCCCGTACTCGCCGTCCGCCAGGGCGTGCGACGCTCCGGTGTCGACGACCAGCACGGTCAGGCCGGCGTCGGCGGGCGCGAACGGGACCTGCGACGACAGGCCGGTGCGGCAGTCGAGCATCAGCGCGCGGCCCGCCGTGCACAGCAGCGACGCCGACTGGTCCAGCAGCCCGCACGGCACGCCGACCTGCTCGTTCTCCGCGCGCTGCGCCAGCCGGGCCAGCGTGGGACGGTCGATCTCCACCTCGTACAGGTCGCAGAGCGCGAGGGCCGTCGCGCATTCCAGGGCGGCAGACGACGACAGTCCCGCGCCCTGCGGGAGGTCCGAGTCGATCAGCAGGGACGCGCCGCCGGTCCCGTGTTCGCGCAGCACCCGCGCGACCCCGATCGGGTACGCCGCCCACGCCTGGTCGGGCGGCAGTCCCTCCGCGACGACGGGGCCGCCGTCCACCGGCAGGGTCACGGCGGTGCCGGCCTGCCGCGACCGGACCTCGACCAGGCCGTCGTCGCGGCGCGCCGCCGCCACCGACACGCCGAGCGACAGCGCGAACGGGAGCACGAGACCGTCGTTGTAGTCGGTGTGCTCGCCGATGAGGTTGACGCGGCCGGGCGCGTGCCAGACGCCGTCCGGTTCGCGTCCGTACGCCTCGGCGAACCCTTCGGCGAGCGTCATCGCGAGCGCAGGAACGTCCATGCGTCGGCGACCATGGTCCGCAGGTCGCGCTCCGGCTTCCAGCCCAGCTCGGCCTGGATCTTGTCGGACGAGGCGACCAGCACCGCGGGGTCCCCGGGACGGCGCGGCGCGACCTCGACGGGGATGTCGCGTCCGGTGACCTCCCGGCACACGTCGACGACCTCGCGGACGGAGCTGCCGGTGCCGCTGCCCAGGTTGTAGATCTCGTGCCTGCCGGGTTCGCAGGCGTCCAGGGCGAGCAGGTGGGCGCGGGCGAGGTCGAGGACGTGGATGTAGTCGCGGATGCAGGTGCCGTCCGGGGTCGGGTAGTCGTCGCCGAACATGCGCACCGACTCCCCGTCCCCCTGCGCGATCTTCAGCACGTTCGGGATCAGGTGCGTCTCCACCGTGTGCCGCTCGCCGAACCGTCCGTAGGCCCCGGCGACGTTGAAGTACCGCAGGGAGACGCCGCCGAAGCCGTGCATCCGCGCGTACTCGGCGAGCGCGGTGTCGATGGCCAGCTTGGTCGCGCCGTAGGGGTTGGTCGGGCGCGTCGGGTCGGTCTCCAGGATCGGCGTCGACTCCGGCTCGCCGTACGTCGCGGCCGTCGAGGAGAACACGATCCGCCGCACGCCGGCGGTGCGCATCGCCTCCAGCAGCGCGAGGGACTCGCCGAGGTTCTTGTCCCAGTACAGGGCGGGCTTCTCGACCGACTCCCCGACGAGGGACTTGGCGGCGAAGTGCAGGACGGCGTCGAACCCGGCGCCGTCGAGAACGCCGGCGGCCGAGTCGCGCATCGTGCCGCGCACGAGCCGGGCGCCGTCCGGCACGGCGTCGGCGTGGCCGGTGGACAGGTCGTCGAGGACGACGACCTCGTGGCCCGCCTCCAGGAGCAGGGCGGAGACCACACTGCCGACGTAACCGGCGCCTCCGGTGACGAGAAGCTTCACGAACAGACCTCCACGACGCGGGATCGGGTACGGCGGGGTCGGTCCAGGCTATCCGGAACCCCGAACGGGGAAGGCTGAACGCATGGACCGGACACCGGCCCGGACGTCTCCCCGGGCGCTCACCCGCACGTCACGGGTGTTCGCGCGGCCGCTGGTGCGGCTGCTGTCGAGTTCCACGCACCTCGTCGTGCGGCTGTCGGGCGGGGAGGTCGCCGGGATCCGCCCGCTCATCGACCACCGGGAGCTCACCGCCGAGCGGATGCGGGCGCTGGTCGCCGAGAACACCCGGCTCACCGCGGACGAGCGGACGCTGATCGGGGAGGTGCTCGCGGCGGGGGACCGGCCCCTGCGGGAGGTTCTCGTGCCGCGGACCGAGGTCGAGTTCCTGGACGCGGCGCTGCCGGTGCGCGCCGCCGCCCGCGCCGCCGCGCGCAGTCCGCACTCGCGCTTCCCCGTCTGCCGCGGCTCCCACGACGAGGTCATCGGCTTCGTGCACATCCGTGATCTGCTCGTCCCCGAACCGCCGGGCCCGGAGGACGGCGAGGCGCCGCCGGATGTCCCGAACTCCGGGGACGGCCCTGCGCGTGACGTGCCCGTGGGGGATCTGGCGCGGCCGGTGAAGTTCCTGCCGTCCACCAAGCGCGTCCTGCCCGCCCTGTCGGAGATGCGCCGCGAGGGGTGTCACCTGGCGATCGTCATGGACGAGTACGGCGGCGTCGCCGGGATCGTCACGCTCGAGGACCTGGTGGAGGAGCTCATCGGCGACATCCGCGACGAATATGATGTGCAGGACGCGCAGGCGCGACGCCTGCACGGCGGCGTGGTCGAGGTCGACGGCCTGCTCAACCTCGACGACTTCGCCGCCGAGACCGGGATCCGGCTCCCCGCCGGCCCCTACGAGACGGTCGCCGGGCACATCATGGCGACGCTGCGCCGCGTGCCCGCCGTGGGCGACTCGGTGGAGGCCGGGGGCCGTCGCCTCGCGGTGGCGCGGATGGACGGGCGGCGGGTGGCGCGCGTGCGCGTCATGCCGCGGGCGACGTCGCAGGCCGTCGCGTCGCCCGGCGCTCCGCCCGCGACCCCGCGGGCGGTTCCCGGCGACGCCGCCGTCGGCCCCGCACGGGGCCGGGTCGCCACCGGGTCCGCAGCGGACCGGGCCACCGGCGGCGGAGCCTCCGGCGACACCTGAGAGAATCGGTCCGTGCACATGCCCGAAGCGTCCAGCCCCGCAACCTCCGCCGACGCCGCCACGGGGGCCGTGCCCCGCGTGCTGTCCGGCATCCAGCCCACCGCCGACTCGTTCCATCTCGGCAACTATCTGGGCGCCCTGCGGCAGTGGGTGGCGTTGCAGGACACGCACGAAGCCTTCTACTGCGTCGTGGACATGCACGCCATCACGGTCGAGCACGACCCCGCGGCTCTGCGTCGCCGCACCAAGGTCGCCGTGGCGCAGCTCCTGGCGATGGGGCTCGACCCTGAACGCGCCACCGTGTTCGTGCAGAGCCACGTCCCCGAGCACGCTGAGCTGGCATGGGTGCTGAACTGCCTCACCAGTTTCGGTGAGGCCGGGCGCATGACCCAGTTCAAGGACAAGTCGGCCAAGCAGGGGACGAGCGGGACGACCGTCGGGCTGTTCACCTACCCGATCCTCCAGGCCGCCGACATCCTGCTCTACTCGCCCGAGCCGGGTGAGGGCGAGCGGGTCCTGCGGGTCCCCGTCGGGGAGGACCAGCGGCAGCACCTGGAGCTGACCCGCACGCTGGCGCAGCGGTTCAACAACCGGTTCGGCGAGACGTTCGTCCCGCCCGAGGCGCACATCCCGCCGGGTGCCGCGAAGATCACGGACCTGCAGGAGCCGGACGCGAAGATGAGCAAGTCCGCGTCCTCCCCGCAGGGGATCATCGACGTGCTGGAGGAGCCGGGGCCGATGCGCAAGAAGATCATGCGCGCGGTCACCGACACGGGCACCGAGATCGTCTACGACGAGGAGAAGAAGGCCGGGATCACCAACCTCCTGCGGATCTACTCCGCGCTGGAGGGAACCCCCATCCCCGAGCTGGAGAAGCGGTACGCGGGTTCCGGCTACGGGCAGTTCAAGAAGGACCTCGCGCAGATCGTCGTCGACACGTTCACCCCGATCAGGGAGCGCACGTACGCGCTGCTCGACGACGAGGCGCAGCTCGACAAGGTCCTCGCCCACGGTGCCGGCCGCGCGTCCAAGGTCGCCGCGCGGACGATGGAGATCGTCCGCGACCGGGTGGGGTTCGTGGGACGTGGTCACTGAGCGGTCGGCGCGCGAGGGCGCGGCGGAGGACTCCGGGACGCCGTCCCCCTCGATCGGCGTGGCCATCCCGATCCCCGACCCGCACGGCGCGTTCCTCCAGGCGAGACGCGCCTCCTTCGGCGATCCCCTGGCCAACGCGATTCCGACGCACATCACGCTGCTGCCGCCGACGCAGGTGCCCGCCGACGCGCTCGGCGAGGTCGAGGAGCACCTGCAGGAGATCGCGCGGACGGAGCGGCCGTTCTCCATCAAGCTCCGTGGCAGCGGAACGTTCCGACCGGTCTCTCCGGTCGTCTTCGTGGCTCTGGCCGAAGGAATCGGCGGCTGCGAGCACCTTCAGGCGAGGGTTCTGTCAGGTCCGCTGACCCGGTCGCTGCCGTTCCCGTACCACCCGCACGTCACCATCGCCCACAACCTCCCCGAGGAGGTCATGGACCGGGCGTTCAAGGAGCTCGCCTGCTACAGCGCCGACTTCGACGTGTGGGGCTTCTCCCTCTACGAGCACGGCGCGGACGGCGTGTGGCGGCCCCAGCGCGACTTCGTCTTCGGCGAGGAGGGGCCCGTCTCGCGCGACGGCGGACGACGCGGAGTTTGACGATCGATTACCGTCCGTTGTGTCGCCCTGCACGCCGTGGGTAGGTTGCCGTGCATGCGGCGGGCGATGAACGGGATTCGGCGGCGAGTGGAGTCCCTCGTCGCCGATGCGAAGGAGCGGCTGGCCCGCGCACGAGCGCGCCGGCCGTGGCTCGACCACCACATCCGGGCGTTCAGGCGTTACCAGGAGCGCCGCGGCGACCGGCTCGCCGCGGCCCTCACCTGCTACGCGTTCCTGTCGTTCTTCCCGCTGCTCGCACTGGCCTACGCGCTGCTCGGGTACGTCGTCGGGGTCAGTGAGCAGGCCCGCGACTACTTCGTCCGGGCCGTCGCCTCGATGCTGCCCGGCCTCGCCGGCGACATCCGGGTCGAGGAGATCGCCCAGTCCAAGACGACCGTGGGGATCATCGGCCTGGCCGCACTGCTCGTCACCGGGCAGAACTGGATGGTGGTGCTGCGCGAGTCGCTCCGCGACATCTGGGGCAACGAGCCGACCGGCGGCGGCAACTACGTCGTGAAGCGGCTGTGGGACGTCGGCGTCCTGGCGTTCCTCGGCGTGACCCTCATCTGCGGCATCGCGGTGTCGTCGGTGACGACGTCCGCGACCAGCACCGTCCTCGGGTGGGCGGGCCTCCAGGACGTGACGGGCGCCGGCACCGGGCTGCGGCTGCTGTCGCTCGCCTGCGCGGTCGCGTGCAACACCGTCATCTTCCTGGTGCTGTTCAGCCGCCTGTCCGGGACGCGGGCGCCCTGGCGGGGAATCCTGCGCGGCGCGCTGTTCGGGGCCGTGGGCTTCGAGGTGCTCAAACAGGTCGCGGCGCTGCTGCTGTCGCGGGTGACGGAGAACCCGGTCTACGGCACCTTCGCCGTCCTGGTCGGCCTGATGGTGTGGATCAACCTCGCGTCCCGCTTCACGTTGTTCGTCGCCGCGTGGACGGCGACCCGCCGCGTGGTGCTCTCCGCCGACGCCGCCGATCCGGAGAACATCGCCGACCCCGAGGCCGTCGCCGACCTGGCCGGCGACCAGGAGCAGGACGGGGGCGCCCCGGAGATCACCGGCGGCGGGGAGGAGGACGACAGAGAGAGGGAACCGTCCCCGAAGGAGCCGACGGCGCGCTGACATCGCCGTCGGCACCGCTCGGTCAGGGTCCTTACCGGCCGCCGCGGGACGCCTCGCCGAGCCGGCGTCGGCGCCGCAGCACCACGAACAGCACCGCGATCGCCAGCAGTGCGCCGACGGCGCCGCCGCCCACGAGCAGCCACCGCCGGGACGTGTCGTCGGAGGCGAGCGGGGCGTCCGGCAGGACACCGCCGGACTCGGCCTTCTTCTTGGCCTGCGCGGGGTCGCCGGGGGAGACCAGCACGCCCACCGGCTCCACCTTGCCGTGCGCGGCGAAGCCCCAGTCGAGCAGCTTGGCGGCGTACTCGGCCGGCTGCCGGTCGGCCTTCATCAGGGAGATCACGAGCGTGCGCCCGCCGCGCCGCGCCTCGGCGACGAAGGTCTGCTGGGCGGCGATCGTGTAGCCGTTCTTGCCGCCGAGCATCCCGCGGTACTCGTGGCGCTCGCCCGGCAGCATCCGGTTGTGGGTGTGGATCGGGTACCCGCCGACCTTCTTGCCGCGCTTGCGCTCCTTCTTGGTGGGCGGCGCGGGGAACTTGTGGTCGATGGCCTGCACGTAGGTGCGGAAGTCGGGATGCTTCATCGCCTCCCGCAGGATGAGCGCGAGGTCGTAGGCCGAGGTGTGCTGCGTCCTCACCGTCAGGCCGAGGTCGCGGTCGAGACCGTTCACCGACCCGGCGCGCGTGTCGTGCGCGTTGATCCGCTTCGCCTCGGCGTTCATGTCGGCGATCGTCTTCTCCAGCCCGCCGTTCGCCTCGGCGAGCGCCACCGCCGCGTCGTTGGCCGACATCATCATCAGCGCGTGGAACAGGTCGGAGACCTTGTAGCTCATCTTCGTGGTCAGCCCGACCTTGGTCCCCTCGACGTCGCACGCCTCCTGCGAAGGCCGCACCATGTGGTTCTTGTCGAGCTTCGGGACGAGCGTGAGCGCGGTCAGCGTCTTGATCGTGCTCGCGGGCAGGTACCGTCCGTGCGGGTCCTTGGCGGCGAGGACGTCTCCGGTCTCGGCGTCCGCGACCAGGAACGAGCCGGCCTTGATCTTGGGCAGGGCGGGCACGCCCGGGGCCTTGTTCACGACGATGCCGCGGCCGGCGAGCTGCGGGCCGCCGACCGTCTCGGTCCGCTGCGGCGACGGAGGGGCGCTCGTCGCCGCGCCTCCCGGGCCCGCGGGAGGCGCGGCGAGGGGCCGGGCTCCCGGTGCGGGCGGGGCGGCGGCCGTCGCGGGCGCGGCGACCAGGACGGGCGCCGCCACGAGTGAGGCCGCGGCCAGTGGGACGGTGACCATCGTCAGCGGACGGCGGGCACCGGTCCGCCCCGGTCGCTGTGCTCGCAAGCTTTCGACGCTCCTCGTTGCCGCGGAAGCGCGTCCGCTTCCGGCGCGCATGTGCTCGACGCCCATGACACCCCCGAAGACTAGGCGACCTATCCGGCGAAGAGGTACCCGCCCGGGAAGACGGCAAGCTCGGGACAGATGGGACGTAAGGTACAGTTGTGACCAAAACGGTACGTATAAGATGCTCGTCCGCGGTTACAGTCCGTCATCAGAGGTATTTTTGGACGAGTTGACTAGTCAAAACGGGTGGTGCCCAACGCAACATCAATGGTCAAAAGGTATGGCTCGGCCGTGCTCAGTGACCGTCCGCATGAGTCAATTGATCTGCAAAGGGCAGGGAGACCCGGCAGCGTCGCGGGCGCGGGCGCCACGATGGAACGAACACGTGACCTGGACCGGCGTTTGTCCAGGCTTAGGGACCCGCTGGCTGAATTGCGCCACGTGCCACGCAACGACCTGCAAGGATTGTGGACGGAGGTTGGCCGTGGCCATTGACTTCAACGCATCGAACGGGGCGACCCTCGGAATCGAGTGGGAGATCCAGCTCGTCGATGCGGAGACCAGGCACCTGCGGCAGGACGCACGCGAGGTGCTCGCCGCGCTGCCCTCCCTCAGCCAGGAGGGCGACAACCCCCGCGTCCGCCACGAGCTGATGGAGTCCACGGTCGAGGTCGTCACCGGCATCTGCGACACCGTCGGCGAGGCCAAGGCCGACCTGGCCGAAACCCTCGCCGCCCTGCGGGCCGCCGCCGCCGAACGCGACATCGCGCTCGCCTGCACCGGCACCCACCCGATCAGCGACTGGCGCGACGCGGTGATGGCGCCGATGGGCCGCTACGCCCAGCTCGTCGAGGAGATGCAGTGGCTGGCCCGGCGCATCCAGACGTTCGGCGTTCACGTGCACGTCGGCATCTCCGACCGTGCCAAGGCGATCCCGATCGTCAACGCGCTCTCGTCCTACCTTCCGCACTTCCTCGCGCTCACCGCGTCCAGCCCGTTCTGGAGCGGCAGCGACACCGGCCTCGCGTCCTGCAGGGCGATCGTCTTCGGCCAGCTGCCCACGGCCGGGCCGCCCCACCTGTTGGACGACTGGGCGGCGTTCGAGGATTACATGGGCACGCTGCTGCGTTCGGGAACGATACGGAGCATCAAGGAAGTCTGGTGGGACATCCGCCCGCACCCCGACTTCGGCACCGTCGAGATCAGGATGTTCGACGGCATCCCCACGATGCGCGAGGTCGGGATGGCGGCGGCTCTGTGCCAGAGCCTCGTGACGCTGTTCGAACAGCAGATCGACCGCGGCTACACCCTGCCGCGGCCGGCGGCCTGGGTGGTGCGCGACAACAAGTGGCGCGCGACGAGGTACGGGCTCGACGCCATCATCATCACCGACGACAGCGGAAACACCGCACCGCTCCGCGACGACCTGTACGAGCTGATCAGAGAGCTCGAACCGGTCGCCGACCGACTCGGCTGCGCCGAGGAGCTCAAGATCGCCGGCGAGGTCCTGGAGCACGGCGCCCCGTACGAGCGTCAGCGCGCGATCCGCGCCGAGGGAGGGACGCTGGAGAACATCGTCGACGCGGCGATCACCGAGCTGGCGGAGGACCGGTTCGTCACACTGGGGGAGGTCGCATATGCCGGATCCTGAGGAGCCGGCCGTCCCGGGCGGCGCGCCCGGCGCCGCGGGCCTTCGACGCGTCGTCCCGGACGGCGGCGCCGTCACCGGCCGCGGCCCGGCGGGGGCACCCGGCGCCGTCACCGGGCGCGGAGGCGGCTCCGAGGACGCCGCGAACGACACCGATGGGAACACCGACGAGACCACCGGGCGGGACTCCTTCGGCCCCGCCGTCGCGCAGGGGGCGCAGATGACGCATCCGGGACCCGGGGTGATGCCCGGCCTTGAAGCACCGGCCGCCCCGGGAGCCGCGGGACCCGGGGGCCGGGACGAACGCGGCGGCACGGCGTCCACGGCGCCCGCCGCGCCCGGCGAGACGGGCGGGCCGGGCGCCGCGCAGGCCTCCACGGTCGTCCCGCCGCGCGGCACCGCGCCCGCCGCCACCGACATCGCCACCGACATCGCGGCCGGCGAGGACGCGCCCGCCGGGCCGGAGGGGCAGGTGACGGGGGAGATCGTCCCGGGAGCGCCCGCCGTCGCCGCCGCGTCCGCCGGTTCGCACGTCCTCGGCGGGGCCGTGCTCCAGCCGCAGCTCGACGAGTTCCTCGCCGCCCACGAGGACGAGCTGATCGCCTTCCGCCGCGACCTGCACATGCATCCCGAGCTCGGCTACGCCGAGCACCGCACCACCAGGAAGATCGTCGAGCGGCTCCGCGCCGCGGGCCTGGAGCCGGTGATCCTGCCGCGCGGCACCGGCCTGTTCTGCGACGTCGGCCCGGCCGACGGCACGACGGTCGCGCTGCGGGCCGACATCGACGCCCTCCCGCTGCAGGACGAGAAGGAGGGCGTCCCCTACCGCTCCACCGTCCCCGGTGTCGCGCACGCGTGCGGCCACGACGTCCACACCGCGATCCTGCTGGGCGCGGGCCTGTTCCTCGCGCAGCAGGCCGAGGCGGGGCTGCTGCCGGGCCGGGTGCGGCTGATCTTCCAGCCCGCCGAGGAGAGCCCGGGCGGTGCGCTGGACGTCATGGCCGCCGGCGGCATCGCGGGCGTCGACCGCGCGTTCGCCCTGCACTGCGACCCGCGCATCGAGGTCGGGCAGCTCGGCCTGCGAACCGGGGCGATCACCGCGGCCTGCGACAAGGTGTACGTGAAGGTCACGGGTCCCGGCGGGCACACGGCCCGGCCGCACCTGACCGCCGACCTGGTCTACGCGCTCGCCAAGATCGTCACCGAGCTTCCGTCGGCGCTGTCGCGCCGGGTCGACCCGCGCTCCAGCCTGTCGCTGGTGTGGGGGCGCGTGTCGGCCGGGTCGGTCGCCAACGCCATCCCCGACGACGGGATCGCCGAGGGCACCGTTCGCTGCCTGGACGACGAGGCGTGGCACCGGGCGCCGGAGATGATGAAGGCGCTGCTGCAGTCGGTCGCGGCCGCCTACGACGTGGAGGCGTCCCTCGAGTACGTCCGGGGCGTGCCGCCGACCGTCAACGAGGCGACGAGCGTCCAGATGTTCCGCGACGCCGCCGCACAGGTCATCGACGAGGACGGCGTGGTCCCCACCCCGCAGAGCCTCGGCGGCGAGGACTTCGGCTGGTACCTGGAGTCGATCCCCGGCGCGCTCGCGCGGCTCGGCGTCCGCACCCCCGGGTCGGCCGGCGAGTACGACCTGCACCGCGGCGACTTCGACGTCGACGAGCGCTGCATCGCGGTCGGCGTGCGGGTCCTCAGCGCCACCGCGCTGACCGCCCTGTGGGAGGGCGGCCGTCCCGGCGACACCCAGACGGTCGAGGGCGCGGCGCTGGCCTGACCCGGGCGCCGGCCCGGCCCCGACGCCCCCGCTCCCGGTGCCGCCTCTGCCCCCGCCCACGGACCGTTTCCGCTGACAGCTTCCGGCCGTAAACCGTTCCCCGCGATGATCAGCGGGTTGACCTGCGGTGCCGACCTGTCGAGATCTGCGTACGCCTTGGTAACGGACCGATTGCGAATCAATGCAAGCGGGAAGTTTGCCCGCTTTCGCGAGGTAGGTTCCGATCGATTTCCGTGGCCGGCTCGGCCTCGGACCGTGGGTGGGGAACGGAAGGAGCGCGACCTTGCGCCGTGGACTGAAGATGACGCTCGTCACCGTGACGGGTGCGGCGCTGACGCTCGCCGCCTCCGCGTGCGGCGGCAAGGAGGCGAACACCGGCAGCGGCGGCGGCGACGACAACACCATGACGGTCGGCCTGGCGTACGACATCGGCGGCCGCGGTGACCAGTCCTTCAACGACTCGGCCGCCGCGGGGCTCGACCGGGCGAAGAGCGAACTGAACGTCAAGACCAAGGAGATCTCGGCCAAGCCGGACGAGTCCGACGCCGACAAGGAGGCGCGTCTGCGCCTCATGGCCAACCAGGGCGTCAACCCGATCATCGGGGTGGGCTTCGCCTACACCGCCGCGGTCAACAAGGTCGCCAAGGACTTCCCCGACACCAAGTTCCTCGTCGTCGACGCCGACGGCTGCAAGGTGGAGGGCCCGAACGTCGCCGCGGCCTGCTTCGCCGAGGCCGAGGGCTCCTACCTGGTCGGCGCCGCCGCGGCGCTGAAGTCCAAGACCGGCACGATCGGCTTCATCGGCGGCGTGAACGTTCCCCTGATCCACCGGTTCCAGGCCGGGTACGAGGCGGGCGCGAAGAAGGTCAGGCCCGACATCAAGATCCTCCCGGCCAAGTACCTGACGCAGCCGCCCAACTTCAACGGCTTCCAGGACACGGGCCTCGGCACCGAGGCCGCCCAGGGGCAGCTCGACGAGGGCGCCGACGTCATCTACCACGCCGCGGGCGCGGCCGGCATCGGCGTCATCAAGACCGTCGGCGCCGCGAAGAAGTGGGCCATCGGCGTCGACTCCGACCAGTACAAGCAGCCCGCCGTCGAAGAGGTGAAGGACCAGATCCTCACCTCGATGGTGAAGAACGTCGACGTGGCGGTCTTCGACTTCATCAAGAGCGTCAAGGAGAACAGGTTCAAGGCCGGCTCGAAGGTCTACGACCTGAAGGCCAACGGCGTCAGCTACGCCACGTCCGGCGGCCACGTCGACGACATCAAGCCGCAGCTGGAGGAGCTGAAGGCCAAGATCATCTCTGGCGAGATCAAGGTGCCGACCAAGCCCTGACGCGGGACCGCCCGTGACCGCGCGCCGGGCCCCGGCCCGGCCGGCGCCGCCCGCGCGCGGTCACGGCCCGGCCCGCCGAGGCTTCAGCGAGGTCGTCCGAGCACGCGGCGTCGCCGCGGGCGCCGTCGCGTGCGGCGGCCCCGTGACACGGCCGCGGCCGGGCGCCGGAGATCAGGAGGAGAGGCGTCCGTGCCCGACCAGGTGCCGGCCGTGCGGCTGACATCGATCACCAAGCGGTTCCCCGGCGTGGTGGCCAACCGCGACATCAACCTCACCATCGAGCGCGGTGAGGTCCACGCACTGTGCGGTGAGAACGGCGCCGGCAAGTCCACGCTGATGAAGAT